>NZ_JAIVFO010000034.1 GCF_029991245.1 Xanthobacter autotrophicus
ACAGGCCCCGCATCGAAGCCAACGGGCTCACCAGGCGCTTCAGCGGCGTCACCGTCGTGGATGGCGTCTCCTTCCTCGTGGAACCGGGACAGATCCTCGGCCTCATCGGCCCCAACGGGGCCGGCAAGACGACCCTGTTCAACCTCATGTCCGGCGTGCTCAAGCCCGATGCCGGGCGTCTCGTGGTGAACGGCGTCGAGGCGACCGGCCTTCCGCCCCACCGCCTCGCCCGGCTGGGCCTGGTGCGCACCTTCCAGCTCGCCCGCGAGCTGGACAAGCTCACGGTCCTGGAGAACGTGCTCCTCGCCGCCCCCGCCAATGCCGGCGAGCGGCTGACGGGCGCGCTCTTCCATCCCGCCGCCGTGCGCCGCGACGAGCGCGCCGCCACCGAACGGGCCCGCGAGGTCCTGGCCCAGGTCTCGCTCTCGGACCACGAGGCCAAGCCCGCATCCAATCTCTCGGGCGGGCAGAAGAAGCTGCTGGAGCTGGCGCGCTGCCTGATGGCAGGGGCGGACACCATCCTCCTCGACGAGATCGCCGCCGGCGTGGCGCCGCATCTGGTGGAAGAGATCGCGCTGCTCATTCAGCGTCTCAACCACGAACACGGCAAGACCTTCGTGATCATCGAGCACAATATCGGGTTCATCCGCGCCCTGGCCTCGCGCGTGGTGGTGATGGCCGCCGGCCGCGTGCTCGCGGAGGGCAGCTTCGCCCACGTCTCCGCCAATCCCGCCGTCATCGAATCCTATCTGGGACAGGCCGCATGACCCTGCTGCGCCTTCAGAACCTGCGCGCCGGCTATGGCGGTGGCGACATCGTCCACGGCGTCGATTTTGAGGTCGCCCCCGGCGAGATGGTCGCCCTCGTGGGGCCGAACGGAGCCGGCAAGTCGACCCTGCTCAAGTCCATCGCAGGGGTGGCGAAGGTGACCGGCGGCACGCTCACGCTGGACGGCCGGGACCTGGCCCCGCTCTCGCCGGCGGCCCGCGCCCAGGCCGGCGCAGTCTTCATGCCGCAGGACCGCAACGTCTTCCGCACCCTCTTGGTCAGCGAGAACCTGTCGGTCAGCGCCTGGGGCTGCAAGGACATCGCGCAGCGGCGCGAGGAGGTGACGGCGCTGCTGCCCACCCTGCGCCCCTACATGCACAAGCGGGCCGGCGGCCTGTCCGGCGGCCAGCGGCAGATGGTGGCGCTCGCCATGGCGCTGATGGCCCGCCCCCGGGTGCTGCTGGTGGACGAGCCCACCGCCGGCCTTTCGCCCCTGCTGGTCGGCGAAATGCTGGACGTGCTGCGCCAGCTCGCCGCCGCGGCCGCCCTCGGCATCCTCATCGTCGAGCAGAACGCCCGCGCGGCCCTTGAGCGGGCGGACCGGGCCCTGGTCCTCGTGGACGGCCGGGTGGTCCGGGCCGGCAGCGCCGCAGTTCTGGCCCAGGAGCCCGACTTCGGCGCTCTCTTCTTCGGAGAGGCTGCCTGATGCAGATGTTCATCAATGCGCTTGCCACCGCGGCCATCCTCGCGCCGGCGGCGGTCGCCTTCACGCTGATCTTCACCTTGTTCCGCTACGCCAATTTCGCGGCCGGCGGCTTCGTCACCGTGGGCGCCTTCGCCGCCTGGACGCTGAACGCACCCCTCGGCCTGCCGCTCTGGGCCGGGGGTGTGGGCGCCATGGGCGTGTGCGCCGGCGCTGTGGCCCTCAGCGACCGGGTGGTCTTCCGGCCGTTGCGCGGGCGGAGCGGCGGCACGCTGCTCCTCGTGTCCATCGCCTTGTCCTTCGTGATCGAGAACATCGTCCGCTTCTGCTTCGGCGCCCAGGTGAAGGGCTTCGACCTGCCGCTCACCGGTCCGCTGATGTTCGCCGGCCTCCGGGTGCCGAAGGAGACTCTTGCGGTCATCGCCATATCGCTGGTGGCCACCCTGGCCGTGGGCGCGCTGCTCACCTTCACGCCCATCGGCCGGGCCCTGCGGGCGGTGGCGGACAATCCGTCCCTCGCCAATGTGCGCGGCCTGCCGGTGCCTGGAGTGGAAGCCTTCGGGGTGATCGTCGCCGGCGCCCTGTTCGGCCTGTCGGGCACGCTCGTGGGCGTGGACCTTGCCATCGATCCCAACCTCAACTGGGCCATCGCCATTCCGGTGATCGCGGCGGCCATCGTCGGCGGGCTCGGCTCGCCGCTGGGAGCGGCGATCGGCGCCGTCGTGATCGGCCTCGCGGAAGAACTCACCGCTGCCCACTTCACGCCGACCTACAAGGGCGCGGTCGGCTTCGTGGTGATCGCCCTCGTGCTGCTGCTGCGCCCCCAGGGCCTGCTGGGCATCGCGGTGGATCGAAAGTAAGCGCCATGGATGCCTATCTCGTCGCCATCCTCACCATTGCCGGGATCTACGTCATCCTGGCGCTTGCCCTGAACCTGCAGTTCGGGCTCACCGGCCTCGTCAATTTCGGCGTGGTGGGCTTCTTCGGCCTCGGCGCCTATGCGAGCGGCATCGCCACCGAGAGCTTCCACGCCCCCTTCGTCGGCGGCCTCGCCGTGGCCATGGCGACCGGGGCGGTCGCCGGGGGGCTGCTGGCGCTGCTCTGCCTGCGCCTGTCCGGCGATTTCCTCGCCATCGTCACCCTGGGGTTCGCCGAAACCGTCCGGCTCATCTTCAACAACGAGGACTGGCTGACCGGCGGCCCCAAGGGACTGCTCATCATGACGCGCCCCGTCCTCGCCGATTTCGGGCGCACGGCCAATGCGTGGATGGTGCTCGGCGTCGTCCTGGCCGGGGTGGCCGTCACCCTCGCGCTCATGCTGCGCTTGGCCGGAACGCCCTATGGCCGGGTGCTCCGCGCCATCCGCGAAGACGAACTGGTGCCGGCCACCCTGGGCAAGAACGTCTTTGTCTACCGCCTCCAGTCCTTCGTGATCGGCAGCATGCTCATGGCCGCCGCCGGCTCGCTTTATGCGCACTACGTGCAGACCATCACCCCCGACAATTTCACCACCCCGGTGGCGATCCTGGTGTGGATGTCGGTCATCGTCGGCGGGCCGGGCAACATGCGCGGCGCCGTGGTCGGGGCGCTGGCCGTGGTGACCATCTACGAGGGCAGCCGGTTCCTGACCCCATGGCTCGGCTTCCTTGATGCCGAGCAGGTGTCGGCGCTGCGCTTCATCGTCATCGGCACGGTGCTGATCCTCGTCATCCGCTTCCGCCCCGAGGGGCTGCTGCCCGAGCCCCGGCACACCCCCGTCATGCCCGCCACCCGCCGCCCCGCACTGAAAGGATAATGGTCATGGACGTCACACGCAGGCTGTTCCTCACCGGATCGACCCTCGCCGTCGCCGCGCCGGCGCTGCTGCGCCACGGCCTCGCCCAGTCCGAGCCCATCAAGATCGGCAGCCTCGTGCCGCTGTCCGGCGGTGGCGGACCTTACGGGCCGGAGAAGGTGCAGGCGCACAAGGCGGTGGTTGACCTCGTGAACAAGCAGGGCGGTGTGCTCGGCCGCCAGGTGGTGCTCATCTCCGAGAATTCCGAGACCAATCCCGAGGCTGCGGTGCGCGCCGCACGCAAGATGATCGACGCCGACCGGGTCAGCGCCATCATCGGCACCTGGGCCTCGTCCGTGACGCTCGGGATCATGCCGCTGTGCCAGGAAGCCAACGTCGTCCAGATCTTCACCGGCTCGTCCGACACCCTGCCGAACGGCGACAAGAAGGGCCTGTGCTTCAACCTGCAGCCGCTCAACAAGGCCTGGTCCGTGGCGCTGGCCGATCTCGCCGCCAAGCGCGGCGAGCTGAAGATCGCCTTCGCCGGCCCGAAGAACGACTTCGCGGCCTCCATGGGAGAGAGCTTCAGCAAGGCTTTGGAGAAGGTGGGGGGCAAGATCGTCGGCGAGCCGCTCTACTACAATCCGAACCAGGTCTCCTATCGCGCCGAGGCGGAACGCCTGATCAATTCCGGGGCGCCGGCCCTGTTCCTCGCCGGCTATGTCACCGACCTCACGCCGGTGTATCGCGAGCTGGTGCGCGGCGGCTACCAGGGCAAGGTCTTCGCCTTGTCCTTCGCCGTCGGCCCCCAGTTCAAGCAGGCGGTAGGTACCGCCGCCAACGGCATCCTGCACGGCTCGCCCGTGCCGCCGGTGGGCAAGGACACCTACGACGCCTACCTCGACCTCGTGGGTCTCAAACCCAATGGGCAGGTGCAGAATCCGTATGGATGCGCCGCCTATGACGAAATCAACCTGCTGCTGCTCGGCATCGCCAGCGCCAGGTCCACGGAAGGTCCAAGGATCGCCGAGCACATCATGAAGGTGGCGAACGGCCCCGGTGCGCGCGTGACCACCTTCGCGCAGGGCGCCAAGCTGCTGGCGGAAGGCAAGGCCATCAACTACGACGGCGCCAGTTCCTCGGCCGACTTCCTGCCCAACGGCATGCTGAAGAGCCGCGATTTCGCACTCTATGAGATCGAGGGCGACAAGGACGTGCTCCTCACCACCACCACCTCCGACGCCGAGCAGTGACACCGGGCGCGTCCGGCGGGCGCGGGCTCTATGACGGAGTGAGAGGGTGGTCCACATCGCCACTGCAGCCAGCCCTGCCAGGCTCACAAGTTACCGGTTGACGCCTCCAGACCGCACACGCTAGCGTCATAAGCGACGGTTCCCGCAAGGGATCAAAAGGGAACGCGGTGAGTCGGGCAACCGGCGATGCCGCGGCTGCCCCCGCAACTGTAAGCGGCGAGTCCTCTGCCATCAGCCACTGGGCCTCACGGTCTGGGAAGGCGGCAGGAAGGACAATGACCCGTGAGCCAGGAGACCTGCCGTCAGCCGTGGTCACGCGCGAGCACATTGGGCGGGGTGTCCTGATGGTGGTTGATCCCGGCGGCTTTCTTGCCGCGGGGATGCCTCGTTCGCGGTGACGGACCACTCGTCCCGCCGAGGCCTCATGCCTGCCGCCCTCCCCTGCCCGACTGCCGGCGCCGCGCGCGCCGTTCGCATCCCATTGCGTTGCGCCAAGTTGCACCTCGCCCCCGGGCGTCTCGCTCCCGCGCTTCTGCTGCTTGCCTGCGCCAGCACCCCCGCCCTGGCCCAGTCCACCGACGACCAGAACGCCATCGACCTGCCGGAACTGGTGGTCAGCGCCACCGGCATCCCGACCCCGGAGAACGAGGTCGCAAGCTCGGTCAGCGTCGTCACCGCCGAGGATATCGAGCGCCGCCAGCAGCGCACCCTGCCCGATGTGCTCCAGTCCCTGCCGGGGCTCAATGTGGTGCAGACCGGCGGGCCGGGCGGGCAGACCTCGGTGTTCATCCGCGGCACCAATTCCAACCACGTGAAGGTGCTGATCGACGGCATCGACGCCGGCAATCCCTCCACGCCCAACGGCGCCTTCGATTTCGGGCAGCTGCTGGCCACCGACCTGGCCCGCGTGGAGGTGCTGCGCGGCCCCCAGAGCGGCCTCTACGGCTCGGACGCCATCGGCGGCGTCATCTCGGTCACCACCAAGAAGGGCGACGGGCCGGCCAAGGTCACGGGCCATGTGGAGGGCGGCGCGCTCGGCACCTTCAACCAGGCGGCGGCGCTGAGCGGGTCCACGGACAAGCTCGCCTATTCCTTCAACGTCACGCATTTTTCGTCCACCGACATTCCGGTGACGCCACAAAATCTGGTGCCGTTCGGTTACCCCACCCATTCCAACGCCTACGACAACTGGACCTATTCCACCCGCCTCGACTATCAGGCGGCGGATGCGCTCGCGGTCAATTTCATCGCCCGCTACATCGACAGCCGCCTCGCCTTCACGCCGGACACCTATCCGCCGCCGACCTATGAGGGCATCCCCGCGGCGGAAACCTCCACCAGCCTCGCCAGCATGTTCTTCACCAAGGGCGAGGGGGTGTGGAACGCGTTCGACGATCACCTCGTCACCACCTTCGGCGCCAGCGCCATGACCACGTCGAACCCCACCTCTGGCCCCAACACCGCGGTGAACGGGCAGTATGAAGGCGACCGGCAGATCTATTACTTGCGCTCGAACCTTGCCCTCGCGCCGGGGCAGAACCTGCTCATGGGCCTGGAGCGGCGCAACGAGGGGATGACCTCCCGGACCGCCTATACCGAAATGGACGCCTCCACCGGCAACACCGGCGCCTATGGCGAGGTCCAGGGCTCCCTCGGCGAGCGTTTCTTCGGCGCGGCCAACATCCGCTACGACGATGACGACACCTTCGGCGACCACACCACCTTCCGCCTCGCCCCCGCCCTTCTGTTCCCGGAGACGGGAACCAAGCTGAAGGCGAGCTACGGCACCGGCTTCAAGGCGCCCTCGCTCTACCAGCTCTACGCGCCCTATTACGGCAATGCCGAGCTCAAGCCCGAGGAGAGCACGGGCTACGATGCCGGCTTCGAGCAGCAGCTGTGGGGCGGGCGGGTGACCTTCGGCGCCACCTATTTCCACAACGACATCACCAACCTCATCAGCTATGATCCCGCCACCTACCAGAACGTCAATATTTCCAGCGCCACCACGCAGGGCGCGGAGACCTTCGTCGCGGTGGCGGTGACAGACCGCATCGATGTGCGGGTCGACTACACCTACACCCATGTGGTGGGCTACATGCCGGTGGGCCAGCCGTTCGGCGCCGCCTGCGCGCCCATCGACATCACCTCCTGCACTCCGCTGCGCCGCCCCAATACCAAGGTGAGCGTGACGCTGGGCTGGCGGCCCACCGACGAGCTCGACCTCTCGGCGAGCCTGGTCTACGCCTCGTCCTGGTGGGACATCGTGCGGCTCACGGCGGATTACATCGACCAGCCGGGCTATACGGTGGTCAATATTGCCGCCAACTACAAGCTCACCACCCATGCCATGGTATTCGCGCGCATCGACAATTTGTTTGACCAGACCTACGAGAACCCCAACGGCTTCCTCGCTCCGGGCTTCGGCGCCTATGGCGGGCTCCGGCTCACCTATTGAGGACGGCATGAAACAGCTGGCGGCGGCGCTCCTCGTCCTCATGCTCTGCGCCAGCGCCGCGCAGGCCAAGCCCGCGCGCGTCGCCTCGCTCAACCTCTGCGCGGACGAACTGGTGCTGCGCCTCGCGGACCCGGGACAGGTGGCGTCCGTCACCTTTCTCGCCCGCGATCCCCGCAGCTCCAACGTGGCGGCCCTGGCGCAAGAGGTGCCGGTGAACCGGGGCCTGGCGGAAGAGATCGTGCCGCTGGCGCCGGACCTCGTCATCGTCGGCGCCTTCACCACCCGCACCACCACCGCCCTGCTGCGGCGCCTCGGCCTCGATGTGCTGGAGCTGGGCGTGCCGCAGACCCTGGACGAGGCCTATGCCCAGATCCGGCTCGTCGCCGCGCGCCTCGGCACGAAGGCGCGGGGCGAGGCGCTGGTGGGGCAGATGGAGGCGGCCTTTGCCCGCCTGCCGCCACCGGTGGCGCGGCCGCCCTCGGCCATCGTGCTGCGGCCCAACGGCTTCACCGCCGGCCGGGGCTCCCTGCCCGGCGAGGTGATGGCCCGGGCCGGCCTCGACAATCTGGCGGCACGGCTCTCCACCGACCGCCTCGGCCAGCTGTCGCTCGAAGAGGTGGTCTGGGCCCAGCCCGACGTGCTGGTGGTGAACGCCGCGCCCGACGCGCCGCCTTCGCTGGCGGACGATCTGCTCACCCACCCCGCGCTCGCATCCTTCCGCAGCACGGGACGATCCGTGGCCCTGCCCATCCGCCTGTGGGCCTGCGCCGGACCCGAGCTGGCGCAGGCGGCGGAGCGGCTGGCGGAGGCCGCGCAAAGAGCAATGGAAGGGGCGACCCAGGCAGCGACACAGGCGACGGCGCCCGACGCCCCGCACGGGGCGCGCCCGTCGGCGCCAGCCTTCAGCCGACCGGCGATCCAAGCCGCCATGCCCGCCGTGCCGGCACCGGCGGCCCGATGACCGTTCCCCCCATGTCCCACACTCTGCTGATCGCCGCCCTTTGCACCGGCGTGGCCGTGCTGCTCGCCGCCTCCGTGGCGGTGGGCCGTGCGCCCATCGACCTTGGAGCCGCGATCGCCGATCTCGCCGCCGGGCGGCAGACCCTGCCGGCCCTGGTGCTCGCCGAGCTGCGCCTGCCGCGCGCCATCCTCGGGGCGGCGGTCGGTTTCAGCCTCGGCATCACCGGCGCGGCGCTGCAGGGGCTCATGCGCAACCCGCTGGCCGATCCCGGCGTGGTGGGCGTCTCGGGCGCGGCGGCGCTGGGCGCGGTGGTGGCCTTCTATTTCGGCTTCTCCTCCGCCTTCGCCCTGGCCCTTCCGCTGGGCGGCCTCATCGGCGCGGGGCTGTCGACCGCCTTCCTGCTGACACTGGCCGGACGGGGCGCGGGCACCGCCACGCTGATCCTCGCCGGCGTGGCGCTGAGCAGCCTGTCCGGCGCCCTCACCGCGCTGGCATTGAACCTCGCCCCCAGCCCCTATGCGGCGCTGGAGGTGGTGTTCTGGCTCATGGGCTCGCTGTCGGATCGCAGCCTCGCCCATGTGGCGCTGGCCCTACCCTTCATGGCGGTGGGCTGGGCACTGGTGCTCACCACCGGCCGCGCCCTCGATGCGCTGACCCTCGGCGAGGATGCGGCGGCGAGCCTCGGCTTTCCCCTGCGCCGGGTGCGGCTCCTTGTCATCGGCGGCACGGCGATGGCTGTGGGGGCGAGTGTAGCGGTGGCAGGCGCCATCGGCTTCGTGGGCCTCGTGATGCCCCACCTCATGCGGCCCTTCGTGGGCCATCGGCCCGGACGCTTGCTGCTGGCGAGCGGGCTGGCCGGCGCGGCGCTGACGCTGGGGGCCGACATCGCGGTGCGGCTCATTCCGACCCGGCCCGAGCTGAAGCTCGGGGTGGTCACCGCCCTCATCGGCGCACCCTTCTTCCTCGCCTTGCTGCGGCACCTGAAGGTGGACGGCGAATGATGCTGGAGGCGCGCCACATCAGCGTCAAGCGCGGCGGCGCACTGGTGGTGCGCGACTTCTCCCTCGCCGCGCGGCCGGGCGAGATGCTCGGCCTCATCGGCCCCAACGGCGCGGGCAAGACCAGCGTGCTGCGCGCCCTCGCCGGCCTCGATCCGCTCGCCTCCGGCACGGTCACCTATGGCGGGCGCACGGCGGACGATATCGGCCGTCGCGCATTGGGCCGCACCCTCGCCTATTTGCCGCAGAATGGGCGCATCCACTGGCCCCTCCCGGTGGAGGAGGTGGTGGCGCTGGGCCGGCTGCCCCACGGCGCCGCCGGCGTGGATGCCGCCGCCGAACGGGCCATGGATGCGGTGGAACTGGCGCCCCTGCGACGACGGTCCGCCGGCTCCCTCTCCGGCGGCGAGCGGGCCCGCCTGCTGCTCGCCCGCGCGCTGGCGGTGGAAGCCCCCGTGCTGCTCGCCGATGAGCCGGTGGCGGCCCTCGACCCCTACCACCAATTGCAGGTGATGGAGCTGCTGCGCGCCACCGCCCGCGCCGGCACCGCGGTGGTGGCGGTGCTGCACGACCTCACCCTCGCCGCCCGCTTCTGCGATCGCCTCGCCCTGATGAAGGGCGGCGGACTCATCGCCGAGGGTCCGCCCGCCGCCGTGCTTACGGCGGATCGCGTCGCCGAGGCCTATGGCGTCACGTTGGAGCGCGGGGAATTCGGCGGGGAGCCCTTCATCCTGCCCTGGCGCCGCCACGACCGGGCGCCCGACCGCAAGGAGCCCGAGGCATGACCCCAAACCCGATGATCCAAGATCCGATGATCCAAGATCCATTCGACGCCCTGACGCGCCACGCGCTCGACCCACGCACCGGCTGGAGCCTCGGCATCTTCGGCGCCATCGCCGAATTCATGCGCGATCCCGGCGAGGCGGCCGCCATCGAGACCGGGGCGGATGTCCTGACGGTCGTCACGGCGCGCGGCGGCCTTGCGGTCCGGCGCCATCCCGCCACGGTGCTCGTGGATTACGCGATGCCGTCCCGCCACGCCGAGCGGCGGGTGCGGGCGCGCGCAGCCTGCCTGCCCGAGGGCGCCGCCGCCCGCGCCGGCCGCGGGGTGGTGACGCGGATCGGCCCCGACACGGACGCCCTGCGGGAGGAGGATCGCGACGCCCTGCTGTTCGATCTCGGCCTCGGCCTTGCGAGCGTTGAGACCTGCGTGCGCACCCGTGCCCCGGCTCTGATTGCCGCGCTGAGCGCCGCCGAAGGAACGCCCGCCTTCGTGGCACCCGGCCTCATGGCGGCGATGGTGGAGCACAGCCCGCACCGCGTGTTCGCCTCCGCCCTCGGGCGCATCGAGGTGTTCCAGCCGATCCCTCCGCCCGGAGGCGTCAGCCCCGACGGCCCGCACACCCATGTACTGCCGAAACTCATCGCCCACGGGCGCACCCATGGGGCCAGCGTTCCCATTCCGGAAGGGCTGGTGCCGTGCCTGTCCGTCCACCCGACCCCGGAGGCGTAGGCCGGCGTCCGTGCTCAAGGTGACGGAACGCTCACGGAACCGCCCGACGACCTGCCCGTCGCGTTCGAGGAGATGCGCCTCCCTGCCCGGAAAGGTGCCGGTTCGGTGGGGGTGAAGATCGAACATCAGGACGGGCCCGTCCGCATCCGGCTGGGAGGTCCGTCGTGGAGCCGGGACCAGGCCCGGCGGAACTGCCGGGTCGAGGCAAAACCCGCGCGCTCGGCCACATGCTCCAGGTCGAGGCGCGAGCCGATGACAAGTTCCCGCGCCAGCGCGACCCGCATCCGGTTCACATATTCGGTGACGCTCATGCCGGCATGAGCGTTGAACAGGCGGGAGAGATTGCGCGGGCTGGTCACGGCGATACGGGCCAGCGCCTCGACCGACCAGTCGCGGGCCGGGTCGGTGGCGACCGCATCCTGCGCGCGGTGGATGGCGGGGTGAATGTGGTTGCGGCCCTCCAGCCAGGGCGAGAGCTGGGGGTCGGCGCCGCCGCGCCGCAGATAGACGACCAGATAACGGGCGACCGCCAGCGCCGCCCCATGGCCGGCCTCCCGCGCAACGATATGGAGCATCAGGTCGATGCCGGCGGTGATACCGGCGCTGGTGAGGCGCTCGCCATCGTCCACATAGAGCCGGTTCTCGCGCACCCGTGCGGTGGGCGCGAGACGCACAAGCTCGCCGATGGTGGCAAAATGCGTCGTGCATTCATAGCCTTCCAGCAGTCCGGCGCGGGCTGCCAGCAGGGCGCCCGAACAGATGGAGACGAGCCGCACGCCGGGCCGGATCACACCGGCGAGCCACGCCACGATGGCGGCCTCCAGCGGCGCATCCTCCATCCGGCAGTCCGGCGCGGCGCCGACAGGCTGGTCGGCGGCGCCGGGGATCACCACCAGGGCCCCGTCAGGAAGCGTCTGCGGAAGCGGCGCGATCCCGGCCAGTCCGAGGCCGATGGAACTGCCCACGCCCGGCGACGGCCCCACATAGGTGAGGCCGAAGCGCACCGCCGCCTGCGCGGCATTGGCCTTTCGCAGCACCTCCATGGGTCCGGCGATATCCAGCAGCAGCGCGCGCGGCGGCACGACCATGACGACGGGAATCTCCCGCGTGCGCTGAGCCGGGTCGGTCATGCGGCGATCTTGTCCCCGGCGTCCGACAGCGCCTCCTCCACGGTGGCGATGCGGGCGAAGCGCCCGGCGAGCACCAGTTCGGTGCGGGCGCGGATCTCGGCGGCGCTCCAGTCGCGGCCGGCGGCATCGGTCATGGGGAAGGTCAGCGTCGCCTCGCCCACGTAATCGACCGTGTAGCCGAGGTCGGATGCGTGGCGCGCCGTGGTCTCGCAGCATTGCTCGGTGCGGATGCCGGAGATGATGACGCGACGGATGCCGTGCGCGATCAACCAGACATCGAGGCCGGTGCCCACCAGCGCGCTGTGCCGGCGCTTGTGGAACACCGCGTCCGGCGCGACACGCAGCGGTTCCAACGTCCGCACCAGGCCCGATGCCTCGGAAAAGGGCCCGTCCTCGGCGGTGTGGAAGACCTGGACGAGGGCAATGCCCGCGTCCCGCGCGCCGTCGATCAGCGCCTGCTGGCGCGCAAGATAGGCGGCGAGGCCATCCTCGGTGAAGAACGGGCGGTGACGGAACGATTCCTGGGCGTCGATCACGATCAAGGCGGTGTCGGCTGCGGACATTGCAGGCATCTCCTAGAACAGGCTTCCGCAGAGCATGGTGCAGCAGAAATAACACCGAAATGCCGATGCCGGACAGGGCTCGGACACTTCACGCCAATCGTGACAGACAAGCTTCCCGCTCGATCGCCGGACCCGGGGGAGAAAATACCGCCCGGCGCCCGCTCGTGGCGCTTGACTATTAGTACATAAAGTCGATTAATTTTATATAGTTTAATTTACAACCGATTCCGGAGATTTCCATGCCGACAGATCCAACGCCTGGCTCGAAGCGCGTGCCCGCCGCCTCCGACGACGTGCGCTCCACCTCGCGTCGCCACCTGTTGCGCTACGGACTTGCCGCGGGTGCCGCGACGGCGATCGGCGGGGTCGGAGGCCGTGTGCTCGCCGCGAACCTGCTCGGCGCGCCGGCCCCCATCGGCGCCGCAATCGACGCGCAATTCCCCCTCTGCCTGACCGCCGCCGACGGCAGCGCGCCCACCGGCCCGCTGCGGCCGCTGAAGCTTGCCTGGAACGCCAGCGCCATCTGCACCGCCTCGGCCCCCGTCGCCAAGGAGACGGGCATCTTCGCCCGCCATGGCCTCGACGTGGACTTCGTCAATTTCGGCAGCTCGACTGAACAGCTGCTCGAAGCCATCGCCACCGGCAAGGCGGACGCGGGCATCGGCATGGCGCTGCGCTGGCTGAAGCCTCTGGAGCAGGGCTTCGACGTGAAGATCACCGCCGGCGTGCACGGCGGGTGCCTCAGGCTGCTCGGCAACGCCGAGGCGGGCATCACCAGCGTCGCCGCGCTCAAAGGCAAGACCATCGCGGTCTCGGACCAGGCTTCGCCGGGCAAGAACTTCTTCTCCATCTACCTGGCCGAGCACGGCATCGACCCCTTCAACGACGTGGAATGGCGCCAGTATCCGCTGGAGGCGCTGCCGCTTGCCATCGACAAGGGCGAGGCGCACGCCCTTGCCGACGCCGATCCGCGGACCTGGATCTGGATCAAGGCGTCCAAGGGCAAGCTGGTGGAACTCGCCACCAACCTCTCGGAGAAATACGTCGACCGCACCTGCTGCATCATCGGCGTCCGCGGCAGCCTGATCCGCGACGAGAAACCGGTGGCCACCGCGCTCACCCGCGCCATTCTCGAGGGCGCCCACAAGGCGGGGACCGACCCGGAACTCGCCGCCCGTGTCTTCTCCGGCTACGGCGGCAAGGGCTCCGAGGAGGACCTCGTGGCCATGCTGAAGAGCCAGGACCACCACCACAGCCCGGTGGGCGCCGACCTCAAGCGGCAGATCGCGCTCTATGCGGACGAACTGAAGCTGGTCCAGGTCTTCAAGCCCGCGACCAACACCGCCCGGTTCGCCGAGAAGGTCTATGCCGACGTGCTGAGCTGAGGGGAAAGACATGACCGACCAGCTTGTCAAAGCCGCGGCGGCAGCGCCCGCCCGCGGCGCCACGGCACGCCCCTCCCTCTGGATCGCGGGACTTGCGGCGGGCGCGGCGTGGCTCGCGGCGGCGGCCTATGCCGGCCTCATGCCCGATGCGGACGATTTCGCCTATACGCGTGAATTCGCGCTGGGCGTCGCGGCGATCGGCGGCCTTCTCCTCGCCGCCAGCCTCGCGGGTCCGGCCGCAGGGCTTCCCTTCAAGTCCCTGCGCCACTGGGGGCCGTGGCTACTGCTGCTGCCCATCGGGCTCATCGCGTGGACAGCCGTCACCGCCAAGCTCGAAATCCTGCCGCGCCCCTTCTTCGTGCCGCCGCAGGCCCTGCTGGAGGTCTATCTCGACGACTGGCCCAAGCTCGGGCTCAGCGTGGTGCATTCCCTGAAGCTGCTCGCCTGGGGCTATGTCATCGGCGCCACCGTCGGCGTCACCCTCGGCGTGTCCATCGGCTGGTGGAGGATCGCTGGCTACTGGGCCCATCCGGTGCTGCGCTTCATCGGCCCGCTGCCGGCCACCGCATGGCTGCCGGTGGCCTTCTTCCTGTTCCCGTCCAGCTGGAGCGCGAGCGTGTTCCTGCTGGCCCTCGCCACCGGCTTTCCCGTCACCATCCTCACCTGGTCGGGCATCGCCTCGGTCAACAAGGATTATTACGACATCGCCCGCACCCTGGGGGCGAGCCAGCGCTTCCTGGTGCTGAAGGTGGCCATTCCCGCCGCTCTGCCCCACGTCTTCGTCGGCCTGTTCATGGGCCTCGGCACCTCGTTCGCCGTGCTGGTGGTGGCGGAAATGCTGGGGGTGAAGGCCGGGCTCGGCTGGTACCTGCAATGGGCGCAGGGCTGGGCGGCGTATGCCAACATGTACGCCGCGCTGCTGGTGATGGCGCTGATGTGCTCCAGCCTCGTCACCTTGCTGTTCAAGCTGCGCGACCATCTCCTCGCCTGGCAGAAGGAACTGGTGCGGTGGTGACAAGACCCCTCTCCCACGCCGCCCCAGCGGTACCCCTGACCCTCGGCCTCGGCGGCATCCGCCTCGACGTGGAAAGCGTGAGCCACCAGTTCGAGTTGGAGGGCGCGCCGCTGCCGGTGCTGCGGCAGGTCAGCTTTTCGGCGGCGCCGGGCGAATTCGTCGCCCTGCTGGGGCCGAGCGGCTGCGGCAAGTCTACCCTGCTGCGGCTGGTGGCCGGCCTCGATCACGCCACCGAAGGCCGCGTGACGGCGGACGGCACCGCGATCCGCGATCCCGATCCCTCGCGCATCCTCGTGTTCCAGGACCCCACCCTCTATCCGTGGCGCACGGTGGAGGCGAATGTCTCCCTGGGCCTGGAGGCGCGTGGCCTGCTGCGGGCGCAAGGGGGCCGGGTGGCGGCCGCCCTCGCGCTGGTGGGGCTCTCGGGCTTCGAGAGCGCCTATCCCCGCCAGCTCTCCGGCGGCATGGCCCAGCGCGTGGCGCTGGCCCGCGCGCTGGTGAACGAGCCGCGCCTGCTGCTGCTCGACGAACCGCTCGGCAAGCTCGATTCGCTGACGCGGATCACCATGCAGGCGGAGCTGCTGAAGCTCTGGCAGGACGCCCGCTTCACCGCCTTGCTGGTGACCCACGACGTGGAGGAAGCTCTTTTCCTCGCGCAGCGGGTCATCGTGTTCAGCGACCGGCCGGCCCGCGTCAAGGCGGACGTCACCGTCGACGTGCCCTATCCGCGCCACCGCGGCGACCCACGCCTTGCCGAACTGCGCCACCATCTGCTCGGCCTGCTGGGGCTCGATGCCACCTGGTGAGGCCACAAGAATAAAAACGGGGCGCCCAAGCGCCCCGTTTTCCATTGTGGACCGTTGGAACCCTGCGCGCCGGGACTACTCCGCCGCCTCGGCGGCGGGTATCCGCCGCGTCGCCGGATGCTCCGGGAACGGCAGGCCGAGATTTTCACGCAGGGTCGTGCCCTCGTATTCCGTGCGGAACAGGCCGCGCTTGCGCAGGATCGGCACCACCTGCTCGATGAAGTCCTCAAGACCTCCGGGCAGATGCGGCGCCATGATGTTGAAGCCGTCGGCGCCGTCCTTGCGGAAGCGCTCTTCCAGCTGATCGGCGATGTGTTCCGCCGTGCCCACCACCTGCCAGTGCCCGCGGGCCCCGGCGATGGAGAGATAGAGCTGGCGAATGGTGAGGTTGTCGCGGCGCGCCGCGTCCAGCACCAGCTGTTGCCGGCTTTTCGGGCCGTTGGTCTCGGGCAGGTCCGGCAGCGGGCCGTCCACGTCGTAGCCACTGAGGTCGCCCACGCCCATCACCGTCGAGAGCAGCTGCAACCCCACCGCCGGATGGATGAGGGATTGCAGCTCCTCGAACTTCTCCTGCGCCTCCGATGCCGTGCGGCCGATGACGGGAAAGACCCCCGGCATCACCTTCACATGGTCGGGGTCGCGGCCGGCGTTCGCCGCGCGGGCCTTGATGTCGGCATAGAAGGCGCGCGCCTCGGCCAGGGTGCGGTGGGCGCAGAAGATGGCCTCGGCGCTGGCCCCGGCGAGATCCCGCCCATCCTCGGACGCGCCGGCCTGCACGATCACCGGATGGCCCTGCGGCGAGCGGGCGACGTTGAGCGGCCCCTTCACCTTGAAGTGCCTGCCGCGATGGTCGAGCACATGGAGCTTGCCGGCATCGAAGAAGTCGCCGGTGACCCGATCGCGGATGAAGGCGTCGTCCTCCCAGGTGTTCCACAGGCCCTTCACCACATCCACGAACTCGCGGGCGCGGTCGTAGCGATCAGCGTGGGGCACATGGTGGTCGAGGTTGAAGTTCCGCGCTTCCTCCTCGCCGGAGGAGGTGACGAGATTCCAGCCGGCACGCCCGCCGCTCATGAGGTCGAGGGAGGCGAACTTGCGGGCGATGTGGAACGGCTCGTTGAAACTGGTGGAGGCCGTGCCGATGAGGCCGATATGGTGCGTCACCACCGACAGGGCAGACAGCAGCGTCAACGGCTCGAAGCCCACGTTGCGCGAGGTGCGCCGTACGGAATCGAGATTGGTGTCGCGCACGCCGAGGCTGTCGGACAGGAAGATGGCATCGAACTTGGCGGCTTCGGCGATGCGGGCGAGGCGCAGGAAGTGATCGACGCGCACATTGGCATTCGCCGGCGCGCGCGCATGGCGCCAGGCCGCCACATGGTGACCATCCGTCATCAGGAAGGCACCGAGCTTGATCTGACGGGCTTTACTCATCTCTCCGCCTCCAAAGGTCGGACTTGGGCGCCTGCGGCCGGCGAGGCAGGACCGGCGAAAGGCGCGAACCGGGGGTGCAGCAGGCCGGACCAAGGGCCGGCCGAAGCCGCAAGGTGGCTCACTAAATCGACAAAATCAATATACTTTATTGGCAGACAATATTCCGTTGCGTCATCGCGTCTGCCCAGGTGGCCATTGGTGGCCGTTCGGCGTGCCGGGCCAGCAAAGCCAAAGCCGAGGGCGCGCCCAGTTCGATCTCGCGTGCGACCACGGCATCAGGCGTTCGTGACGCGTGCGCTTTGCCGCCTCCATCGCCCAGATCCGGACACGCTCGACACCCTTTTTCTCAACCCTCACGGCAGGGGGGAACGAGAGGGTGGACGCACTGTTCCAGGTGCACGGAGCCGGCGCCGTCACGGCTCGTTGGACGCACGCCCTGTTATTTTCTATTATTTTTATAGACAAACTTGATTCATGGGATAGGATATGCGGCGTCCCCCTTGCGAGGCCGCATATCCACGTCGGCCGAAGGACCCCTCCATGGCCGGGCCCACCCTGCACCTCAACGTCAATATCCTGAAAGCGGGCTTCTACAGTTCCGCATGGCGGGCGCCTTCCAGCGATCCCTCGGCCTTCGCCGATGTGGGCCACTACGTGCGCATCGCGCAGATCGCGGAGCGCGGCACGTTCGACGCTGTCTCCCTGGCGGACGTGCCCGCGTTCAGCGACCGACCGGAAAGCCACCACGCCCCGGCATCCGCCGCTTCCTCCCGCGTCGCGACCGGCGCCTGAGACCCCCCTTTTTCCGGCATTGAGGACACGAGGACATGAGCCAGATCGACGACGCATGGGGCGCCGGCCCGACCCCACGCTACGAGGACCTCGCCCAGGCGTTCCGCCCCATCTTCCGCCGCATCCGCGACAGCGCGGTGGAGCGGGAGATCGCGCACCGCCTGCCCCGCGAGGAGATTTCCTGGCTGAAGGACGCCGGCTTCACCACCTTGCGCCTGCCCCAGGACGAAGGCGGCTTCGGCGCCACCTTGCCGGAGCTGTTCAACCTGCTCATCGAGCTTGCCGAAGCCGATCCCAACGTGACCAACGCGCTGCGCGCCCATTTCGGCTTCACCGAGGAAGTGTTGAACTCACCGTTCAAGGACTACCGGGACCGGTGGGTGAAGCGGATTGCGGCCGGGGAGACCTCGGGCAGCGGGTTTTCGGAAGCCGGCGACAACAAGGTGGGTCATTTCTCCACCCGCGTCGTGCGTCATGGCGACACCTGGCATATCGACGGGGAGAAATACTACACAACGGGCTCCCTGTTCGCTGACTGGATCAATCTCGGCGCCGACGACGAGAACGGCGACTTCATCCTCGCCCAGGTGCCCACCAGCGCTCCCGGCGTCACCATCGAGGACGATTGGGACGGCTTCGGCCAGCAGCTCACCGCCTCGGGCACCGCGAAGTTCTCCGGCGTCACCATCTCCAACGACCTGGTGAACCCGCTGCGCAAGCGGTTCCGCTATTCCGTCGCCTTCTACCAGCTCGTCCACCTCGCCACCCTCGCCGGCATCGGCCGCGCCGCGGCGGGGGATGTCGCCCGCCTGGTGAATGCGCGCAAGCGGGTGTTCAGCCACGGCAATGCCGACCGCGTCGGGGCCGATCCCCAGATCCTCCAGGTGGTCGGAAAGGTGCGGGCGAATGCCTATGGCGCCGGGGCCACGGTGCTCAGGGCGGCCGAAGCCCTGCAGCGGGTCTACGACACGCGCGGCACCGACGTGGCGGAGACGCAGGATCTGTCCGTGGCGGTGGCGGACCTCGAAGTGAACCAGGGGGTCACGGTGGTCACCACGCTGGTGCTTGAGGCCACGACCCTGCTGTTCGACGCCCTCGGCGCCTCGGCGGCAAAGCGGGGTGTCGGCCTCGACCGGCATTGGCGCAACGCCCGCACCCTCTCCTCCCATAATCCCCGCATCTATCGCGAGCGCATCGTGGGCGATTTCGCCGTCAACGGCACCTGGCCGCCCGGACCCTATCGCGTGGGCCAGCCGTGAGCCGCCTGAAGTGAAGGGGTGAAAAAGTCTTTCATTTCGATATTTTCCGCCACAACGAGTATTTTCATGACCAAGGCCTATTATTCCCGGGATATTCACGGCCCGTTCGAGACGTTTGACCTGGGCGACTTCGAGCTGGAAAGCGGCGCCACGCTGCGCGGCCTGAAGCTCGCCTATGCGACGTTCGGAACCCTCTCGGCGGACAAAACGAACGCCATCTTGTTTCCCACCTGGTATTCCGGCACGAACAAGATCCTGGAATGGGCCTATATCGGCCCCGGGCGGGCGCTCGACCCGGAGAAATACTTCATCATCCTGGTGAACCAGATCGGAAACGGCCTGTCCTCGGCGCCAAGCAACGCCCCCTCCCCCTTCAACGCGGCCCGCTTCCCTGAGGTGACGATCGGCGACGACGTGCGCGCCCAGCACCGCCTGGTGACCGAGAAATTCGGCATCACCTCCCTCGCCCTCGTCCTCGGCGGCTCCATGGGCGCCCAGCAGACGTTCGAATGGGCGGTCCGGTTTCCCGATGCGGTGCGCCGCGCCGCGCCCATCGCCGGCACGGCGCGCGGCACGGCGCACAACCGCCTGCTGGTGGAGACATTCATCGACGCCATCACCAGCGACCCGGCCTTCGACGGCGGCTGGTACCGGGACGCAGGCGAGGTGCATCGCGGCCTCAGGCGTCACGGCCGGGTCTTCGCCGCCTCCGGCTTCACGCAGGAGCTGTTCAACACGGCGGGATGGCGGGGCCTCGGCTTCTCGACCACGGACGACTTCGTGACCGGCTTCGTGGAGAACCATTTCCTGCCGCAGGACCCCAACAATCTTGTCCTGCTCGCCACCAAATGGCGGAACAACGATGTCGGGCGCCTTGCCGGAGGCGACCTTCCCGCGGCGCTGGCACGCATCAAGGCGAAGACCCACGTCATCGCCATCGAGGAAGACGTGTTCTTCCCCCTGAAGGATATCGCGGCGGAGCAGGCACTCATCCCCAACAGCGCGCTGCGGACCATTTCCTCGGTGTGGGGCCACCTGGCCCTGTTCGGCGTGGACGCCGGATACAACACGGCCATCGACCGGCACCTCGCCGAACTTCTGGCGAACTGACCGAGCCCTCCGCCGCTTCGGCCGGACGCGCCGACGTTCGTACCCCGCGCCCGCTGCCTGCCCGATCTGCCCCGCCTCAAACGCCAAGGATTTGCCATGACCAGCGCCACCGACGCCGTGCTGAAGACCCGGAACGCCACCGCGACCGACGCCCGTCCGGACATTGATCCCTATCCGCTCAGCCCCTATGTCGCCTGGGCCGGGAACCGCAACAAGGACCCGATCCTCGGCGTGTTCAAGGAGCTGTTTCCCACCGCGGGAGACGCCCTTGAACTCGCCAGCGGCGCCGGGCTGCACGTCAATTATTTCGCGCCGCATTTTCCCGGCGTCCGCTTCCAGCCGTCCGACTATGACGTGGACGTGTTCGAAACCATCAAGGCGAAGCGGGCCGACGCCGGCAACGCGAACGTCGCCGATCCCATCCGCATCGACCTCACCGATCCCGCCTCCTGGCCTGCCCCGGAAGACCGGCTGTTCGACGCCATCTTCGTCATCAACATCTTCCAGGTGGCTCCGGTCTCCATCGCCGACGGCATCGCCCACCTCGCCTCCAGGCTGCTGAAGCCCTCGGGCTTCGTGGCCATCTACGGCCCCTTCAAGCTGGACGGGACCTACACCACCTCCTCCAACGAGGCCTTCGACAAGGAGATCCTCGCGGCCGGTGTCACCGAATGGGGCCTCAAGGACGTCCGCGACCTGGAGAAGGCGGCCGAGCCCCACGGCATCGTGCTGAAGCGCCGGATCGACCTGCCGGCCAACAACTTCATCCTGCTGTTCGGCAAAGCCTGAGCGGCGGCCGGCTGGAGGGCGAAGATGACACGCGCCAGGCGCCCCCCTCGGGGCACCGACCGGCCCCGGGGCGGCACCGCGCTCGTCGCCGGTGTCGGGGCCGACAACGGCCTCGGCGCGGCACTGGCCCGCCGGTTCGCGCGGGAGGGCCTGCATGTGCTCGTCGCCGGACGCACGCAACAACGGCTCGACACCGTGGTGCGTGCGCTTCGCGATGCGGGGGGCGCGGCTGACGCCTGCCTCACCGATGTGACGCGGGAGGCGGACGTGACAGCCCTGTTCGACGCGGCCGATGCCAGAGGCGACCTTGAGCTGGTCGCCTACAATGTGGGCGCCAACGCCGCCGTCCCGCTCCTCGATCTGCCGGCGGAGGACTTCGAAACGCTCTGGCGGCAGAACGCCTTCGGCGGCTTCCTCGTCGGCCGCGAGGCGGTGCGCCGGATGCTCCCGCGCGCGCGGGGCACCGTGCTTTTCACCGGGGCCACCGCCTCGCTACGGGCGCGGCCGCCCTTCACCGGCTTCGCCGCCGCCAAGGCGGCGCTGCGGGCGCTGGCGCAGGGCCTCGCGCGCGAGTTCGGGCCTGCCGGGCTCCATGTGGCCCATGTCATCATCGACGGGGTGATCGAGGGCGATTATGCGGCGCGCCAATTTCCCGCCTTCGTGGCCGCGAAGGGCGCGGATGGACTGCTCGCCGCGGACGACATCGCAGACGCCTTCTGGATGCTGCACCGGCAAAAAACCAGCGCATGGACGCAGGAACTGGACTTGCGCCCGTTCAAGGAACCCTTCTGACCGCGCCACCGGGCGCCAGACTTCTCAAAAGGATCACTTCCCATGAGCATCAAGAAAGTTTTCCTCTACGCCGAGATCCAGGTCTCGATCCCGTTTAGCGAAATCGACTGGCAGGCAATCAACGTGGCCATGAAGAAGAACCCCGGCCTCAAGAGCAAGACATGGCTCAGCGGCATCAACAACAACACCATTGGCGGCTTCTACGAATTTGATTCGATCGACAACGCGAAGTCCTATGCGGTGGGCTATCTCGCCGCAGCCGCCCAGCAGCTCGGCGGAAGCCTGTCGGTGAAGCTGTTCAACGGCGATATCACCGCCGACGCCAATCGCGGCATGGACTCGCCCTTCTACGGCTGACCGCAGGGGCGGAGCGGGGGACGAGGCGGGTGGCGACCCCCGCCCTTGGGGCAGGCTGGCACAGCGCCTCGTCGGCCCTGCTGCCCCGATCGCCCCTGCTCTTGCCTCCCGGAAGCTTCCATGAACGAAATCGTCAGCTCTCCCGTTCCGGATTCCGCCGTCCTCCAATGCCTCGGGCGTGGCCGATCCGGAGATCGACGCCGTGATCGAGCGCATCCAGACCGAAGGCGACGTCGGCAAGCGCAACGCGCAGGTCAAGCTGCCGTCCATCACCCTACTCGAACTCACCTTCTTCCGGGTCTATTCGAGCCGGCTCTCCGGCATCGATTTCTCCCCCTTCGGTGGCTACCAGTCGCTGAAGCCCCTCCAGGTCGGGAGCTGAAGCATGGCGCAGGCCGGCTTCCCCCTGCCCGAGGCGCGGGTGCTGCGCTATCTCGGCCTGCCCGAGGTGCAGGTGGTGCCGACCATCCTCGCCAACCTGCTGGTGGACGGCGGCGGGCGCGCCTTGTCCTGACCCCCCGCATCCCGCCACCACGAATATCCAGGAGCGACCCATGACCACGCCCCATGCCCCCGATGCCGGCGCCCTCGCCCGGCTCGCCGAAGCGGCCCGGCGCGAGCTTGAATTGATCGGCGAGACGGGCACCGACTGGGTGCCGCCGGCGGACGGCACCGACCACAATGTGGTGGTGATCGGCGCCGGCCAGAGCGGCCTGTCCATCGCCCTCGGCCTGCGCCGCGCCGGCATCGGCCGCGTGAGCGTGGTGGATGCCGCGCCACGCGGCGAGGAAGGGGTGTGGCGCGGGCCGGCGCGCATGAGCGTGCTGCGCACGCCCAAGGTGCCGCCGGGGCCGGAACTGGGCCTACCCGGCCTGTCGTTCCAGGCGTGGTACGAAGCCGCCTACGGGACCAAGGCCTATTCCGCCCTTCCGCAGGTGCCGCGGGCGGTGCGGGCCGACTATGTGGACTGGTTCCGCACCGCCGCCGCCATCGAGGTGCGCAACGATGTGCGCCTCGTGCGGGTGGAGCCGCAGGAGGGGCGCCTGCGGCTCCACTTTTCCGAAGGGGACCGCCGCTTCACCGAAACCACACGCAAGCTGGTGCTCGCCACCGGCATTGCCGGCTCGGGCGGCCCCCTGGTCCCGTCCGTCATCCGCGACGGGTTGCCGGCACATCTTCACGCCCATACCCACGCCTTTGATCCGGCGGCGCTGGCCGGCCGACGGGTCGCCATCCTCGGATCGGCCGCCTCCGCCTTCGATGCCGCCGGCGCGCTGCTCGAGGCCGGGGCCCGGGAGGTCCATCTCTTCTCCCGGGGCGAGGATCTCGCCCGCGGCTCCGCCATGAAACCCTTTGGCTTCTTCGGCGCGTGGGAGCACTTCCATGCCCTGCCGGATGCGGACCGCTGGCAGGTGATGCGGCACTTCCGCCGCCGCGCGTCCTTCCCGCCGCTGCCTGCCGTGCAGCGCGCCGTCGCCTTCCCGAACTTCCGCCTCCATCTCGGCGCCGGCTGGCGCACGGCCGCCGCGCATGGGGCAGGCGTCCGCATCACCACCGTCCCGGGGGATGTGCATGACGTGGATTTCGTCATCGCCGGAACCGGCTATCTGGCGGATCCGCGCCTCACTCCGGCCTTCTGCGACTTCGCCCCGTCCATTGCCCGCTGGGCTGACCGGGTGGAAGCCGCGGACGGGGACGACGAGGCGCTGGCCGCCGCGCCCTATCTCGGCGCCGGCTTCGAGCTGGTGGAACGCGAGGCGGGCACCGCACCCTTCCTCGGTGACATCCATTTCCTCGCCTTCTCGGCCATGACGAGCACGGGGCGCCCGGTGGGCGACATCGCGAGCCTGCGCCACAACGTGCCGCGCCTCGTTGCCGCCATCGGGCGCGACCTGTTCGTGAAGGATCGCGCCCTGCATCTCGCCCGCTTCCTCGCCCCCGTGGCCGAGGACCTGCCGCGCGAGGCCTATGCCAGCGCCGTCGCCCAACCCACGGCTCAGGCCACCGCCGAGGTTGAGGCGGAGGCCGCCGCGGGATAATCCGCCGCCATACGCAAGGACCAAAATGAGCAGAGCGCGATCCGGCCGGCCGGCGGATCGCGCTCTGCTTCTTGGGGAGGCCGGGTTTTCGCGGTCCGGCGGCCTCGGTTCCCATGGCGGCGCGCAGCACGTCCACCGGAACCGATCGGAGTGGCGGTTGGCCGGCCTCAGGGATAGACCTTGAACGCCACCGTGTCGTCGCGCTCGATCTGGCGGATCAGGTCGATCTCCCAATCGAGATAGCGCCGGAACGCGGCATGGCGATCGCCACCTTCCTGATAGGGCGAGCGCCACACGTCATCGGCACTGTGCAGGAGGCTGGTTTCGCCAGCTTCCAGCGGAAGCCCGGCCGCGCGCCAGGCCTGCGTGCCGCCATCGAGAACAGACGCGTGCCGGCCGACGGCGGCAAGGTCGGCGGCCGCGAAGGCGGCAAGCCGCCCATCCGCCGAGGTGACGACGAGCGGGCGCGCCGGCAGGCGCTCCAGCCCTTCCGGCAGCCGCGCGCGCACGGCGAAGGAGGCGCCGGGAATATGACCGCGCCCGTAGGCAAGACTGGTATCGAGATCGAGGACGACCACCGCATCGCGCGCAAGCAGCCCCTGCAATTCGACGGGAGTCGTGCGCGGAACGGCGGGCGCCGAGCCCAGCACCGGCGCCCGTTCCGCCCCGCTTTCGAGCTCTGCCGCCGCGGGATCGATACCGTAGACATAGACGTCGCCGATGCCGAGCTGGATCAGCCAGGACGCGGTGATGCTGGAGCGCACCGCGTTCTCGTCGTCGATCAGCACGATGCGGGCGTTGCGGGTGCCGATCCAGCGGTCGGTTGCCTGCACGAGTTGGCCGCCCTCCGCCCACAGGGAGCCGGGCAGATGACCCGCCGCGTATTCCTCAGGGGTGCGCACGTCGAGCAGATAGAGCGAGCGTTCGCCCCGCTCGGCCTGAAAGTGCGCGAGCCCCTCCTTGTCGAGGGTGCGGATGGCGAACCGCTGCGTGAGGCGGGCCACCGATGCGCGGGCCTTCTCCAGGCCGTCCGGTCCGGGAGCGGGCGGCGTGGGGCGCGCGCCGTGACCGAGCTGATAGCCCGCGAACAGCCAGGCCATCGTCCCGTTTTCCAGTGCGACCACCGGGTTGGGGAGACCGGCATTGATGAGAGCCTGCGCGCCGATGATGGAGCGGGTGCGCCCGGCGCAATTCACCACCACCAGCGTGTCGTCGGAGCGCACAAGATCATGCACGCGATACGGCAGCTCGGCATTGGGCACCGCGTGGGCGCCGGGGATGTGGAAGTTCTCGAATTCCTCGAGCGTCCGGCCGTCGAGGACCACCACGTCCTCGCCCCGGTCGAGCCGCGCCTTCACCTCCAGCGCAGGCAGGTGCGGCGTGCCGTAGGCATGCTCCACGAACTCGCCGAACGCCTTGGAGAAGACGTTGGAGCCCGTGTAGACCTCGCCGCCCGCAGCCACCCAGGCGGCAACACCGCCGTCGAGCACCTGGATGCTCGTGTATCCCAGCTCGCGCAGGCGCAGCGCGGCGCGTTCCGCCAGCCGGCCATCGCCGCCGTCGGTCACGACGAGAGGCGTGGCGAAGCGGGGAACGAGCGCTCCGGCGCGCAGTTCCAGCTGGCTCAGCGGGAGCGGAACGGACTGGAGGATATGTCCGTCCCGGGAGCGCACGCCTTCTTCGCGCACATCGACGAAAGCAAGCTCGGACGAGGCCGCGAGCCGGGCGCGCAGGTCACCGGGCGAGATCAGGGACAAGGGTTCCACGGACGCGGGCTCGACCGATGCCGATCCGGCGGAGGGAGGTAGAACGGCGAGCGTCATGGCAACTCCTCGAAGCTGAAGGATCAGCAGCTTCCCGCATAATTTCTATAAATTCAATTGATTTTGTTGACTATCGGAATTCACCCTGCTCTGCTGTGGCCTTGAACAGCAAGGGAGTTGAGGCATGGGGGCGAGGCCGTTCACGGTCGCCATCATCGGTGGCGGGTTTTCGGGCGCGGTGGCGGCCATCAAACTCCTCGATACCGCGGCCGGCCGGCCGCTACGGGTGCGGATCATCGAACCCCGGCCGGAAGTCGGGCGCGGCCTGGCCTTCTCCACCGCCGATCCCGCCCATTATCTCAACGCGCCGGCGCGGCTCTTCAGCGTCCACGCCGACCGGCCCGACCATCTCGTGCACTGGCTCAAGGTCCAGGATGCGGCGGCGGACATCCCGCTGCCCGCGTCCGGCCAGATCGCCGATGCTTTCGTTCCACGCCAGCTCTACGGCGCCTATGTCCGCGCCGAGCTGGCGCGGGCGCAAGCCGAAGCCGGGGTCAACGGCATCGTCGAGCACCTGCGCGCGGAAGCCGTGGACCTCGCAGTCGACCCCGCGGAAGATGGCACCGGCGGCGTCCGGGCGACCCTCTCCGACGGCCAAACCATCAGCGCCGACGTGGCCCTGCTCGCGACCGGCTTCGCCGGCAACCGGCCCGGCTTCGCGGTGAGTGAAAGCGCGGTAGCGGATCGCCGCTATGTCGCCGACCCCTGGACCCTCGCGGATCAGGGTGTGCCGCGCGAGGGGACCGTGCTGTTCGTCGGCGGCGGCCTGACCATGCTGGACGCGCTGGTGACGCTGGAGCGGAAGGGCTTTCGCGGCACCTATGTCAGCGTCTCGCGCCACGGCCTGCTGGTGCACGAGCGGCGCGAACCGCCGCCGGCCCGCGACTTCCTCGGCGACGCGCATCCCGGATCCGCGCGCGCCCTCCTCGCCCACGTCAGGCGCGAATTGCGGGACATCGCCGCATCCGGCGGCGACCGGCAATCGGTGGTGCCGATCATCCGCGCGCGGATCGCAAGCCTGTGGTCCGGCGCCAGCCCTGCGGAGCGCGCCCGCTTCAACCGGCATCTGCGCCGCTACTGGGAACTCGCGCTCCACCGCAGCCCCCAGCCCTCGGTCGAGACCTTCGCCGCGGTGCTCGCGCAGGGCCGCGTCACCACGCGGGCCGGCCGGATCGAAGCCGTGGGGACAGCGCCCGACGGCCGCGCCGAGGTGCAGCTGCGGCCGCGCGGCGGAACGAGGACCGAAAACGTCGCCGCAGACCTGGTGGTGAACTGCACCGGCGCCGAATATGCCTGGCCGCGCCAGCAAGGCCGGCCGCTGGCGGCGAACCTGCTCGCCCGCGGCACGGTGCGGCCCGGCGGCCTCGGCTACGGCATAGACGTGGACGCCGATGCGGCCGTGCTCGACCGCGCCGGCATCGCGTCCGGCCGGCTCTACGGCATCGGCCCGATCCTGCGCGGCACGCGCTGGGAATCCACCACCATCGCGGAAATCGTCGCCCAGGCGACCGCCTTCGCTGACCACGTGGCGGATCGGCACCTCGCGCGGCGCGCGCCCGCCACCTCCCCTTCCCGCGCGAGCGCGGCCTGAGCCGCAGACCGCATTGGAGCCCCCCCATGCCCGACAAGATCGCGACCCAGACCGTTCCCGGCGCCGCCCCCAGTCAGATCCGCCTCAACGCCTTCGCCATGGCGGCGCAATCCGCGGCGTGAGGCCTGCGCCTCAGAGCGTCCTCAGGAAGGCGGCGAGCGCGGCCTTTTCCCGCGCCGTCAGGCCGAGGGGGCGGATGTGCGGGGACAGGCGCGCGGCCTCGCGATAGAGCGGGCGGGCGGCCTCGGCGGCGTTGCGCGCCCAGACCTCGCCGCCGCCGCGGTCGTAGAAATTGACCACGCCGTCGAGCGTGGGGAACAGGCCATTGTGCATGTAGGGCGCGCTTGACGCCACGTGCCTCAGGCTCGGCGTGCGGAAGCGCCCGGCATCCTGCGCCGCTTGCGTCACCCCGTAGCGGCCGAGATCCTGCGCCGGTTCGCCGAAGAAGGAGAGCCGCAGATTGTGGACGCCCTCATCGGTGAGCCATGGCCCGAAATGGCAGTTGGAGCAGCGCGCCTTGGTCCGAAAGAGATGGAGGCCGGAAAGCTCCAGGTCGGTGAGTGCCGCCCGGTCGCCGCGCGCGAAGCGATCGAAACGGGTTTCGCTGTCGAGGGTTGCCAGATAGGCCGCGAGCGCCGCCGATAGCGCGCGCGGAGATGCCCTCCGGGCCGAACGCATCCGCGAAGGCGGCGCCGTACCCCATCTCGGAAAGGCCCGCAAGGACCGCCGCCAGATCGGGCCGGCCCATCTCCCGCGGGTCGGTCAGCGGTGCAAGGACGCGGGCGGCAAGGTCGCCGCCGCCGCCGTCCCAGTCGAGACGCGTCCGGCCGACGACGGCGGCGAGCGCGGGTGGATTGCGCCGGCCCTGCGCGCCGCCGACGCCCGCCCCCACCTTCCGCGGCACACTGAAACCGTGGTCGGGATCATGGCAGCCGGCACACGCCAACCGCCCATCGACGGAAAGCCCGGGATCGCGGAACAGGCGCGCGCCGAGCGCCGCCTCGGGACCCGGCGCAGGTGGTGGCGGCGGCGCGCCCGGTTCCTGGAAGGCGACGCCGGGATCGAGCCAGGGCGCGGGCCAGGTGGCCGCAGGTCCGGCATAGGCCGCGCGAAGCTCCGCCACCGTCGGCGACGCGCCATCAGGCTCCCCGCCGGTGGCGAGGCCGAGGAGCGCCAGCGGTAGCACCGCGGCGAGGACGAGGCGGCGCAGCGTGCTCAATGGCAATCGGCCGCGACCTGATCGCGGTAGACCTCGAACGACACCGTCGCGGCCCATTTCTCCCGGCGCTGTTGCCAGCGCTCGCGGGTGTCGAGGGGAACGAGCGCGGCTTGCACCGCCGCGGCGAGGGCTTTCTCGCCCGGCGCGAGGGCGACGACGAGACCCGTGGGCTCCACGGGCGGCAGGGTCGCCGAGAATTTCTGCCAGGACATCTTCGCGAACAGAGGATCGAGCAGCGCCCGGTCGTGGATCGCGGCGTCGCAGTCTCCGGTGCGCACACGCATCAGCGCCGGCGCCGGCGCGCGCAGCACCCGGACTTCCGCCCCCAGCCGCCGGGCCAACGCCTGCCCGTGACCGTTCGCCTCCGACGCGCAGACCACACGTCCCTTCAGCTCCGCCCATGACCGCAAGGGCCGGTCCGAGCGCATCACGAGGCTGAGGCCCGACTGGAAGCCCGTGTCGAGGACGAGCGCGGTCCGGCGCAGGGGATCGTCCGCCCCGGCGCGCGCCAGCACCAGATCCACCTCGCCGGCTCCGAGAGCCCGCGCCGCATCCTCCGGCCGAACCTCGGCGAGATGCAGCGTCGCGCCCAGCTCCGCCGCGATCTCGGCGGCGAGGGCAAGCTCGAAGCCCTCCTCCATATAGAGCCGCATGTCGGGGGTGTCCGGCGGCGGAAGCCAGCCCAGGCCCACGCGCAGGGTTCGCCCGGACAGTTCAGGGCCGTGCGCATCGGCGGTGTTGGATCCGAACGCGATGACGGCGACGGAAAATCCCACCGCCGCAACCAGCGCGACGCACACGATGAGCAGGAGCAAGCGGCGCGGCAACAGCAACATGGGGGCACCTGAGACCAGAAGGAACGGCATTCGCCGCCGCCGCGAACGCGGCGCCTGAACGACGACGCACGGTGGCGGAGAAACAGCGCTTGATATTTTCCATAAAATCGGTCGATTATATTAATATAGCAAGCCTGCAGATGCCGGCTGCCCCCGAGCCCCCGAGAGATTGCCCATGCCGCACACGTCCCTGCCCGCGCCCCGCGTCAAGCGCCGCCTCATCGCCCTGGCGCTCGCCTTGTCCTCGACCATGGCCATTGGCGCGGCCCGAGCCGCCGACGAGGTCCTGCCCTCGATCAACCTGCAGCTCACGCCCTGGACCGTGGTCGCGCAGGAAAAGGGGTTCTTCAAGGAAGAGTTCGGCAAGATCGGCACCAGCAAGGTGACCCTCATCGCCTCCGGCGCCGCCGATCTGGTCGGCGCGGAATCTGCGGCGGTCAATGCCGGCGCCATCGCCATCGCCCAACGCATGATCTACCCGGCCACGGTGCACCGCGCGAACGGTCTCGACGGCGTGGTGATCTGGGCGTCCGAGGCCTCCAACCGCTACCGCGCGCCCATTCTCGCCCGCGCCGATAACGACAAGATCAATTCGGTGGCCGACCTCGACGGCAAGACGTTCGGCTCCAGCCGCATCTCCTGCTACTGGTCCTCGCCGTTCGAGGTCACGACCAAGGCGGGCCTGCCCTTCGATTCCCGCGAGAAGCAGGGGCGCATCCGCTACACCTCCATCGACAATTCGGCCGTCGCCATCTCCTCCGTGCTGTCCGGCGCCACCGACGCCACCACGGCGCACCTCGCCGCCGGCGCCTTCACCGGAGCCTGGCTCTCCGGCAAGCTGAAGGTGGTGGGTCGCTCGCCCGACGACGGCGTCTATGTGAACAATGCCGGGCGGGTGACCTATTTCGCGCGGCGCGATTTCGTGAACAAGTATCCCCAGGTGGTCAAGGCCTTCCTCGCCGCCCGCGAGCGCACCCGGGAATGGACCTACGACCACGTGGACGAGGCCGCCGAGATCGTCGCCGACAAGACCCGCGTGCCGCTGGAGGTGGCGAAGTTCCAGATCACCCATGCGGGCGAATGGGAGTTCATGGCCGGCGAGCCCAATGCCGACCGCGCCCGCGCCGCCATCAAGACCTTCCAGGCCTGGTACGTGGCCAATGGCGACGACATCCTTGCCGAACGCGGATTGACCGAGGCACAGATCGACGCCTTCATCGACGGACGCTTCTTCGTCGGCGGCCAATACTCCATCTACAACTGATCGCAGGCCGCCGGGGCAAGCCGTCCCGGCGGCCTGTCCTGCCTTTCCATTCCGTGACACAGCCGGACACGCAATCCGATGGCCCACACATCCGACACCATCGAGGCCGCGGCGGTCGAAGCCGCGACGGTGGACCTTCCCGCCGCGGCCGGCGAACCCGGCAGGCGCGGCTTCCAGCTGCCCAATCTCACCGGCTTCATCCTGCCCTTCCTCATCTTCGCCTTGTGGCAGACGGCGGCAACCAACCGCTGGATCGACCCGGTGTTCCTGCCGGCGCCGCTGACGGTGGTGACCGCCTTCTGGAAGATGCTGACCAAGCAGCACCTGGCGTTCGACTTCCTCGCCTCCATCCGGATTGTCGGCCAGGCGTTCCTCTACGGGTCGCTGGCTGCGGTGGCGCTGGGCATCGCCGCAGGATTGTCGCGCAGGGTGGAGGAGTTCTTCGGCCCCACCTTCGATACCGTCCGCCACATCCCCGGCATCGCCTGGCTGCCGCTGATCGTGCTGTGGCTCGGCATCGGCGCCCCGGCCAAGATCCTCGTCATCGCCAAGTCGGTGTTCTTCCCCGTCTTCCTGAACACGCTGCAGGGCATCCGCAACGTGGAGAAGAATTACATCGAGCTTGCCCAAGTCCTCACGCTCACCCGCTGGCAGCTCGTCCGCAAGGTGATCCTGCCTGCCGCCATGCCCTCCATCATGGTGTCGCTGCGCTATGCGGCGGGCCTCGCCTGGGCGCTGGTGGTGGTGGCCGAGGGCCTGTCCGGCCTCGAGGGCCTCGGCTTCCTCATCTTCCGCGCCCAGGGCCTGCTGCTCACCGACCAGTTGCTGGTGTGCATGGTGATCATCGGCCTCGTCGGCTTCGCCATCGATCGCTCCATGTTCCTGGTGCAGAAGCGCGTGCTGAAGTGGAAGCAGGGTTACGACGGCTGAGCGCCGGAGACCGCAACAGGGAGCCGACCATGGCCACGCCGGGACATCTCGAAATCCGCAATGTTTCAAAGACCTATGCCGTGCCCGGCCGGCCGCTCGTGCACGTTCTGTCGCACGTCGGCTTCGATGTCTCGCCGGGGGCCTTCGTCACCATCGTGGGGCCATCCGGCTGCGGCAAGTCGACCTTGCTGCGCCTGATCATCGGCCTCGACGACGACTATCGCGGCGACATCCTGCTGAACGACAGGCGCATCGTCGGCACGGCGCTGTCCCGCGGCATCGTCTTCCAGGACCACCGCCTGCTGCCATGGCTGACACTGGAGCAGAACATCGGCCTGAGCCTGGAGAATTCCGGCTGGAGCCAGAAAGAGAAGGTGGACGCCGTGCGCGAGCACGTCGCCCTGGTCGGCCTGTCGGGCTTCGAGAAGGCCTATCCGCACGAGCTTTCCGGCGGCATGGCGCAACGCGCCGCCATCGCCCGCGGGCTCGCCAGCCGCCCCGAGATCCTGCTGCTCGACGAGCCCCTCGGCGCCCTCGATGCCCTCACCCGGGTGCATCTCCAGGCCGAACTGCAGCGCATCTGGGAGGTCGAGAGGACCACCATGATTCTGGTAACCCACGATGTGGACGAGGCCATCTTCCTCAGCAACAAGGTGGTGGTGATGGCCGCCAATCCAGGCCGGATCGTCGAAGAGGTGGCCATCGACCTCGACTTCCCCCGGGACCGGGCGGACGATGCCTTCGTCGCGCTCAAGCGACGCATCCTCGCGGCCATGGGCGAGGACGGCGGCCGTGCGCCGGCGCGCGCCGCATGAGGCGCGTCCCGGGCCGCTCCGCCCGCCCTCGGAGCCGCACCGGCCTGCTCCTCGCCGCGACACTCGCCCAGGCCCTCTGGACGGGGGGCGCGGCATCCGCCATGGATACCGCGCCGTCCACCGACCTGCCTGACCTCTCCGAGAGCCGCGCGGCGCTCTATGCGGGCGACTATGACCGCGCGCTCGCTTTGCTCATGCCGCTGACCGCGACGGTGAGGCACGCTGACCTCTACAATCTCCTGGGCTTCGCCAACCGCAGCCTCAAACGCCACGACGAGGCGGCCCGCTGGTACAAGGAAGCCCTGTTCTACGATCCGGCCCATCGCCCCGCCCTCGAATACCAGGGAGAGCTGTTCATCGCCGTGGGCGACTTCCGCCGCGCCGAGAAGAACCTGGAACTGCTGCGGCTGCTCTGCCACCCGACCGGATGCGAGGAGCAGGAGAAGCTCCACAAGGCGCTGATCGCCGCGGGCCGAAAGCCGGGAACATGACGTTTGATGCGGCGGGATGTTTGATCGAGCAAGACGTGTGATGGAGCAAGACCGCGCCGCGGGCCGGAAACAGGCTCGGCCATGGGGCGCGGCCATTTAACATTTAATCTACGGACTAACTAGACTTTCAACAACAGCCGTGCAATCCATGGGGGATCGGAGTGGCTTCCGCCTCTGCCGGAAGCCGCGGGGGCTTGGATGACGGCGAACAGTCTCGAGAAAACACGTCCGTCAGGACATTCGGACGACGCAACGGGGGTCCCCTCTCGTCAGACGTGGAACCTGGACGCGGTCGTCGCCGGGCTCAAGCTGTCGCGCGACATCCAGCACAACATCCGCCACCGCGGCCTGCTGCGCCCGCCGCCGTCGCGCGAGGCCATCGTCGGAGCCCTCCAGGCGCTGTCCGCCGCGCTGTTTCCCGCGCATTACGGCCCGTCGGGCCTCACCGCCGAGACCATCGACTATTTCGTCGGCGCCACCCTCAACGAAGCCCTCTGCGCCTTGAGCGAGCAGGTGAAGCGCAGCCTTCCCTTCTCCGCCGAGGACGAGCGCTCCGACGATGCCTTCGCCCAGGAGGCGCTTGAGATCACCCGCGACTTCGCCCAGCAGCTTCCGGCGATCCGCGGCCTCCTCGTCAGCGACATCCATGCCGCCCACGACAACGATCCCGCCGCCACGGGCTTCTCGGAGATCCTGCTGGTCTATCCCGGACTGACCGCAGTGGTTCACTACCGCATCGCGCATGCGCTCTACCGTCTCGGCGCCATCTTCCTCGCACGGCTCATCTCCGACATCGCCCATTCGCGCACGGGCATCGACATCCATCCGGGCGCACGCATCGGCGGCAGCTTTTTCATTGATCACGGGACCGGGGTGGTCATCGGGGAGACGACGGTCATCGGCGAACGAGTACGCCTGTATCAGGCGGTCACCCTCGGTGCCCGTAACTTCCCGACCGATGCGAGCGGCGCGATCATCAAGGGCGCGCCCCGCCACCCGGTGATCGAGGACGACGTGGTGATCTATTCGGGCGCCACCGTGCTCGGGCGCATTACGATCGGTCGCGGGTCCACCATCGGCGGCAATGTGTGGCTGACCCACCCGGTGCCTCCCGGCAGCCACATCACCCAGGCGCAGACCCGCTCCACCGGCGGAACGACGCACACCTTGCCGGGGGAAAGCGCCCCGGATCACCACCTCAATGGGGGAACTGAATGACCGAAGAGCCTGCCATTCGAAGGACATTGAACGAGGCTGCCGCCCGGCAGCTCGCCAATGCCACGAAGACCCGCGCGCAATGGTCCGGAATCACGCCGCGCTGGCTGGTCTCCTTCCTGCCGTGGACGCCTGTGGAAGCCGGCATCTATCGCCTCAACCGGGTGAAGGACGCCAATGGCGAGATCACCGCGGACGTGGAGTGCTCGCCCCGCCGCGACCAGGACCCGGACCTGCCGGAGACCTTCGTCGATTACGAGGAAGCCCCGCGCGAATACTCGCTCAACGCGGTCACCACGGTTCTCGACGTGCAGACCCGCGTCTCCGACCTGTATTCGCATCCCTACGACCAGATCCAGGAGCAGTTGCGCCTCCTCATCGAGAAGGTGAAGGAGAAGCAGGAGAGCGAACTCATCAACAATGCCGAATACGGCCTGCTCGCCAATGCCACGGCGTCGCAGAAAATCCGCTCCCGCACCGGCGCGCCGACCCCGGACGATCTCGACGAGCTGATCACCAAGGTGTGGAAGGAGCCCGCCTTCTTCCTCGCCCATCCCCGGGCCATCGCCGCCTTCGGCCGCGAATGCACCCGCCGCGGCGTCCCGCCGCCCACCGTGACCCTGTTTGGCACCCCCTTCCTCACCTGGCGCGGACTGCCCCTGGTGCCCTCCGACAAGCTGTTCATCGACGAGCAGGGCAAGACCAACATCCTGCTGCTGCGCACCGGCGAGAAGAAGCAGGGCGTCATCGGCCTGTTCCAGCCCGGCGTGCCGGGCGAGGTGGCGCCGAGCCTCTCGGTGCGCTTCATGGGCATCAACCGCAAGGCCATCGCCTCCTATCTCGTCTCGCTCTACTGCTCGGCGGCGGTGCTCACGCACGATGCGCTCGCTGTTCTCCAGGACGTTGAGGTCGGCAAGTACCATGACTATCCTGACACCTACGCCTGAGACCTCTCCTTTCCTCGACGGCGCCCCGGACCTTGGGTCCGGTGCGCTGCCGAACACCACGGTCCCGGCCCCCGCAGCCCCGGCC
>NZ_JAIVFO010000348.1 GCF_029991245.1 Xanthobacter autotrophicus
AATCAGCCAACCCTTCACGCAGGCTTGGCACTGCATGACTCCGAACGACCAGGTCGGTATCTTCGCCTAACTCATATTTTTGAGGATGGGGCATATGCGATGTGGGTGGGCACACCCGAAGAAGCCAGGTATGCCAAACGACCGATTTTCTATTCTTGGAATCAACTTAGCGCGCTCACCTCACCTACATCGAAATGGGGTCGCATAGTACTTCCACAACAGCTCTCCGTGCCAGCCGAAAGCGGTAGTTCTCAGGCAGTAAAAATTCAATCAGCATGGGACCAGATCGCGCCTGTAATACAGGCATTTGAAAATAGGACAAACCTATCGAGACATCACTTTACCGCCTTAATTCGAGAGAGAGCTTTAAGCATAGACGTTGCGGAAAAGACGCTGCACCGTCTCATCCTTCGTTACTACTACTTCGGCAGCACAAAAATAGCACTGGTTGCACTGCCTCGCGG
>NZ_JAIVFO010000349.1 GCF_029991245.1 Xanthobacter autotrophicus
CCACCAGGACCGCCCCGTCGAGGACGGCGAGGGCGCGCTCGACCTCGGCCACGAAGTCTGCGTGGCCCGGGGTGTCGAGGAGGTTGACCTTCAGGTCGCCGATCGCGAACGAGACGACCGCCGAGCGGATGGTGATGCCACGACGGCGTTCGATGTCGTCCGCGTCGGTGACGGTGTCACCGTGGTCGACACGGCCGAGGTGGGTGCTGACGCCGGTCTCGTAGAGGAGGCGTTCGGTCAGCGTGGTCTTGCCGGCGTCGACGTGCGCGACGATGCCGATGTTCAGTCTGGGGTTGAGCCGAGGAGCGTGCGGGAGCACATGACCGCCTTGGGGAGCTGGGACAGGTGGGCACGCGTGCTCCCCATCTCAGGCCTCCTCCCTGCGGTGTCCGCGGTCGTCGTGGCCCTCAACCTGCCACGCCCCCACGACGGGACGCCAGCGCTTATCAGTACGTCGTGACGC
>NZ_JAIVFO010000350.1 GCF_029991245.1 Xanthobacter autotrophicus
GCATTATTGATTGCAACTGCTATTGCGGTACCATTAGGTATTTTATTAACGAAGACTAAAACGATATCTGAAATCGTAATGAATATTGCGGCAATTCTTCAAACCATACCATCGTTGGCATTATTAGGTTTAATGATTCCTTTATTTGGTATCGGTCGTGTGCCAGCAATTATTGCACTTGTAGTGTATGCGTTGTTACCAATTTTAAGGAATACGTATACTGGAATTAAAGAAGTTGGTCCATCACTCATTGAAGCGGCTAAAGGTATAGGTATGAAACCATTTAGACGTTTAACTAAAGTCGAACTTCCGATAGCAATGCCTGTTATAATGGCTGGTGTAAGAACGGCTATGGTATTAATTATAGGTACAGCGACACTAGCAGCATTAATTGGTGCAGGCGGACTAGGAGATTTAATTTTATTAGGTATAGACCGTAACAATGCGTCATTGATATTATTA
>NZ_JAIVFO010000351.1 GCF_029991245.1 Xanthobacter autotrophicus
TCCCTGGCCCATTCCGGCATGTTTCCGTGTGCGGAATATTCCAAATCCTGACGGTCGCGGTATTTCTCTTTGCGCTCGATGTAATCGGCGTGGTTTGCAGCCTGCCCCTTGCCACCAAATTTAACGCTGAGGTGATAGGTTGCCACGGTTTCAGCCCTCTGCAGGAGCGCACTGTTTCTCGACGAAGGAGAGAAACATATAAGTGCGCTTCCTTCTAATTTTACGAATTAGCACGGAAGATACCCCCTGCACCCGCCGACCGCAAGCGATATACTGCACGACCACAACACACCGCAAAAAAACACCAGGGAGCATCACGAACATGCGCATCAGCAACATCGAATGGCTGAAGAAACGGATCGGATTCATCAGGAAGCTCGGAGAACAGACCGCACGACAGAGACAGATTATTGACCTGATCGACAACGAAGCCGGACTCACAGAACAGGAACGCAAACTTCT
>NZ_JAIVFO010000352.1 GCF_029991245.1 Xanthobacter autotrophicus
TCCACGTCCTGCGTGGATGGGCCGTCCCGCATGGCATGATCCACCGGTCCCGTTCATGGAAGACCGATGGCCATCGCCCTGATCGCAGTGCTCCTGTTCGAAGCCGTCCTTCTGATGGCCTGGGTGGCCGGCTATTTCAGCTGGGGCATCACCCTGTTCAACGAACGCATCGCGGCGTCACCGGCCATGCAGGCCCGGCTCTCGCTGGGCAGCCTGGAACGTGACCTGCCGCAGGACAAGTGGCTGCGGCTGGCCTTCCATGCGCTGCCCGATGGCAGCATGGCGTTCCGCGAGAGCTTCGCACCGAGCTTCGGCCTGCGCTACTTCCCGGTGATGCGTGGACGCATCGTTCTCAACGCGCGACGGCACGAGGTGCGGGTGATCGGCCTGTGCAGCTGGTTCGTGGCAATCCTGTCACTGCTGCTGTTGCCACTCGTGGCGATGCGCCCGATGGTGGCAC
>NZ_JAIVFO010000353.1 GCF_029991245.1 Xanthobacter autotrophicus
GCAAAAGGTTACGAAGCCGATATGCAAGAATTTAGAATATTTTCTAGTGAAGAAGTGGAAGCAATAGATATATTTTTTGCAATAATTATAATTGCAATCGTAAAAAAATTTCAAAATGGAACAATAGAACCAACTAATTTTTTAGACCAATCAACATTTGACATAATAAAACCAATATTATTATTAATGTGGGATTAAAAAAACATAGGAGAAACAACAATGGGAAAAATATCGGAAGCATTACAGTCAAAAACTACTAATATTCAGCAAGAACCAAAGCAAGAAAGACCAATTGATAAACTAAAAACAATTCTTGCTACTCCAAGCGTTCAAGAGCAATTTAAAAATGCTTTACAAGAAAATGCAAATATTTTTATTGCTTCAATAGTTGATTTATTTGTGAATGATAAAACCCTGCAAGCTTGCGAACCGCAGGCAGTAGTAATGGAAGCATTAAAG
>NZ_JAIVFO010000354.1 GCF_029991245.1 Xanthobacter autotrophicus
ATCCTGGACAGAACGGGTGCTGCGCTGGCGCTGGACGGTGCGACATTTAGTTCAGAAACAACCCTGAATAACGGAACCAACACCATTCCGTTCCAGGCGCGTTATTTTGCAACCGGTGCCGCAACCCCGGGTGCTGCTAATGCGGATGCGACCTTCAAGGTTCAGTATCAATAACCTACCCAGGTTCAGGGACGTCATTACGGGCAGGGATGCCCACCCTTGTGTGATAAAAATAACGATGAAAAGGAAGAGATTATTTCTATTAGCGTCGTTGCTGCCAATGTTTGCTCTGGCCGGAAATAAATGGAATACCACGCTGCCCGGCGGAAATATGCAATTTCAGGGCGTCATTATTGCGGAAACTTGCCGGATTGAAGCTGGTGATAAACAAATGACGGTCAATATGGGGCAAATCAGCAGTAACCGGTTTCACGCGGTAGGGGAAGATAGCGCACCGG
>NZ_JAIVFO010000355.1 GCF_029991245.1 Xanthobacter autotrophicus
ACGGCGAGGTCGACACCGTTCAGCGGCTGGTGGAACGACAGGATGTAGTCGGGCCGCACCCGGGCCAGGAACCGCATCATCGCCCGCGTCTCGGGCTCGGAGGCGGGCCCGGGGCCGGAGTAGTAGGAGCCGCCCAGCGGAGCCCAGTGGTAGGGGGAGTTGCGATTGAGGTCGACGCCGCGGCCGTTGCGACGGCTACCTCGCACAAGCCCGTCGGGGTTGTAGGCCGGGACCACCCACAGGTCGATGCCGTGCACGGACCGCCCGTCGCGCAGGGTCCGCAGGATGGCCGTCGGGGCGGGCTCGTTGCCGTGCATCCCGGCGATGAGGACGACCGTCGGCCCGCGCTCCTCGCCCAGGTGCCAGGCGACGATCGGCCGGCCGCCCACGGACTTCCCCAGCACGACCGAGGCGTACGCCGCTCCGGCCGGCCGCGCCTCGGCGGCGGACGCCGGAGG
>NZ_JAIVFO010000356.1 GCF_029991245.1 Xanthobacter autotrophicus
GCGAAGTCACTTTCAAATGACTCGGGGTCAGTGACGTTGTTTGGGAGAAGCACAATCTTTTCAGGCTCTATGCCGAGGTCCTTAAGAGATTGAGCTGTGCGCAGCGAGTCAGTGATTTGTTTAGTGGAGGGGGTAACTGGAATCACCCAGCAATCGATGAGTTCAGTTGTTGAAGCCAACTCATCAAAAGTGGAGATCATATTTTTGGCGTTGGATCCGCCAATGTCAATTACAAAACTTTCCGATTCATCGGCGGTGTTGAGTTCGCCTGCAAGCTTCTTAAACTTGGCCGAGCTAATTTCAAGGTCAGGGGTGCCATCTCCCGCATTACTGTCTTCGATGCTGATGCGCTTAGCCTTGAGCAATGGCGCAAACATATGCTTTGTGAGAGTGGTTTTCCCGGTGTTGCCAGAGATATTGATGATGACAGTCTTCATGGTGATTTTCCTGAGGTGG
>NZ_JAIVFO010000035.1 GCF_029991245.1 Xanthobacter autotrophicus
CTCCCCAACCCTCCCCCGCACGCGGGAGAGGGGGCAACCTTGCGCTTCATTTTAAACTGCGGCCCTATCCGCGCGCTTGATCTCTTGCGTTGCAGCACGACATGCTCTAGCAAGCGCCCCCTTGCGCACCCCGCACCCTGCACGGAGGCCCCATGACCGCCTGCGGCCTCGATTTCGGCACCTCCAACACCACGCTCGGCTTCATCGGCGCGGACGGACCTCGCCTCGCGCCCCTGGAGGGGGACGCCGATACGCTGCCGAGCGCCATCTTCTTTCCGCGCACGGGCGAGCCGTTGGTGGGCCGCGCGGCCATGGCGGCCTATGTCTCTGGCGAGCAGGGGCGGCTGATGCGCGCCCTGAAATCGGTGCTCGGCACGGCGCTGGTGGACGAGACCACCTCCGTCGGCCGGCTGCGGCTGAGCTTCCGGGCGGTGATCGCGGCGTTTATCGGCGCGGTGAAGGCCCAGGGCGAGACGGCGGCCGGGGGGCGGCTGGATCAGGTGGTGCTCGGTCGGCCGGTGCACTTCGTCGACGGCGATGCGGCCGGCGACATGCGGGCGCAGGACGTGCTGGGCGCCATCGCCCGCGAGATCGGCTTTGCCGACATTTCGTTCCAGTTCGAGCCCATCGCGGCGAGTCTCGATTACGAGCGTCAGGTGGCTGGCGAGGAACTGGCGCTGATCGCCGACATCGGCGGCGGCACGTCCGACTTCTCCATCGTGCGGATCGCGCGCGGGCACGCGAACCAGGCCGACCGGGCGTCCGACATCCTGGCCAACGAGGGCGTCCGCGTGGGCGGCACGGATTTCGACCGGCAGCTCTCCCTGTCCATGGTCATGCCGCTGCTCGGCCACGGCAGCCCGCTGAAGCGCAAGGGCCTGTCCATGCCGGTGGGGATCTATCAGGATCTTGCCACCTGGTCCTCCATCAACCGGCTCTATGACGGCAAGACCGCCCGCTCCATCCGCGAGCTGGAGCGCGACGCCGAGCGGCCCCAGCTGGTGTCACGCCTGGCGCGGGCGGTGGAGGACGAGCGCGGCCACAGCCTCGCCCTCGACGTGGAGACCGCGAAGATCCGCGTGGCCGAGGCGGGCAGGACGGTGCTTGATCTCGCGGTGCTGGAAGCGGGCCTCTCCGTGGGCATCGCCCATGAGGACCTGGTGCGGCACACCGGCCTGCTGGCGGATCGCATCGCGGGGCGGATCTCGTCCTGCCTCGCCACGGCGGGCCTCAAGGCCTCTGACATCGACGCCCTGTTCCTGACCGGGGGCTCGACGCGCCTCAGCCACGTGCGGGCGGCCATCTGCACCTGCGTGCCGCAGGCCCGGGTGATCGAGGGCGACACCTTCGGTTCCGTGGGCACCGGCCTCGCCATCGAGGCGAGCCGGCGCTACGGCTAGAGCGCTCTTTTTCTTTGAGTTTAGAGCGGGCTCCGATCAGCACGCGGCCATGGTTCTCGGGGGCCGACAGCGCGCCGCCGCGCGCCTATGCCCCGCGGATGCGGGCGCGGGCCAGGACCTCGTCGTCGGACGGTGGCGAACTGGGATGGTGGCTGAGGCAATTGGGCATGCGCAGCCGGGTGACGCCAAGCCCCTCGCTGGAGACATAGAACACCCCGGCGGACAAGGTGCTGATGTCGTCGACCCGCCCGCCCCGCGCCGCCGCCAGTTCCTTGGCCGCATCGATCTGGGTGGGATGGTTGAGGCGGCCGAAGAACTGCGTGGTGCAATTGCCGCTGATGGTGTTGTGGATGCCCTTGGGCGCCTGCGTCGCGAAGATCATGCCGAGCCCGTACTTGCGCGCCTGGGACACGAGCGAGATCGTGCTCTGGCGGCAGGCCGTCGCGTGGGCGGATGGAGCGAAGTTCTGCGCCTCGTCCATGACGAAGAGCCCGCCGAGATCGGTCTTGGCCGGGTTCTTCTTCAGCCAGGCGAACAGAGCCATCTGCAACTGGTTGACGAAGCTCTCCTTCACGCTTTGGTCGGGCAGGCCGACCAGGCTGATGACCGAGATGCGCGCCGACTTTCCGGGTTTCGGCGCGAACAGGAGCCCGGGGTCGAGCGGTTCGCCCTGGTCCCGCAGCAAGACGTTCAACTGGCGCTGGGCGATGAGATTGTCGGCGAGGCCCGCGGCGATGTTCGGCGCATTGCGAATATCGCTGATGGTGTCCGGCAGTTCGGCGAGAAGCGAGATGAAGCTGTAAAGATCGCCGCCGCCGTTGCGGGCAAAGACCTCTATGGCGCTCTTCAGGATGGCGCGGGCGCGGTGGGCTGCCTGTGTCGCGCCATCGCACCCGGCGAGGGGCGACAGGGTGGCGGTCGCCATGTCGATCGCCTGCTGCAGCTCGAACGCATCCCCGGAGATGGCGGCGAAATCCGGCAGGGGGCGCAGGTTGAGCGCGCGCCCGTCGGCCCGGCCCGGCGTCCAGATGACCACCTCGGCCGCCTCGAACAGACGGCCGGCCCGGCCGTCATCGCCCGGCGCCCAGCCCTTCGGCGGGGTCGGCCACGCCTCGCCCAGGCGGGCGAGATCGTTGTTGCTGTCGAGCACGATGGAAGAGACGCCGCGCAGCGCCGCCTGCTCCACCAGCCGCCGCAGCAACACCGTCTTGCCGGAGCCTGAGCCGGCGAACACCGCCACATGCTGGCGCAGGCGGGACAGGGGCAGCAAGACCGCCGCCGCGCCGTCCTCCGGGGCGCCCGGAAAGCCCACGGGCATGGTGTGGGGATCGTCGAGGTTCGTCGCGGAAGGGCGCGGTGGCGTGCCGTCCGCGGGGTCCGCCCCTGCCGTGCGGGGGCGGGAGAGCGCGTCGGCGGCCTTGCCGCTCTCCGCCGTGCCGACGGGCGGCAGTCCGCCGCCGGGTGCGGGGCCGCCGCCGTTCGAGCCGTTGGGCAGGCAGTGCGCGAACAAGGCGACCTGCCGTGTCGGCCGGCGGGCCCGCAACCACCCGGTCAGGCCCTGCGGCTGGGCTTCGATCATGCGTTTGAGGGCGCCGAGGATGCGGACTTCCTCAAGCGCGAGGGTGTGGACGCGCCCGCCATCCTGCTCCAGCTCGGCCACGGCCGCAGCCGTCGTCGCGCCATTGGGCCACGGCGTGCTGCGCAGGATGATCAGGTGGCGCAGCTCCTTCAGGAGGCCCGCGCCGGTGGCCGTCCTGGCCTGTCGCAAGCGGGAGCGCACCGTCGCATGGTGGGGGGCGCCGATGGCGCGGAACGACCAGATTTCCTCGGCCTCGGAGGCTTCGTCCAGGGACTTGCGCAGGCGCGCATGGAGGGCGGGGGTGCCTTTTCCGAAGTCGGTCTCGAAGGCGTATTTGCCTTCGTCGGCCCGTTCGTTGATCCAGGCTTCGAGGCCGGCGCGCAGGAGGGCCGGCACCACGGCGTCCTCGTCTGCGGGCGTGGGCACGCTGGCGGGGGCGGTGCGGAAATCCTCGAACATGCGATCGAGGGGAGAGTGGTCGTTCGGCGGGGGCAGCGTTCCGCCCGGTTGGGGGGAAATGGTCTGGCGGAAGGATGCCAGCTCGCTCACCGCGCTTGCATTGATGCAGCGGCCCACGTGCTGCGCCACCTCGGTAATCAGCTCGCGGGGGGTGAAATCCGGCAGCTTTTCCCGTGCGAAGGCGCTTCGCGCAATGGGCCAGGTGGGGTAGGGCGGTTCAAAGCCGGCCCGCGCATTGCCGGCGGCGAAGCGGCGCGCCACGATATCTTCGGCTATCGCCCCGTCTATCTGGCGCGACAAGGTGACGGGCGGGAGACGGAAACGGCCCCTCGCGGCGGCCACGGCGTTTTGTTCGATATATTGCATGGTCTCCGGGAAGCATGAGACGACCGTGAGGGTCGCCCTCGTGTACTCCTTCATGTCCATGAGGCCATGGGCGATCTGCGCCAGCTGGTCCGGCTGCTTCATCACCGCCAGCGTATCGAGCAGCACGTCGAGCTGGTCGAAGGCCATCAGTGTCGCGCCGGTCTGCCCGAGCAGCCACGACAGCGCGAAGACGCATCCTTGCGGGGAGAGGGAGGGCTGGCTGAAATTGAACGCCCGCTGGTCCGCCGTCTCCATATGCTGGCCAAGCAGCAGCAGTTCACCCTGCGCTCCGTGGGGGTGCGTGCTTTTGAACAGGAGCAGCGCCCGGAAGGCGTCCGCGATATCGCGGCCCTTCTGGCCCGAGGGCATTCGCAGTCCATGGATCCGGTTGCTTCGAAGTCGAGTGAGAAGGCCATCCACTGCTTTGCCGTCGAAATGAGGCCCGGCAAGCGCGCGGTATTCCGACTGGTCTTGAGAGAAGCCGAAGCGGTGAGCGAGACGCTCCGCCCAGATGTCGATCTGACGTGGTCCGCCGGGCAGCGTGCGTGTGAACCCATCGAGCAGGGCCGTGACGACGCATTCCCAGAAGGAGCGACCATCCAGAAGCTCGACGAGGAAAAAATACCCGCCCCGCTGCCATATCTCTCGCCGGGTCGCGCCCAGCAGGTGCGTCTTTCCAAGCCCTTTCCCGCCGACCAGGAAATGGCCCAGGGGCGATACGCCGATCGGAGGCTCCTCCAGAGAGGCTTCGGCTTCGCTAAAGGCGCGCAAGATGTTCGCCCGCTCGCCGGCGTGGAGAGCTTCCACATGCAGAACGGAATCGTGCCAGACGCTTTCCAGCGAATGCACCCAATCGAAACGATGCTTCTGGAGGGCTGCCAGTTCCCGCCCCATGGATGCGGCGGCCATCAGTCGAGGAACGCGAAGTGATGGGCCGGCGCGGCGCCGACGAGGAGGCTCGCCGCGCGGTCGTCCTCGGTCAGGGTCTTCTGGTCCACCACCGGCTCGATGCTGACGCGCCGCGCCCTCAGCAGCGCGATCAGGGCCGCGTCGACGGATGCCCGGTCGAAGCCGGGCAGGGCCTTGCGCAGGGCCGACAGGCGAACCCAGCCCTGGGGCCGCGTGACGAGAGCAAGGTAGGCATCCTCGATCGCCCGAGCCGCCGGGCGGGCATCGCCCGAGGTCGAGGAGATACCGCCGAAGACCTGGGCGGCGGACAGCTCCTGCGCCTCCATATAGGTGCTAAGCCGCGCGAGGACGGCGTAGAGGGCCTTGGCGGCGGAACTGCTCCGTGACGGCGCAGGAGCGGAAAAGTCCTTCCGCGCGGCCGCCCAGCCGCCGTCCGTCAACTCCAGATCGAAACTGCCGCCGGGAAGCCGCGGCCCCTGGACCAGCAGCCCCTGGCTCACCAGCGCCTTGCGATCCGCCGCCTCGAGCGAGACGATGCCGCCCAGGTCCCGGTTCCTCGCGCTGCCGCCGCGGGCCATGAGGGTGAGCAGGAGCAGGCGCTGATTGGGCTTCAGGTCGGCGGTCATGGTCCCGGCCTCCACAGGTCGAACCCGCTCAGGCAGGCTCGGCCCGGGCGGCGTCGATGTCTCCCGTGCCCGGCGAGACAGTGACGTTGCGCCGGAGTGCCAGAATCGCCTTCACCTTTGCAAGCGAAAGCTGCAAATCCGAAAGCACTTGCTCATTGGTTAGCCGGAGAATGAGGTATCCAGCCTGAAGCAGGGCGAAGTCCCGTTCCCGATCCTGGGCGTATTTTGGCTTCGCGCGATGGTCGTCGCCGTCGACCTCGACAACAAGTTTCTCCTGCTCCCACAAGATGTCCACCTTGGGCGCGAGCGCGACGGGGGCGATCCGGTTGAAGCTGAATCCGCGCGCCCAATCGGCTTGGCACAGGGACCGCCAGAGCGCCACCTCGGCCGGGCTGTTGGGGCTGGGGCGCCCCATGATGCCGCCGAAGAAAGGCTGGCTGTCGTCCCGGATGCCGGCATCCGGGCCGCTGTCCCGGCCGGCGTCGGCGATCGTCTGGTCGCCTCCGGTCGCGGTGCTGGTGATCGCGGTGCTGCCGATCGAGCGGAACAGGGCCAGCGTGCGCCAGCGCGCGGCGGGTTTCGCAACCCACACCGTCACGTCCGCGTGGTTGACGATCCATCGGCACAGGCCCTCGATCCAGGGGCCGAAATCCGCCTCCTCGCCCTGCGGGTCGAGGACGATGACGAGCCGGTGCGCTCCACTCGCCGAGGCGATGGCCGCACAGAGATCGCGGATTTCCCCGCCTTCGGGAAGCTCCGGCGTGCGCGGCGGCAGGTCTGCCATGGCAAGGCCGGCGGCCCGCCGCAGCCAGGCCGTGGAAACACCAAGCTGTGCCGCCTGCCCGTCCGCCGCACCGTGGATCACGGCCAATGCGATGGCCGAGGCCTCGTCATAGTCCGCGGCACCTGGAAACCAGGCCGGCCACAAGCCGCCCAGGGTCTGTGCGAGGCGATCCAGCAGGCTCTCGATCAGGGCCGTGAACGATGGCTGCGGCGCCAATGGATAAAGGGCGATCCGAATGCCGAGTTCCGCGCCGAGCGCGTCGCTGCTGGCGATCAACAGGCTCCGGTCCAGGTCCGCGAGGGTCGCCACCTCGCGCGCCATCGCCGACGCGGCAAGCTCGCGCCCGAGCCTGCCCGCCGATGGCGCGGTACCCTGTGCCATCGTGTGACAGCCGCTCAAATGCCCTCTCCGGACGGTAAAGCCAGAGCGCGATCCGACCAGATTGCCTCGATCCGACCGGTGAATCGCCCTTTCATTCTAGAGCGCTTTCCGTTCGCCTTGGCTCACTCTTCACGCGAACCGGTATCCACTTCGCTCGAAGACGCCCTAGCCTGAACTGCAAAGGCCGCAACGGTGGCCCCGCAAGCTCAGCCCAGCTGTTCTTTCCAATACTCGCAGACGACCTCGCCGGCCGCCGGCAGCAGGAGGCGGCCGAACAGGACGCCGACGATGGTCGCGATGGCGGGGCCGACATTGAATGCGCTGATCAGGACGCCCGCCACTGCCGCCGCGAGGGCTTCCGGCGAGTTGATCTTGAGGGAATCGAGAATGGTCTTGCGCGCATCCTGGTCGCCCTCGCCTCCGCCGCAGACGAGATCGTAGATCACCTTCTGCCAGCGCTTCAGCACCCGCCGGCCAATCTCCATGAGCCCGTCGAGCGGCCCCATGGTGGCCATGTCGATGGGCACGGACGTTGCCGGGGCGGCGAATTTCGCCGGCTCCAGGGCATAGGCCTTGGAATAGGCCCCGAGCTGTTCGAGGAGCTTTTCGTCGTCGGCCTGTTGAAGTTCGCCGATCACCGTTTGAATGTCGCTCATCATGGTCCTCCCATCCCAACGGCACGCGGCGGGATCAGCCGCGCATCGCCCGCTCCGTAAACCGAATAGCAGAGCCCCAGCGGATTGCGGCTTGCCTGAAGCAGGGTGAGCCGCGCTTGCCTTACCGCTTCGCCGATGGTGTCCCCCTGGAAGATCCGGCGCACGACCTCGCAGCCGAAGCGGTCGGCGAATACGGCGGGAATGGTCGCCTCGCTGCCGATGATGGCGCGCGCGCCCCGCGAGAGGAAGAAGCTCACGAAGGAATTCTCGACACCGTTCCAGAGTTGCGCCGACTGGCAGGTGTTGAGGAACAGGATTGGGGCATCGGCCAGCCTGGCGCCGTCCGGTGGCAGGCCCAGAAGCAGGTCGGTGAGCCGCACCGTCGCGAGGCTCAGGATCAGGGCGCTCGCCGGATCGCCCTGGCCTACCACGTCCTTCAGGGCCTGGAGTGCCGCAAGGCGTTGCTCGACTTCGGCGTGGGGAAGGCCCGGCGCGTTGCGCTTCAGCTCCTCCCGCACGTCCGCGAGCTTGGCGAGGGTGAGGTCGCGCAAGGCCATGGCCGAGGGTGTGGCCGGCGCCGCGGCATGCCCGTGGGCGTAAAGATAGATGAACTGGCCGCCACCCTTCAGCACCTCGAATAGATCCGCGGGACCCTTGATGAAGGGTTCGAGCAGGACCGCCTCGTCCGCATGGGCGGCGATGATCTCGGCGAGCCGGGCGCGGTGTTGCTCTTCGTTCGCGAACGGCCAGTTGCCGTAGCGGACCTTGATCGGCCGTCGGTCCCGCTCGGCCTGGGGGCGCGGATCGATGCCGTCTCCACAGCGCTTGACCTCGAGGACGAAGCGCAGGCCCCACAGATTGTCCTCCGGCTTCGGCCGCACCGCCGCGGCGCCCGAACCGGCGGTGGCGCTGTTGTCGATGCTGAGGATCTGCCACGGGAGGACAAGGTTTTCCGCCCCCTTTCCCAGCACGATCTGCACCACGGGGGCCTGCGGCAGGGCTTCCAGCATGATCTGGCCGAGGCTGAAGAAATCGCCGCCCGCGCCATAGTCGAACAGGGTGGTCATGACCTCATGGCCGAGGCGGGTGAGGTCGGTCAGGGTCCTGGCGCAGGCGGCGGGCGTCAGCTCCGCCTTGGCGAAGGCCTCTCCGAACACCGCGTCCAGCAGGATGTTGCGGAAGCGCGTCATGAAGCTGTCGAGCTGGTCGGCCCGCAGGCGCTTCGTGGCATAGGTCTGCGGCTGGCCCCCGGCATTGCCGAGGGCCACTGCGAAGCGATAGGTGGCTTCGGTGCCGGCCACGAGGTCGATGGCGATGTTGAGCGCGCGCGCGGCCCGCTCCAGCTCGATCGGCTCCACGCTCGTGCCCTGCGCCCGGCAGATCACCACTTTGAGGGCCGCGTCGTCGGGGGGTGAAAGGGGCTGGCCGGGCTGCAACTCCAGCCGGAGGTCGAGCTGGAGGTGATCGATCAGGTTCAGCCGATGGTAAAGGCGGATGCCGATGCGCCCGCGTCCCCCTCCGCGCTGGCGGAACGCCTTGACCCTCGGCGTGAGCTTGACCTCGGCAGCGGTCTGCGAATCCCCCGTCACCGGCAGGCGGAACGAGGCGAAGCGCCTGTCGATCTCGAAGGCACCGCCTTCCTCGTCGTCGAACTCGGCGGTGCTTTCATCGCTCACGATCACCCACACCGTTTCGGTCTGCGTCTGCCCCTGAATGGAGACGGGGGGCTGCTCTTCGCTGTCTTTCGTCAGGCCGAGCCGCAGGGCGCGCACCGCGATGCTCAGGGTGTAGGCGCGGCCGTGGACGAGGGGTTCCAGCGAACCCAGTTCCCGGCCCGCATCGAAGAGCTGGAGGTCGGTGAAGCGCGGAGCCGGCGCGGGGAGGGGCGCCGCCGCGCCCGCCCTGTCGATGGAAGCTGGCAGAGGCAGGTCCAGGTTGAGATCCTCGGCCTCGGCCTCGTCCAGGTCGAGGTCGAGCCGGTCGAAATTCCCGGCCGATTCGAAAGACGCATCCCCGTCGGCAACGGACTTGCTGGCCTGCACCCCCGCTGGCCTGGGAGCGGGGTGAGGCTCGGCGCGCACCGCCTCCTCGTCGGCGATGAAGTCGTCGAGGCGCTCGGCGGTGCCCAGCTCCTTGTACATGGGGCCGGGGCCCCCGAAGACGCTGGGCAGGACGGCGATGGCCTCGGCAAGCACCGCAAGGGCGATATCTTCGTTGTCCGTCCATGCGCTCCGTTCCGGCATGCGCCGGACGATGCGGTTCAGCCACGTGAGGGCTTCCGGCGTCACCTCGGTGGGGCCGATGCGGTGAAAGCGGATGCCAAGCCCGCGATCGCCAACGAGGATCCGGTCCAGCAGAATTCTGGCTCCCATGCGTTGGGACGGGTTGGACCCGTGAATCGCGCACCACACGAGCACCGGCAGCGCCACATCGGCGGACATGCGCGCGGTGACCCGCTGCGCGCGGAGCCGTAACGGTTCATCCCCGGAGAGAGCGGCATGGACCACGGCGAAGGCGGTCGGCCGGTCGGTGAAGTCCTCCAGCGTCTCGCAGGCGAAAAAGGCGCACAGGCGCGCGCTTGTCGCGCCTTCGGGGACGTAGCCGCGCGGCTCCGCCGCAATCTGCGCCATGACCTCGGGTCCCGGCAGGACGGTCGCGTCCTCGGCGAGCATGGCGAGCAGCGGTTCCGCCGCCTGCGTTCCGAACACCGCAAGCATGCGCTGGGCGGTGAGCCGCGTGCGCTCGTCCTGATTGGTGATCGCCGAAGCCAGGAGGCGCTCGACGGCGCCATCCATGTCTCCCGTGTCGAGGCGGGCAAGCGTATCGGCGAAGGCCGCTTCGAGCCGCGCCCGGGCCGCCTCGTCGTTGCCGAAATTCGAGAAGTCGCGGCAGGCATTCTTAAAGACCCATCGGGCTGCCCGCGCGGTCCGCTGGCTGGCGTCCGGTTCTTCGTCGTCGTGGTCCGGCTGCTCCTGTCGCGGCCCGATGCGCACGCGGTGCGCAACAAAGAAGGGTTGGAGCAGGCGGAACGGGCCCGGCCGCGCGATGCGGTCGACCAGTTGGCTCGTCGATCGTTCCCAGTGGTCGCTGTCGCCGGCCGTGGCCGCTTCCACCACCTCCGGCGTTGTCTCCAGGATGCGGGCGGCCAGCGGCACGCCGTCGCCGCCGGCCCATTCGATCGCTATGGCCAGAATGGAGGCCTCGGCGACGGGCAGCGGCTCGGGCAGGTGGGCCTGGCGTGCGGACAGGAGCGCGGCCGCGCCCTTCGGCGCCAGCCACGGTGCCGCCCGCGCCGCGCCGATCCGGACCTGCTCTTCAGGATCGGCCAAGGCGGCTTCCAGCGCCCGCAAGGCGGCGTCCGGCACCATGGATCGGGCGTCGAGAAGACTGCTGGCCTTGCCATGGGCCGATGCGGCCCTGGCCGGGTCGAGACGAGACCAAAGCCATGCCGCGGCCTTGCGCAAGAAGGCCCGCATATCGCCCTCCCCCAGCAGTGGTGCAACTTTCGGCTGTTTTCCTGAATCGTCAAGCGTCGTCGCTCCGGCTGGCAAAAGAACCGCGCGGCGTCGCCGTTGGAGCCGGCTTTGTCCTTGAGCCGCTTGATCCGTGGACGCTCCGGTGCCCGAGGGTTCATTCCATCGGCCGCCGCCGCCCGCTATGGTGTCGCCCGACAGCAGCGGCGCGTCCGGCGCTTCCAACCTTCGAGGACATCTGCGTGGACAAGCGCGTGCTCGGCACCTCCGGCATCAGCATCGCCCCCCTCGCCCTCGGCGGGAACGTCTTCGGCTGGACCGCGGACGAGGCCACCTCCTTCGCCATCATCGACGCCTTCGTGGCGCGCGGCTTCTCGCTGATCGACACCGCCGACGTCTATTCCATCTGGGTGCCCGGGCATACCGGCGGGGAATCCGAGCGCGTCATCGGCGCCTGGCTCAAGCGCGGTGGGCGACGGGACGCCATCCATATCGCCACCAAGGTCGGCATGGACATGCGGACCGCCGGCAAGGGCCTCTCCAGGGCCCACATCGTCGCCGCAGCGGAGGCGTCACTCCGCAACCTCGGCACCGACCATATCGACCTCTACCAGGCGCACATCGACGACAACACCGTGCCGCTGGAGGAGACGCTGGAAGCGTTCGCCCGCCTTGTGGAGGCCGGCAAGGTGCGGGCGGTGGGCGCCTCCAACTATACCGCTCCCCGGCTCGCCGAAGCCCTCGCCGCGAGCGACGCCACCGGCTGGCCGCGCTTCAGCGTGCTGCAGCCGCACTACAATCTCGCCAACCGCGCCTTGTTCGAGGGGGCGCTGCAGGCGCTTTGCCTGACGGAAAACATCGGCGTCATCCCCTATTTTGCCCTCGCGGCCGGCTTCCTCACCGGCAAATATCGCCGGCCGGAAGACCTGGAGGGCAAGGCGCGGGGGGGCACCGTCGCCCATTATCTCGATCCGCGCGGCCTCGACCTGCTCGCCGAGATGGACAAGATCGCCATGCGCCTCGGCGCGACGCCGACGCAGGTGGCCCTCGCCTGGCTCATGGCCCAGCCGGGCGTCACCGCCCCCATCGTCAGCGCCTCGAGCCTCGCCCAGCTCGACGACATCATGGCTGCGCCCGACCTCGTCCTCGATGCGGCGGCCCTGAGCCGGCTCGACCGCGCCAGCATCTGAGGCATGCGGGCTGCCGCCGATCTCTTCACCCCCCATCGCTCTGCTGCACCCGGGAGCGCATGGTTCATCCCCGACCTGTCCGTTGCCGCCTACGGTCGATGCCGACGGCGGCGCCGCGGCGAGGCTCACGCCCGGATATGCGCCAAGGCTGGCGGCCCGGTGCTTTGCGTCGTGACGGAATCCACACGCCACAGCTTTCCGCCCGCCGGCGAGACGACGAGGCAGAGCCCACCAGAACATGGAGTTTGAAAGCCCTTTCGGCCGGCTTTGCAGTGCGGCCGGCTTTACAGTGCGGCGGCCGGCGTCTGACCGCATGACGCTATTTCCGGGGGCGGTAGGAGCAAAGCGTACCGTACATGCCATTGCACGATGCCTGTGAGGTGGCGTGACGCCTTGTGGTGCAAGAATTTGGTGGGCCCGGCAGGACTCGAACCTGCAACCAGACCGTTATGAGCGGTCAGCTCTAACCATTGAGCTACAGGCCCCCGGCATGGGGCGGCTCGGGCCGCCGCCGGTTGCGCCTCTCGTCTAGCAATCCCGTCGCCGGCGAACAACAGGAGAGCGCATCCGGCGGCGCCGGGCGGGCGGAAAACGCGTGGACGGCGGACAGGCGCGGATCGGCCTGCCCCATTGGCGCCGCCTTCGCAGCGTCGTCTCCCGCCGAAGGCTCCGGCGGGTCCGAGCCAGGAAACAGCCCGAGGGAACTCCCATGCGTCTTGCTTCGTCCGGTCCGGCGTCCGTCATCCGTGCCCCGCGCCGCGCCGCCACAGGCGCCGTGGCGGCGGCGATGGCGGTCCTTCTGCTCGCGGGCGGGCCTGCCGCGGCAGCGGCGACGCTCACCGTGGTGGGCGAGGCCCGCGTCTCCGCGCCGCCCGACATGGCGGTGCTCACCACCGGCACCATGACCACCGCGAAGACCGCGGACGACGCCCTCGCCGCCAATTCCAAGGCGGTGAGCGATGTGATCGCCGCGCTCAAGGCCGCCGGTGTCGAGCCCCGCGACATCGCCACGTCGAACTTCTCCATCCAGCCCCAATACTCCCTCCCTCCGCAGAATTCCCGCGAGGCGCCCAAGCTGATCGGCTTCGAGGTGCGCAATTCCGTGCGCATTACGGTGCGTGACCTCGCCAAGCTTGGGCCGCTGCTCGACAAGGTGGTGCAGTCGGGTGCCAACCAGGCCTCGGGCCTCGCCTTCGCCCTCGCCGAGCCGGGGCAGCTCGACCGCGAGGCGCGGACCGCCGCGGTGAAGGATGCCATGGAGCAGGCGAAGGCGCTGGCCGCCGCCGCCGGCGTCAGGCTCACCCGCATCACCTCGATCCAGCCCGAGACCCAGGGCAGCTTTCCCATGCCGGCGGCGCCCATGATGATGAAGGCCGATGCCGGCCGCATGGCGGTGCCCGTGGAGGCGGGCGAGATCGAGGTGCGCGCCCGCACCGTCATGGTCTACGAAATCGAGCCCATGTAGGGCCATCGGTCAGCCCCCGGTTGCGGCGGGGTCCGGGTGGGCACCTGGTTGGGATGCTTCTCGGGCATCCTCGCCGGGGGCGCCTCGGGAAAGGTGCGGAGCTTGCCCGCATCCGGCGCTGTGATAGATCAGGACACGTGACCGATTCGAGCGCGCGTGCGACGGGATTGGCCGCGCGTTTTGCTGTGTTTCCCTTGATCTGCCTTCGGGTCTGCCGCAGGATCGCCCATGTCGCCTCCGTCGGGATGGCCAGCGCTTCCGGTCGCCGCCGGCGGGTCGTCGGGCCGGCGGGTCCAGTATGCGGCGCTGCCGTATCGCGTGCGGCGCGACGGCGAAGTGCAGATCCGCCTCATCACCTCCCGCGAGACCCGGCGCTGGGTCATCCCCAAGGGCTGGCCCATGAAGGGCCTGTCCCCGCCCAAGGCCGCCGTGCGCGAGGCCTATGAGGAAGCCGGGCTGATGGGGGTGATCTCGCGCGAGCCCCTCGGCATGTACACCTACGAGAAGCGGCTCGGCACGCGCTCGGTGCTGTGCGACGTGCTGGTGTTTCCGCTCAAGGTCAAGCGGCTGCTGGAGAAATGGCCGGAACGCTTCCAGCGCTACGGTTTCTGGTTCTCCATCGACAGCGCCGCCGCGGCGGTTCAGGAAGAGGACCTCTCCGAGCTGATCCGCAGCTTCGGCCAGATCATGGCTCGCAGGTGGGAGGCCGAGCGCCTCGAAGCCGAGCAGAAGGCGAAGGCCAAGCCTCCAAAGGAAAAGCCGGCGAGCGCTGTGCCCGGCGGTGAAATGCCGGTCGAGGAGCGACAGGCCGGCGCGTCGGCCGCGGTGCCCGCCAAGTCGAAGGCCGTCAAGGCCAAGCCGGCGAAGGCCAAGACGGAAAAGTCCAAGTCGGAAGATGTGGCGTCGTTCGTTGTCGATGCGGAAAAGAGCGCGGCGACGGATCTCCAATCCGACGGCGAGGCCAAGCTCGGGAAGTCGAAGCCGGACAAGATCAAGGCGGAAAAGGCCGCTCCGGAAAAAGGGGTGAAGGCCAAGTCGGGGAAGGTGGCCAGGTCGGAAAAGGTGGGCAGGTCGGAAAAGGTGGCCAAGGCGAAGGCCCGGATGGCCGTGGGCGCGCCTGTGGCGGATGGGCCTGTCATGCCCGAGGTCGCACGAGCCTCGCAGCCGGCGATCGTTGCCAAGAAGGCCGCGAAGGGCAAGGGCGGGAAGGCTTCCCGCCAGGGTGCCTTGATCCCACGCCCCGCGGCACCCGATGCCCCGCCGCCTGTCGCGGAAGCCGATCGGGACGCGGCCCCGGCTGCGTTGGCGAAGGCCCACGGCCGGCCGATCCGCAAGGTGACCATCGCCAAAAAGGCGGAAACCGTCGCAAAGGCCGGAGGGTTGCCGGCGAAGCAGCCGCCGTCGCCGAAGCGGGTGGCATCGCCGAAGAAGGTGTCGGCGGTGAAGAAGGGGACGACGGTGCGCAAGGCCGCACCGGCGAAGGTGCTGACCAAGGCCCTCGCGAGCGAGGCAGCCAAGGTGATGCCAAAGGGCGTGCCGACAACAGCTAGGCGCAAGGCAAGGGCGCCCGGCCCGCCGGAGAAGCCTCGGTCCTGAATCGTCGGGCGAATGGGCCGGTGGCAATATGCTCGGCCATCGATCGAGCCGCGACTCCTTGATCTGGCGGATCATCTTTTTGAAACGGATGGGGACCATCCGTTTCGGTTGATCCACTAGTCGGCGGGAACAACCGCCTTGCGGTAGATGTGCCAGGTGGCGTGGCCGAGCACCGGCAGGACCACGATAAGCCCCAGGAAGACCGGCACCGAGCCGGCGGCGAGCAGCGCCACCACGATCAGGCCCCATGCGATCATGGGCCCGGGGCTCGCCAGCACCGCCTGCACGCTGGTGATCATGGCCGTGACCACGTCGATGTCGCGATCCATCAGCAGCGGAAACGACACCACGGTGATGGAGAACAGGCCCAGCGCCAACGCTGCGCCCACCACATGCCCCACCGCCAGGAAGGTCAGGCCGTCCGAGGTGGTGAACACCACGTGCAGGAATTCGCTGAAGGTTCCGAACGAGGAGTAGCCGAGGAACAGCGCCAGCAGCAGGCGCACCTGGTACATCCAGATGATGAAGGCGAAGATGGTGACGAACGCCATCCATGCCAGTTCCCGCTGGCGCTGGGCGAAGACGGTGGAAAACACGCCCTGCAGCGTCGGCTGGCGCCCGGCCTCGATCTCCCGGCTCACGTCATAGAGGCCGGCGGCGATGAAGGGGCCGATGAGCACAGAGCCCGCCAGCAGCGGATAGGCGAGATAGCCCAGATCCAGCGCGAACACGCATGACAGCAGAAAAATGCCGCCGAAGGCATAGACCGCCCCCAGAAGGGCGCCGATGACGGGGGCGCGATTGAAATCCTGGACCCCGGCGAGCAGGGCCTCCTTCACGTCGGCAAAAGTGATGGCGCGCACTACGGGCGCCGTCGGCCCGGCTTGCGCCGGCCGATCAAGAACAGTGGCCATGTCTCAGCTCCCTGGAGGCCACGTTGAGCCTCTTATGTTTTGCTGAGAGAGTGAGGTCGCTGCGGCCGGTTGTAAAGGGCAACGAAGGGTCAAGGGCGGGGCGGCGGGCGATCACGCTCCCTCGTCCTTTACCGGCTCCATCACCACGTAGGTGGAGGTGCTCGCCACGTGGGGCAAGGCGGAGATCTTCTCCCCCAGCACCTCGCGATACCGGCGGATGTCGCGGGTGCGCACCTTCAGAAGGTAGTCGAACGACCCCGCGATCATGTGGCAGGCCTCCACCTCCTTGATCCTGAGCACCGCCGCGTTGAAGGCGGAAAGCGCCTTCTCCGTGGTCTCGGAGAGCTTCACCTCGGTGAAGGCAATATGCTCAAGCCTGAGCTTCACCGGATTGAGCACGGCGCGGAAGCCGCGGATATAGCCCTCGTCCATCAGCCGCTTCAGCCGCGCCTGGCACGGGCTGCGTGACAGGCCCACCCGCGCCGCAAGGTCGGTGACGGACATGCGCCCATCCTCCACCAGCGCGGCGATGATGCGGGTGTCGAAGGCATCAATATGACTGTCTGATGTGTCATTATCCATAAAACAGATCTCGATAAGCGGTCATTTAAAGTCAATATGATAGCTAGAAGGGCATATGAAAAGCCGGAATGATTTCCAGCTCTGGATTAGGATGTAAAAAGTCGTCGAAACCATCCCGTGCCGAGGCGATCCGCCGGCCGGGGGACGAGGAAACGCATCATGATCCGTGCCGCCGCCGCGCCTTGCGCCGCCCCTGAAACCGCTCCGCTCTTTGCCGGTTTCGCGCCGCCCGCCGGCCCGCGCCCGGCCCTGCGCGAGGCGCTGACCGCCGCGCACCGTCGCCCCGAGCGCGAACTGGTCGCCGAACTCCTGCCCGCCGCCCGCCTTCCGCTGGAGATGCGCGAGCGCATCGCCGCGCGGGCGGGGGATCTCGTCACCCGGCTGCGGGCGAAGCCGCGCGGCTCGGCGGTGGCGGCGCTGGTCCAGGAATACGCCCTCTCCAGCCAGGAGGGCGTCGCCCTCATGTGCCTTGCCGAGGCGCTGCTGCGCATTCCCGATACCGCGACCCGCGACGCGCTGATCCGCGACAAGATCGGCCGTGGCGACTGGCAGGCGCATCTGGGCGGGCGCTCCCTGTTCGTGAACGCCGCCACCTGGGGCCTCGTCCTCACCGGCAGGCTCGCCGCCACCGCCGATGACGAGCGGCTGTCCACCGCCCTCACTCGCCTCGTGGCGCGCTGCGGCGAGCCGCTGATCCGGCACGCCGTTGATATGGCCATCGGGCTGATGGGCGCCGAGTTCGTCATGGGCCGCACCATTGGCGAGGCGCTGCACCGCGCCGGCAAGCGCGAGGCGCAGGGCTTCTCCTATTCCTTCGACATGCTGGGCGAGGCGGCCATGACGGCGGCCGACGCGGAGCGCTACTTCGAGGCCTATGGCGCCGCCATCGAGGCCATCGGCAAGGCCTCGGCGGGGCGCGGCATCCACGCCGAGCCGGGCATCTCGGTGAAGCTCTCCGCGCTCCATCCGCGCTATGCCCGCGCGCAGGCCGGGCGGGTGATGGCGGAACTGCTGCCGCGTCTTGCATCCCTGGCGCTGCTGGCGCGGCGGTACGACATCGGCCTCAATATCGATGCGGAGGAGCAGGACCGCCTCGAACTCTCCCTCGACCTTCTGGAGGCGCTCGCCACCCATCCCGGCCTTGCCGGCTGGAACGGCATCGGCTTCGTGGTGCAGGCCTATGGCAAGCGGTGCCCGGCGGTGCTCGATTTCGTCATCGATCTTGCCCGCCGCACCGGCCGGCGCCTCATGGTGCGGCTGGTGAAGGGCGCCTATTGGGATGCGGAGATCAAGCGCGCGCAGGTGGACGGCATGGCGGACTTCCCCGTCTTCACCCGCAAGGTCCACACCGACCTGTGCTACCTCGCCTGCGCCCGCAAGCTGCTTGCGGCGCGCGATGCCGTCTTCCCCCAGTTCGCCACCCACAATGCCCAGACGCTGGCGGCCATCTTTGAGCTGGCGGGGCCGGATTTCCGCGAGGGGGACTATGAGTTCCAGTGCCTCCACGGCATGGGCGAGCCGTTGTACGAGGAGGTGGTGGGGCCGCTCAACCGGCCGTGCCGCATCTATGCGCCCGTGGGCACCCACGAGACGCTGCTCGCCTATCTGGTGCGGCGGCTGCTGGAGAACGGCGCCAATTCCTCCTTCGTCCATCGCCTCGCCGATGACAGCGTGCCTCTGGCGGAGCTGATCGCCGATCCGGCCGAGACGGTGGCCGCCATGGGAGACCCCGGCGCGCCCAGCCCTGCCATCGCCGCCCCGCGCGATCTGTATGGAACGCGGGCCAATTCGTGGGGCCTTGACCTTGCGAGCGACGGGGGGCTGGCCGCCCTGGGCCAGACCCTCGCATCGGGCCGCGCGACCCCGTGGCGGGCGGGGCCGGCGGACGGCGGCGGGCCGGCGCGGGCGGTGTTCAATCCGGGCGACCATCGCGACGGGGTGGGCGAGGTGCGCGAAGCCGGCGCCGACCATGTGGCGCGGGCGGTGGCGAGAGCCGACGGCGCAGCGCCCGGCTGGGCGGCGCGGACGGCCTCTGAACGGGCCGCGCCGCTGCGCGCCGCCGCCGACATGCTGGAGGCGCAGATGCCTCTTCTGCTCGGCCTCATCATGCGCGAGGCGGGCAAGTCCGCCGCCAATGCGGTGGCCGAGGTGCGCGAGGCGGTGGACTTCCTGCGCTATTATGCCGACGAGGCCACGATGCGCCTCACCCCGGATCATCGCCCGCTGGGGCCGGTGGCCTGCATCAGCCCGTGGAACTTCCCCCTTGCCATCTTCACCGGGCAGGTGGCGGCGGCGCTGGCGGCGGGCAATCCCGTGCTGGCCAAGCCGGCGGAGGAAACGCCCCTCGTCGCCGCCGAGGCGGTGCGCCTGCTCCACGCCGCCGGCATCCCGCAGGACGTGCTCCAGATCCTGCCCGGCGACGGAAGTGTGGGCGCCGCGCTGGTGGCGGCGCATGAGGTGGCCGGGGTCCTGTTCACCGGCTCCACGGACGTGGCGCGGCGCATTGCCGGGGTGCTCGCGCGCCGCCTGTCGCCCACGGGACGACCGGTGCCGCTCATCGCCGAGACCGGCGGGCAGAATGCCATGATCGTGGACAGTTCCGCCCTGCCGGAGCAGGTGGTGGCGGACGTGCTCGCCTCGGCCTTCGACAGCGCCGGCCAGCGCTGCTCCGCCCTGCGGGTGCTGTGCCTGCAGGAGGAGGTGGCCGACCCCATGCTCGCCATGCTGAAGGGCGCCATGGCGGAACTGGAGGTCGGTCGCACGGATCGTTTGTCCGTGGATGTGGGCCCGGTCATCAACCCCGAGGCGCAAGCGGGCATCGAGGCCCACATCGCCGCCATGGCGGCGCGGGGCTTTCGCATCCATCGCCTGCCTTTGCCGGCGGAGGCGGCGAACGGCACCTTCGTGGCGCCAACGCTGATCGAGATTTCGTCCATGGTCGATCTCACCCAAGAGGTGTTCGGCCCGGTGCTGCACGTGCTGCGCTGGCGGCGGGCGGATCTGTGCCGCCTTGTGGATGACATCAACGCCACCGGCTACGGCCTCACCTTCGGCCTGCACACGCGGCTGGACGAGACCATCGCCGCGGTGACGGGCAGGGTGGAGGCCGGCAACCTTTATGTGAACCGCAACATGATCGGCGCGGTGGTGGGGGTGCAGCCCTTCGGTGGGCGCGGTCTCTCCGGCACCGGGCCGAAGGCGGGCGGGCCGCTTTATCTCAGCCGGCTGGTCACGGGGCCGGCCTTCGCGCTGGGCGCGGGCACGCCGGACGGGGCGGCGCTGGCCTTTGCCGACTGGCTGGAGGGGCATGGGCGAAAGGACGATGGGCTGGCGGTGCGGGCGCTGGCGGAGGCGGTGCCGCTCGGCCTCGTGCTGGAACTGCCCGGCCCGGTGGGCGAGCGCAACAGCTGGCGGCTGCGCCCGCGCGGCACGCTTCTGCTGCTTGCGACCACCGAGACCGGGCTGATGCGCCAGATCGGCATGGCGCTGGCCACCGGGAACCGCGCGGTGGTTGAGGCCCAGGCCGGGCTTGGCGCCCGGCTCGCGGACCTGCCGGCGGCGGTGGCGGCGCGCCTTCGCGGGGGCGGGAACGACGGGCCGTTCGCCGCGGCCCTGGCGGAAGGGGAGGGCGCGCAACTGGTAGCCGCTGCCGAACGCCTCGCGGCGCTGCCGGGGCCGATCGTGCCGCTCCATGGGGCGACGCCGGACGAGGTTGCGGCCTCGCCCTTCGCCTTTCCGGTGAACCTGCTGCTGGAAGAGGTCTCGCTGAGCGTGAACACGGCGGCGGCGGGCGGCAATGCGAGCCTTCTGGCCGTGGCCTGAACCCGCAACCGCCCGAACGCGGCTATTGCTTGCGCAGGCTGGCGGCCAGCGCGCCGAGGCTCGCCTGGCAGGGCGGCGTCACCTCGTCCTTGTGCTCCTTGAGGCATTGGACAAGGCGTCCGCCACCCGGCTGGATGCCCGCGCACAGCTTCTTCACGTCGGCCTCGCAGGCGGTGCGCAGGGCGTTGAGCTGCTCGGCGGTCTGCGCCCGGGCGCCCGAGGCGAGCCCCAGGGTGAGACCGAACGCCACCAGCGGTACGGCAAGCATCGCGGCAAGAGCGGCACGGGACATGATGGTTCTCCTGATCTGGCGCATTCCCCGCGCCCAGGGGGATCTCGGGAACGGCCGTATGGCCTTGTTCATCGCCTGTGCGTCACGCGAGCCGGTATCCGATGTGCCCGAAGGGGCCGCTCCGGACGACAGGGGAACGGTGCGAGTCTGACGGTTCCGGATTGCGGCAGCATGCCGGGCGCGTGACGATGGATGACAAAATGTAACAGGCGCAGGAGGACAGCGGGAGCGGCCGGGAGCGCCGGCCCGCCGGCGCCCTCCCTCAGGCGCCCGGCAGCTTCGTTCCGGTGATCTGCGCATAGAGCCGCGCCACGGAGGCGTCGTCATCGCGTCCCATGCCGGAGGCGGACGCGGCGATGAACATCTGCAGCGCGGCGGCGGAGACCGGCACCGGGAACCTGGCACTGCGGGCCATGTCCTGGATGATGCCGAGGTCCTTCACGAAGATGTCCACCGCGCTCCTCGGGCTGTAGTCGCCGGACAGCACATGGGGCATGCGGTTCTCGAACATCCAGCTGTGGCCGGCGGAGGCGGTGATCACCTCATACACCTTCTTGAGGTCGAGCCCCTGCCGCGCGGCAAACGCCATGGCCTCGCAGGCCGCGGCGATGTGCACGCCGGCAAGCAGCTGGTTGATCATCTTGAAGGCCGCGCCCGCCCCCGGCGCATCGCCCAGCGTGTAGAGCTTCGCCGCCATGGCATCCAGGGCCGGGTGGGCCCTGGCGAAGGCCGCCGCACTGCCGGACGCGAGGATGGTGAGCGCGCCTTCCGCCGCCCGCTGCGCGCCGCCCGAGATGGGGGCGTCGAGATAGTGCCGCCCCGTGGCTTCGAGCCGCGCGGCAAGGGCGCGGGCCACGTCCGGGTCCATGGTGGCGCAGGAGATGAAGACCGCGCCTTCCGGCAGCGCCTGCGCCACGCCTTCGGGGCCGAACAGGATGGCCTCGGTCTGCGCGGCGTTCACCACCACGCTCACCACCATGTCGGCGCCCTCCGCCACCTCTGCCGGCGATGCGGCGCCGCGACCGCCCTGCGTCACGAAGCGGGCCACAGCCTCCGGACCCACATCGCAGCCGGCCACGTCGAGGCCCGCCCGCAACAGGGATAGCGCCATGCCGAAGCCCATGGAGCCGAGCCCCACGACGCCGGCGCGCCTGGTGGTGGTGTGCGTTTCCCCGGTGCTGGTCATGGGCCTGCTCCCTGTTTGCGGCACCGGTATCGACCATCGGCGCCCCTTGCTTTTCGCTTTTGTAGGAGCACCGGCGGACGCGATCAAATCGTTTCAACCGGGCCGGTATCCGCCCACACGCACAAATGAAAAGAGCCCGTTCCGGAGGGGACGGGCTCTTGGGTTCGAACGGAGGGAAGCTTGGTCTTGCCAATGGCTCCGGACTTCGACCGGGGCCGGGAGGGTTTGCTCAATCGCTGCGCGGGGTTTGGTGTCAGTAAACGCCGCCGGCGCGCTGCTGCGGGGCGGCGCCGGCCGCCGGCTTCGCGGGCTTGGCATCCGGCTTGGCCGCGGTGGAGGCGGGCTTCGGCTTCTGGGGCTTCTGCTGGGCCTGCTGCGGCTTGCCGTTGGGCAGGGCGGCGACGAGCTGCACCTTCGGCGTCTTGTCCATGGCGACGAGGTCGGACAGGGTGCCGAACTTGTAGCCCTTGGCGATCAGCTCATCGAGGATGCGCGGCATGGCCGCCACCGTGGTGGGATAGATGTCGTGCGACAGCACGATGGCGCCCGGAGCCGCCTGCGCCATGATGGCGTCATGGACCTTCTGGCTGTCGCGGAATTTCCAGTCGTTCGGGTCCACCGACCAGTTGACGATGGTGAGGCCGAACTTCTCCTCGATATAGGTGCGCAGCGTCGGCTTCATGGAGCCATAGGGCGGACGCAGATACATGGGCCGCTTGCCGGTGACCTGGAAGATGGCCTCGGACGTATTGCCCAGTTCCTTGTCCACCGCCGCCTGGCTGATGCGCGTCAGCTGCGGATGGCTCCAGGAATGGCTGCCGATCTCGTGGCCCTCGTCGGCGATCATCTTGAGCACTTCCGGGTGCTTGGCCACCATGTTGCCGAGCACGAAGAAAGTGGCCTTGATGCCGCGTTCCTTGAGCATGGCAAGCAATTGCGGCGTCGTCTCCGGGCTGGGGCCGTCGTCGAACGTCAGGGCGATGTAATTGCCATCCACGTTGAACGACTTGTAGGTGTAGTTCTTGCGCGGGGTCACCACCGGCGGGGGAGCCGGTGCGGGCGCCGGCGCCACGGCCTCAGCCTGCGCGCCCTTTCCCTGCCCGCCCTGCGCGTTTTGGGAGATGGACTGCGTGGTGGCAGGTCCATCGTCCCTCACGGCCTTGGCGGACGTGAGCATGGGGGAGATCGCCACGCCTGCGCCAACGGCGCTCGCGACCAGAATACCAGAAACGATCAGGAGCGGCTTCACGGTGGCGGCTTCCCAGCTGTAATTCCATCAGGCTACAGCCTCACGCGTTTTTGTGGATAAATCGTGAAGCGCAGCCGTCGCCGGCGCCCTTTTCCGCCGAAACGGCACTTTATTCCCGTCCGCGACGGGGCGGGGTACCGGCGATGGTGCCTTGTTCCGTCAGCGCCGCCTCGGAGCCGCCGGCCCCAGGGGCGCATGGTGGCGCATGGTGGCGCTGATCCATGGCGCCAAACCGCGCCTGCGCCCCATGCCCGATGCGGGATCACCGGAGCCACGCTGGCGAAGACGCGGCCGGTCAGAAGCGTGTTGCGGTTTGGCGCACCAATCATTCGAGCACGCCGGTGCGGGAGGAGAACTGCGCCGGAATGCGGCCAAGGCTTGACATCTCTGTATCAATCTTTTCTATAGAAATAATATATTAGAGGTGGATCTGGTCGGGTGAGCCCATCCGAGCGGCGATTCCGTCTCTCGGCTCCAGGAATAAGGCCGCGTTATCCGATCCGCCTGCGATGCAGGCCGACCGGAGCGTGTTCAGGGGTAAGCCATGTCCGTTCCTCCCCTCCGTATCGGCGTCTGGGCGCCCGTCCACGGGCCGCGCGCGGCGCTTCAGGACCCGGCCGAGCCGTTCAATGCGTCCTGGGAGCACAATCGCGACACGGTGCTCCAGGCCGAGGCACTGGGATATGACGCGACGCTGGTGGCCCAGCACACGGTGAACCCGCACCTGCCGGACCACGACCAGCTTGAGGCCTGGACCGCATCCGCCGCGCTGGCGGCGCTCACCAGCCGCATCGAGATCATCGCCGCCATCAAGCCCTATCTCTACCACCCGGTGGTGCTGGCGAAGATGGCGCTGCAGATCGAGAACATCTCGCGCGCGGGCGCTTCGCCTTCAATCTCGTCAACGCCTGGAACCGCGCGGAATTCGAGAAGGCGGGCATCCCCTTCGGCGAGCATGACGAGCGCTATGCGTATGGCCGCGAGTGGATCACCGTGGTGGAACGGCTCATCCGTGGCGAGAACGTGACCCATAAGGGCGAGAACTTCGCCCTCACCGATTATCTACTCACCCCGAAGGACCTCCACCGCGCCCGGCCACGCATCTATCTCGGCGGGGAATCCGAGCCCGCCCGCGCGCTGGCGGCGGATGCGGCGGACGTGTTCTTCATCAACGGCCAGCCGCTGGAGGACGTGACCGCCTTCATCGCCGACCTGAGGCGCCGCCCGCGCACGCTTGCGCCCTTGTCCTTCGGCTTGGCCGCCTTCGTCATCGCGCGGGAGACCGAGCGGGAGGCGCAGGAGGAATACCAGCGGCTCGCGGCGCTGGCCGCCAGGGATGCGTCGGTGCGCGCCGCCCAGGCCGCGCGGACCGATCCCAACGTGGTCATGGTGAAGACCTTCGCCAAGTCGGAGCGCGTGGGCACCAATGGTGGCACGGCGGCGGGGCTGGTGGGCAGCTACGACCAGGTGGCCGAGCGCATCCGCGCCTTCCATGCCGCCGGCATCGAATTGTTCATGCTGCAGTTCCAGCCGCTCACCGTCGAGCTCAACCGCTTCGCGCAGGAGGTGTTTCCGCGCCTCGGCCGCGCCGCGCCGCCGCGCGTGGAACTGCGCCAGTCGCAGGCCGGCTGAGCCCTTCTCTTAATCCCTCGCCCCGAGGTTATCGTGAGCCAAGCCGACCACACTGCAACCCTCGCCCTGCCGGGCCTTGCCGCCGCTGCGCCCGCCGCGTCAGCGCGCCGGGTCCGGGTCTTCGGCCCGCGCGCCCTTCTGGCTTTGTCTTGGCTGGCGCCGGTGCTGCTGGTGGCGGTTTGGGAAGTCCTCGCCCAGACCGGCTATGTCACCCCGCAGGTGCTGCCGGCGCCCAGCAAGGTGGTGCGCACGGCGTGGCGCCTCGCCACCACCGGCTCGCTGCTGAACGATCTCGGCACCAGCCTGTTGCGCGCGGCGGTGGGCTTCGTCCTCGGCGGCAGCATCGCCTTTGTGCTGGGCATTCTGGTGGGCTTCTCCCGCCTCGCCGAGGCCCTCATCGACCGCAGCGTGCAGATGGTGCGCGCCATTCCCTTCCTGGCGCTGCTGCCTCTGGTCATCGTGTGGTTCGGCGTGGGGGAGGGTCAGAAGATCTTCCTGGTGGCGCTGGGCGTCGCCTTCCCCATCTACATCAACACCACGCTCGGCATCCGGCAGGTGGACGGCAAGCTGCTGGAACTGGGCCGGGTGCAGGGCCTGTCCACGGCGCAGATGATCACCCGCATCATCCTGCCGGGGGCCTTGCCCTCCATCCTCACCGGCGTGCGCTATTCGCTGGCCACCGCGTGGCTGGCGCTGGTGGTGGCGGAGACCATCGGCGCCCAGGCGGGCATCGGCTTCCTCGCCATGGACGCGCGGGAATTCCTGCGCACCGACGTGGTGGTGCTCACCATCGTCATCTACGCCCTCATCGGCGTGGTGGCGGATTCCATCGCCCGGCTGCTGGAACGCCGGCTGCTGGCCTGGCACCCCAATTTCGGCGGAGCCACAAGATGAGCGCCGCCGTTCAGGACGCCCCCGCCGCGGTGCGCGTGTTCGGCCTGCGCCGGGCCTATGGGCCGCGCGTGGTTATCGACCGGCTCGACCTCACCATACGGCGCGGCGAGTTCGTGGCCCTTCTCGGGGAGAGCGGCTGCGGCAAGACCACCCTGCTGCGGGCGCTGGCGGGCCTCGACCCCATCGACGGCGGCCGCATCGAGGCGCCGAAACGACCGGCCGTGGTGTTCCAGGAGCCGCGCCTGCTGCCGTGGGACAGCCTGTGGCGCAACGTGGCCCTTGGCCTGCCCGCCGAGGGCGCGCGCGAGAAGGCCGCCGCCGCGCTGGCGGAGGTGGGCCTCGGCGGCCGGCTCGACGACTGGCCGCGCAACCTCTCCGGCGGCCAGGCCCAGCGGGTGGCGCTGGCCCGCGCGCTGGTGCAGCAGCCCGAGCTTCTGCTGCTGGACGAGCCCTTCGCGGCTTTGGACGCGCTCACCCGCATCCGCATGCACGTGCTGGTGAAGGATCTCGTCGCGCGGCACCGGCCAGGCGTGCTCCTCGTCACCCACGACGTGGCGGAGGCCATCGCGCTGGCCGACCGCATCCTCGTCATGCGCGGCGGCGCCATCGCCGCCGAACATCGGCCGTCGGCCCCGGGCCTGCCCGCCGCCACCCGCGCCACCCTCCTCGCCGAGCTTGGGGTCATCGACGACCTCAAGAGCGCCTGATCCCCCTTCCGAGAGAAGCTGATGTCCTCCTTCCTGACCCCCTCCCGCCGCCAGTTCCTCGCCACCGCTGCCGCCCTCGCCGGTGGCGCGGCCTCCGGCCTGCTGCCATTCGCGGCGCATGCGGCTCCGGACACCCGCAACACCGATACGGTGCGCCTGACCTGGGGCTTCCATGGCCTCACCCTCATCGCCAAGGAGCGCGGCACCTTCGAGAAGGCGCTGGCGGAAAAGGGCATCAAGGTGGAATGGCTCGGCCCGTTCCCGAACCATGCGCCGACCCTGCAGGCGGTGACCGGCGGCAGCGCGGATTTCGGCTTCGGCGGCTCCACCACCCCAGCGCTGGCGGCCATCATCGCCGGTTCGCCGCTGGTGTTCAGCCAGTTCGTGCTCTACGAGCCGCGCACCACGGCCATCATCGCCAAGGATGGCTCCGGCATCGACAAGGTGTCCGACCTCGTCGGCAAGTCGGTGGCGGTCAACCGCTCGGGCCTCGGCGAATTCCTGCTGGTGGCGGCGCTGGAGAAGAACGGCATCGACCGCTCCAAGGTGAAGTTCGTCTATCTCAACCCGCCGGACGCCGCCCCGGCGCTCGCCTCCGGCAAGGTGGACGCGTGGTCCATGTGGAGCCCCGGTGTCGATATCGCGCGGCTCGAATACAAGGCCCACGACATCTTCCTCGAGGGCCGGGACCTCGATTTCTACATCGATTACAGCTCCTATGTGACCAGCCGCAAGTTCTCGCAGGAAAACTCGCAGATCGTCCGCGCCGTGGCCGCCGCCTATGAGGAGGAGGCCAAGTGGGTCAACGCCAATGTGGTGGAGGCGGAGACCATTGTGCAGAAGCGCGCCGGCTATTCCGACGTGATCCGCGACCAGTTCATCGAGCGCCGGCGCACCTACAGGCTGATCCCGGTCACCGACAAGGCCTTCGTCGCCGACCTGCAGAAGGCGGCGGACTGGCTGGTGGCGCGCAAGATCCTGCCCGAGCCCATCACCGTGTCGGATCATCTTGCGCAGTTCTGATTTCGAGCCCTTCGCTCTGCCCTGTTTCAAGTCTTCGAGGACCTTATGAACAAGCCCGTCACCGATGTGTCCGTCCGCCTCTCGGGTCCGCCCGTGGCCGATCCCGCGCCCTGGCGGCGCCTTATCGAACATATCGGGCGCGGCTCGTCGGAGCGCGAGCACCAGCGCATCCTGCCGTTCGAGGCGCTGGACCTGCTGCGCGAGGCCCGCTTCGGCGCCCTGCGCCTGGCGAAGGAGGACGGCGGGGCGGGCGCCTCCTTCCGCGAGCTTTACGGGCTGGCGCTGGAGCTGGCGGCGGCGGACGCCAATGTCGCCCACATCTTCCGCAACCATTTCACCGTGGCCGAGCAGTTCACCCGCATCCCCACCGACGGCCGCAGCCGCCTGTGGCAGCAGCAGGTGCGCGACGGCGCCCTCTTCGGCCTCGCCAGCACCGAGGCCAATGCCAGCCCCGCCGGCGGCGGCGTGCCCACCGACACCGTGCTGTCGCCGGACGGCGAGGGCTTCCGCCTCGACGGCGTGAAATATTACAGCACCGGCACCCTGTTCGCCGACGCCATGCTGGTGCGTGCCGGCACCAAGGACGGCCGCGTCGCCTCGGTGATCATCCCCACCAGGCGCGAGGGGCTGGAGGTGGTGGACGACTGGGACGGCGCCGGCCAGCGGCTCACCGGCTCGGGCACCACGCGCTTTCGCGGCGTGCGGGTGGAGGCGGACGAGGCCATCTTCGACACGCCGGACCGCGGCTATGGCCTCGCCTATTCCAACACCCAGGCCCAGCTCTTCCTCACCACCGTGGTGGCGGGCATCGTGCGCGGCGTGCTGGAGGATGCCATCGCGCTGGTGACAAGGCGCAAGCGCAGCTTCTATTACGCGCCCACGCCCAGCCCGGTGGACGACCCCTTCCTGCAGCAGACCATCGGCCAGATCGCGAGCCACGCCTTTGCCGCCGAGGCCATCGTGCTGGCCGCCGCCGACGCCCTCGACCGGGTCAGCCGCGCCCGCGACCGCAACGAGCCGGCCGATGCGCTCGCCGCCGATGCGGCACGGGCGGCGGCGCAGGCCAAGATCGTGGTGGACGAGCTTTCGCTGCGCGCGGGCTCGCTTTTGTTCGAGGCGGGCGGCGCCTCCGCCACCGAGCGCAGCGTCAATCTCGACCGCCACTGGCGCAACGCCCGCACCATCGCCTCCCACAATCCGGCGAGCTACAAGGCGCAGGCCATCGGCGCCCTGCTGGTGAAGGGCACGCCCCTGCCGTCGAAGGGGTTTTTCTGAGGCGAGGACGGGAACCGTCCCGGTCCGTCACCGCTCCGGAACCGTCACCGCTCCGGAACCGTCCCCGTCCGGAACCATCGCCCCTCCGGAACCGTCGTCCTCCGGTCCAAAACCGTCGCCCTCCGGCTTGACCGGAGGGCCCATTGCTCCGCTGGTCGGGGGGCGGGGATTGCTGTGCCCTCTCCCCGGCAAAGCGCGACCCCTCACCCCGGCCCTCTCCCGCAAGGGGAGAGGGAGAAGCGCTGGGCCTCGTTCCAAAGCCGTCCCCGTCCATCCCTTCGCCTCAATGAAAATCCCGCGATTTCGGCAGCACCCGCACGTCACGCGGATGTTGGCGTGGGTGCTGGGGGTGGGCGAACTCGTCGGCCCGTGACAGCTCCATCTGCGGCTTGCGCACGCGGGAGAGCAGGGCAAGGTCGGCGGTGCGGTCGAACAGGCGCTCGGCCATCAGGTGCACCACCCCCTCCGGGCTTTTCTGCACCCGCCCTTCCACCAGCAGCAGGCGCGCTCCCATCACCGCGCGGCGGAAGCTCTCCAGCGTCCGCGCCCACAGCACGATGTTGGTGATGCCGGTCTCGTCCTCCAGGGTGATGAAGATGGCCTTGCCGTTGCCCGGCCGCTGGCGCACCAGCACCACCCCGGCGGTGCGGGCGAAGGTGCCGTCCTTCAATGCGCCGGTCTCGGCGCAGGTGAGGACGCGCTCGGCCCGGAAATGGTCACGCAGCTCGCCCATGGGATGCCCCTTCAGGGAGAGCCGCACCGTCTGGTAGTCGGCGACGATATGCTCGGAGCGGGCCATCTCCGGCAGGCGCACCTCTTCCTCCTCCCCCAGTTCGCGGGCATCCGCCGCGGCGAACAAGGGCAGGGCGTCGTCGTCGGGCAGGCGGCGGGCGTGCCACAGCGCCGCGCGCCGGTCGAGGCCGAGGGAGCGCATGGCATCCGCATCCGCCAGCAGCTTCACCGCGCGGGTGGGCAGGCGGGCGCGGCGAGCCAGCACCTCGACGCTGGAAAAGCCCGCCCCTTTCGCCTCCGTGTCCCGCGCAGCGGCAAGGCGGTTCCCCCACTCCGCATGGAAGCCATCCACCTGCCGGAAGCCGAGGCGCAGGGCCAGGCTGCCGTCGGCGCGGCGCTCCAGCGTGTTGTCGTGGTGGCTGTGGTTGATGTCCACGGCGCGCACCTCCACCCCATGCTCGCGGGCGTCGCGCACGATCTGGGCGGGGGCGTAGAAGCCCATGGGCTGGGCGTTGAGCAGCGCGCAGGCGAACACCGCCGGGTGCCGGCACTTGATGAAGGACGAGATGTAGACCAGCTTGGCGAAGGACGCGGCATGGCTCTCGGGAAAGCCGTAGCTGCCGAAGCCCTTGATCTGCTCGAAGCAGCGCTGGGCGAAGTCGCGGGTGTAGCCGCGCGCCACCATGCGCTCCACCATCAGCGCCTCGAATTCGTGGATGGTGCCGAGATTGCGGAAGGTGGCCATGGCCCGGCGCAGGCGGTTGGCCTCCGCGTCCGAGAAGCGGGCCGCCACCATGGCGAGCTTCATGGCCTGCTCCTGGAACAGGGGCACGCCCAGGGTTTTCTCCAGCACTCCGCGCAGTTCGTCCGGCGGCCCATGCTCCGGCGCGGGGGAGGGGTAGTCCACCTGTTCCTGCCCGTTGCGGCGGCGCAGATAGGGGTGGACCATGTCGCCCTGGATGGGGCCGGGCCGCACGATGGCCACCTGAATGACGAGGTCGTAGAACTTTTGCGGCCGCAGGCGCGGCAGCATGTTGATCTGGGCCCGGCTCTCCACCTGGAACACGCCGATGGAATCCCCGCGCGAGAGCATGGCGTAGACATCCTTCTGCGCGCCCGGCACGTCGGCGAGGCCCCAGTCGATGCCCTCGTGGTTGCGCATGAGGTCGAGGGCCTTGCGGATGCAGGTGAGCATGCCCAGCGCCAGCACATCCACCTTCATGAGGCCGAGCACGTCGATGTCGTCCTTGTCCCATTCGATGAAGGTGCGGTCTTCCATGGCGGCGTTGCCGATGGGCACGGTCTCGTCCAGGCGCCCGCGCGCCAGCACGAAGCCGCCCACATGCTGGGACAGGTGGCGCGGCGCGCCCATGAGGCGGCCGGCCAGCTCCACCGCCCGGCGAATGAGCGGGTTTGACGGCTCGAGCCCGGCCTCGCGGATCTGGCTGGCGGCAATGTCGCGCCCCCAGCTGCCCCACTGGGTGGAGGCGAGGCGGGCGGTGATGTCCTCGGTGAGGCCCAGCGCCTTGCCCACGTCGCGGATGGCGCTGCGCGGGCGATAATGGATGACGGTGGCAACGATGCCGGCGCGGTGGCGGCCGTATTTGTCATAGATGTGCTGGATCACCTCCTCGCGCCGCTCGTGCTCGAAATCCACGTCGATGTCGGGGGGCTCGCGCCGCTCGGTGGAGATGAAGCGGGCGAACAGCAGGTCGTTGTCGGCCGGGTCCACGGCGGTGATGCCGAGCACGTAGCACACCGCGGAATTGGCCGCCGAGCCCCGCCCCTGGCACAGGATGCCCCGGCTCTCGGCGAAGCGGACGATGTCGTGGATGGTGAGGAAATAGGGCGCGTATTCAAGCTGGCCGATGAGGGCCAGTTCGTCGGCCAGCAGCCGTTCCACCTTGGGCGTGAGACCGTCCGGATACCGCACCCGCGCGCAGCGCCAGGTCAGCTCCTCCAGCCAGGCCTGCGGGGTCCAGCCGGGGGGCACCGGCTCCTCCGGATATTCGTATTTCAGCTCGCCCACGCTGAAGTCCATGCGGGCGAGCAGGTGGCCGCTCTCCGCGATGGCCTCGGGCGCATCCGCGAACAGGCGTGCCATCTCGGCGGCGGGCTTCAGGTGCCGCTCGGCATTGGCCTGGAGCCGGCGGCCGGCCTCGGCGATGGGGATGCCCTCGCGGATGCAGGTGAGGATGTCCTGCAGGTCGCGCTCCCGCGGCGTGGCGCACAGCACGTCGTTGACCGCGAGCAGCGGCACGCCATGGGCGCCGGCCAATGCCTTCAGCGCGGCGAGGCGGCGGCGGTCGTCGCCGGCAAACGGCATGTTGACGGCAAGCCATACCGCGCCGGGGGCGGCCTCGGCGAGGCGCTGGAGGGTAGGGGACAGCCGCTCCGCCAGCCCCTCCACCCCCGGCCCGGGCATGAGCACCAGCAGCAGGCCGCCGGGATCGGCGAGCAGGTCGGCGAGGGCGAGGTGGCAGTCGCCCTTCTTGGCCCGGCGGTTGCCGGTGGTGAGCAGCCGGCACAGGCGCCCCCAGCCGGCGCGGTCCGCCGGATAGGCGAGGATGTCCGGCGTGTCGTCGCAAAAGACGAGGCGCGTGCCGGTGGCGAGGCGGAAGGCGCGGGCCCGTGCGGCGAGACGGGCCCGTGCGGCGCGGGCTTCCTCGTCCGCTTCGTCTCCGGCGTTCTCGTCCGCGTCCAGGCGGCGCAGTTCTTCCAGCGCTCTATAGGCTCGCACCACGCCGGCGACGGTGTTGCGGTCGGCGATGCCGAGGCCGGTGAGGCCGAGGCCGACGGCGACCTCCACCAGCTGCGCCGGCGCGCTGGCCCCGCGCAGGAAGGAGAAATGGGAGGCGGCGGCAAGCTCCGCATAGGCCGGCGCCGGGGCGACGGCTGGCGCGAGGGCCTTCATGGGAACAGCCCGTGCAGGAACCAGCGCGGTGTGGTGGTCTCCCGCCCATAGGTGCCGGCGCGATAGAGCCAGAAGCGGCGGCCCTCCTTGTCCTCCACGCGGAAATAGTCGCGGGTCAGCGCCTCCGTCCCGGTCCACCATTCGGGGGCGATGCGCTCCGGCCCCTCGGCGCGCACCACTTCGTGCAGCACGCGCCGCCAGCGGAAGCGCAACGGCGGGCCGTCGGGCACCTCGGCCAGGGTCTCCACCGGCTCGGGGTGGGCGAACAAAGCCGGCGGGCGGGGCAGGGGCACGTCCGCCGCCGCCGGCGCGGGCCAGGCGGCAAGGCCCGCCGCCGCCCAGCCCTTCTGCGCCGGCACGCTTTGCGCCGCCCGCTCGGGCACATGGCTGTCCTGCGGCTGAAGGCACATCACCCGCCGCGGGCCGAGGCGGGCGGACAGCACATCCACCAGCTCCGACAAGGCCGCCTCCGCCGGCGCCGCGCCGAAGGCGGCCTGGGTGACCTTCAGCGGCTCGCAGACGGTGACTGACAGGCGGATCACGTCATAGCCGAAGCCAGGATCCAGCGGATCGGCCAGCGCCGCGAGCCGTTCGCGGAACAGGCCGGCGAGGCGCGCGGCATCGCGCAGGGGGGCGGCGGTGCCGGCCTCCACCCGCCGCACGGCGCCGTCGCTGCGGAAGAAGGCCGCCGCAAAGCGCCGCCCGCCTTCCCCGTGCCGCTCCAGCACGGCGGCAAGCTCGCGGGCGAGGTCCGTGAGCACAATGCGGGCGGTCGCCTCATCCCCCATGGGCTCGGCGAAGCGCCGTTCGGCCACGTAGACGGGCAGGGGATTGAGGGGGGAGATGGGGGCGTCGGCGGCGCCGGTGATCTCCTCCAGCCGGCTGACGATCCGGCTGCCGAAGCGGGCGGCGAGCGCGGCCCGGGGCTTGCCCGCAAGGGCGCCGATGGTGGCAAGGCCGAGATAGGCGAGGCTGCGCTCGGCTTCCGGATCAAGACCCAGCGCCGCCACCGGCAGGCCGGCCACCGCCTCCCCCTCCGCCCCTGGCGCGGCCACGAGGCCGGGGCGCCAGCGGGCGAGCGCCAGCGCCGCGCGGGCGGTGCCGGCCACCGCGCCCTGGACCGCGAAGCCCTGGGCGGTGAGGCGCGCCACCATGGCGGCGAGCATGGCCTTTTCACCCGCAAACAGATGGGCGCAGCCGGTGATGTCGAGCACGATGCCATAAGGCGGGGCGAGCGCCACGAAGGGCGTCCAGCGCTCGCACCAGCCGGCGATGGCGGCGAGCAGGGTGCCGTCCGCCGCGAGGTCCGCGTCCACCGCCCGAAGCTCCGGCACCCGGGCCTGCGCATCGGCCAGCGTCAGTCCCGGATGGAGGCCGAGTCGCGCCGCCGCCGCGTCCACCGCATGGAGGCGGCGGGCGTTGGCGAGGGTGTGCACCACCGCGAGCGGTGCGTCTAAAGGCGCCTCATCCGGCGCGGCGCTCGAAGGCGCCGACGACCACGGGTGACGGGCCGTCCGCGCGTGCCGGGCCTTGCGATGCAGCCGGTCGGTGGGCAGGCGGGGCAGCAGCAAGGCGGCGAGGCGCCGGGGCGAAGCGTCGGGCATGGGCATTCCATTCCACAATCCAGCGGCCGGTGGGCCCAGCCCGGTTGCGGGCCAGCTCCAAAGCGAAGGCGGGCGGCCCGAGGCAGAAGGCCGGCGCCCCCGCCGCGCGGGAGGGGGCGGCCGAGGCCAGCCAACGGGTGGCGGCGGCGGAGGGCACGGGCTCCGCCGCCGAACGCAACAGCAGGGCCGGCACCCCCGAGCGCTCGGCCCTTAGCGCGAGGCGGCGCGTGGCGGTGAGGTCGAGGCGGGACGGCATGCCCCAGGGCTCCACCACCACGAGGCCGAGGGCGGCATGGCGCAACGCCTCCTCCGCCGCGGCGAGGGTATCGGTGGCATCCGCCCCATGGACCACGATGAGCCGCGCCGGATCGAGCCCGAAGGCGGCGCAGCCCGGCCCGTAGAGGTCCCCGCCCTCCAGCGCGGCGAGGTCCTGCCGCACCCACACCACTGGCCGCCGTGTACCGGCGGCCAGCGCCAGGGCGAAGCCGAGGGCGGCGGCGCCATTGCCCTTGTCGCGCGCGAACACCTCGTGCAGCGCGCCCAGCGCCAGCCCCCCGCCCAGCGCCCCATCCAGCGG
>NZ_JAIVFO010000357.1 GCF_029991245.1 Xanthobacter autotrophicus
CGACGGCGTGCGTCCAGGTGACGGACAGCGCCTTTCCCGCCGGGCAGCAACTGAATGTCTACATGCGCTACAACCTGCCGGAGGGGCGCTTCACCGCGCGGGGCACGTGCACGCTGGTGAGCAACGACGTGCCAGCGGCGGGGCTGGTCCTGGCTGGCTGCGCGATGCGACTGGTGGACGTGCCCACGGGCTTCGTAGGTGGCTCGGTGTCGAGCACCAGCGTCTTCAATCCCCGCAAGCTGCCGGGCTACGCCACGGGTTCGTATTACACGC
>NZ_JAIVFO010000358.1 GCF_029991245.1 Xanthobacter autotrophicus
GATGCCCATGCCGGTCTTGGAGGACACGGGCACGAAGGGCGATTCGCCGCCGTACTCTTCGGGCACGACTTCCTGGGCCACCAGTTCCTGCTTCACGCGGTCCGGGTTGGCATCGGGCTTGTCGGCCTTGGTGATCGCCACGACGATCGGCACCTTGGCGGCCTTCGCGTGCTTGATGGCTTCCTTCGTCTGCGGCATGACGCCGTCGTCGGCGGCCACCACCAGGATGACGATGTCGGTCGCCTGCGCACCGCGGGCCCGCATGGCCGTGAAGGCCTCGTGGCCGGGGGTGTCGAGGAACGACACCATGCCGCGCGGGGTTTCGACGTGGTAAGCGCCGATGTGCTGCGTGATGCCGCCGGCTTCGCCCGCCGCCACCTTGGCGCGGCGGATGTAGTCCAGCAGCGAGGTCTTGCCGTGGTCGACGTGGCCCATGACGGTGACCACGGGAG
>NZ_JAIVFO010000359.1 GCF_029991245.1 Xanthobacter autotrophicus
CGTCCCGCAGCACGGGCACGCCGCCGAAGGCCTTGTGCAGGCCGCGCGCCTCGATCATGGGCACGCCGGCGGATGCACCGGCACCGGCACCGGCAGCGGGGGCGGAAAGGTCAGGCGTCATGGCGGGCATAGCGGCGCTCCAGCCGCTGGAAGCCCCAGGTCAGCACCAGGGTCATCACGAGATAGAAGGCGGCGGCCACGAGGAAGGGCGTGGTCGTGAAATCGCGCTGCACGATGCCGCGCGCGGCGCGCAGCAGGTCGTTCAGGGCCAGCACGTAGATGAGCGACGTGTCCTTGACCAGCGTGATGGTCTCATTGCTCATGGGCGGCAGGATGCGGCGCACCATCTGCGGCAGCACGATGCGCCGCATCGTCTGCCCGTACGTCATGCCCAGCACCTTGGCGGCCTCGTACTGGCCGCGGTCGATCGACTGGATGCCCGCGCGGAAG
>NZ_JAIVFO010000360.1 GCF_029991245.1 Xanthobacter autotrophicus
AAATAAATCTTATAGCATTTATTATGAAACTCCAGATGAAAAAGTTCGCGATCTAACTGCAAAAATTAACGGTGGACAACTTGGAGCTCAACTTGACTTACGCGGAAGAAATTATAGCAAAAGCGAAGGAAAATATAGCGATGGAATCATTCAAGGCTATATGGATTCTTTAAATACCTTTGCAAAAACCATGATCAATGAAACCAATAATCTTTACGCAAGCTCAGCAAAAAGCTCAGTAACTTCTGATTATCTTCCAGGACGTACAGAGGACATTCCTTTGGTAAATTATGATAGAACCATACAGCCTGGAAGTTTTGATATAGTTATTTATGATGATAAGGGCGATAAAAAACTTACAAAAACCATTACCGTTGATGTAAATACCACTATGGAAGATATCATGCGTCAAATCACTGCTAACACAGATGATAATGGCAACAATAATGC
>NZ_JAIVFO010000361.1 GCF_029991245.1 Xanthobacter autotrophicus
ACCTGAATGTTTCCGATATCTTCCGAGCTTCCTAAAAGACCTTCACTTCGGATGAAAAGAACTGTTTCTTTCTTTTCGATATAAGCTCCGCCCGTATTTTGGTTGTTTTTTTCTAACGCATCAAAAACATCATTGATATTGATATTAAAAGCCTGAAGCTGATTAGGATTAATAGCAATTTCGTATTGCTTTAATTTACCTCCGAAACTGCTCACATCAGCAACTCCTTTTGTTCCTAATAACTGTCTGCGGATTACCCAATCCTGAATGGTTCTGAGTTCTGTTTCGTCATAAACGTGTTCGTAACCTTTTTTGGCTCTTACAACATATTGGAAAATTTCTCCTAACCCAGACGAAATAGGACCTAATTCAGGCTTCCCAATCCCTTCAGGAATATTTTCCTGAACCAATTGTAAGCGTTCCTGAACTTGTTGACGAGCCCAATACAC
>NZ_JAIVFO010000362.1 GCF_029991245.1 Xanthobacter autotrophicus
CGACGGCATCGTCGCCCAGGTGCCCGTTCCCGAGGGGACCAGGTAGCGATTCTGAGGGGCGTGAGGCACTGTGCGTGAGGCATTGAGCGGCCTGACCGTCCGCGGACGGGCGTTCGTGGCCGCCGGCATCACCGCGATCGTCTGCGCCGTCCTGCTCAGCCAGGAGGCGCTGACCCGGGTCGGCGTGCTCGTGCTCGCCCTGCCGCTCGTGACGGCGTACGTGCTGGGCCGCAGCCGCTACCGGCTGGCGCTGGTGCGCACGCTCTCCCCGCAGATCGTGGTGGCCGGCCAGCCGGCCCGGCTGAACCTCACGCTGACCAACGAGGGCAAGACGCCCAGCGGCGCGCTGCTGCTCGAGGACCAGGTGCCCTACGTGCTGGGCACGCGGCCCCGGTTCGTGCTCGACGGGATCGGCCAGGGCTGGCGGCGGCACGCGTCGTACCAGGT
>NZ_JAIVFO010000363.1 GCF_029991245.1 Xanthobacter autotrophicus
CCCGCGCACGTGGAGACCGTCACGCGCGATGCCGTCAACGACGAGAAGCGCGGAGCGATCTTCCCGGCGCTGCTCAAGCTCGACCAAGCGTTCATCAACGTGGACGGCAAGGACATCAAGCTCGCGCCGGGCATGAACCTGACCGCGGAAATCAAGACGGGCCAGCGCCGGGTCATCGAGTACCTGCTGAGCCCGATTCAGAAGGCGGGCAACGAGAGCCTGCGCGAGCGCTGATCGATCAACCAACCAAACGATAAATGAAGAAAGAAGGAAGGGATGAAGAGCATGAACCAGGAAAGCTTGGAGAACGCCATCGCTGCCGCATTGCGTGCGGCCCGCGTGCGCGACACGACTGGCGATGAGGACGACACCGCAGTGCGGGGCACCGCTGGAGCGGTAGGGCGGCACGGATCACTGCGCGATGCACTCACTGCAGTGATCGCCGC
>NZ_JAIVFO010000364.1 GCF_029991245.1 Xanthobacter autotrophicus
CCCTAAGATCGCGCCGTATCAAGGGAGAAGTCCCCCATACGGTGCTTTGTGCGTAAGTCGTATAATCGGACCCAAGGGTCCGTCTACTAGGTGGTTGGGCCGCTGTGCAAAGTGAACGGTCAATCGGAACCTTTCGAGCTGAAGTTGCTGGTAACGAGCGGGAAGTTGAAGTGATTGTGTCGAGGTGCGCATCGACATTCTCGCTTGGCCGCGATGACTTTCACGTTTCTGTCAGGCTCTCAACCCTTGACTATTCGGCGTCTCTCGCTGAGCCGCAAGAACGTAGCCTTCCCTACATCAGGGGCTGGCTGAATTCTTCGCAGTGCGTGATCCAGCTAGAGAATATTGAGAGAGCATGCATCACCAGAGGACAACGATTCACGGAGAGGGTCCTCTTGGCCCTTGTTGCTCTAGCGCCGGAGGCTCACCAGGTTCGCATCGCC
>NZ_JAIVFO010000365.1 GCF_029991245.1 Xanthobacter autotrophicus
GCCGATGACCGTCGTCGAGCCGGCGAGCAGGGCGCCGCGCAGCAGGCTGCGGCGCGACGTCGACAGGGCGGCGTACTCCTCGCAGCAGGCGTTCTCGTCCAGGAGCGTCATCGGGTCACCTCTGGAAGTAGTCGGGGGAGTCGAGGACCGTCGTGAGCAGCGAGGCGATGCCGTAGAAGCGCACCGGGTGCATCTTGGTGATCATCTCGTCGGGGTCGTAGCCCCCCGCCCGGCAGGCGGCCTTCACGAGCACAGGAGTGGCGTGCTGGTGGAGGAGCTGCTGGCTGAGGTGGTCGACGAGCTCGTCGAGCCGGATGCCGGCCTTGCCGGCCTGCGGCACCCAGGACTTGAGGTTGCGGTAGACCATGCCCTGGGCCTTGCTCGGCCAGTAGCCGCCGGTCATCGAGTGGTGCATGTCGAAGCTGGCGATCATCCTCGAGGG
>NZ_JAIVFO010000036.1 GCF_029991245.1 Xanthobacter autotrophicus
CCGCCGCGCCGCCTTCGGCCCCCGAGGCCCGCCCCGATCCCGGGCCGGACCTCATCGAAGGGCTGAAGCGCCTGTTCTCCGGGGAACGCTGAAGAGGTCGCCATGGTCGAGAAGACGCCCTTTTCCGCCCGCATCGCCCGTTTCGCCGCCGATACGGCAGCTGCCATGGGTCCCGAAATCCAGAAGGCCGACGCCGCCTGCGCCGTGCTGCTGGACACCGTCGGCCGCTATGCCGCCGCCGCCGGCCGCGTCCTGCTGCGCGCCTTGCGCCGCGCCGCCATCGCCACCTGGACCGTGGCGGCGGCCATCGCGGTTCGCCTGAGCCACCTCGCCTGGCGCGCCGGCCGGCATGTGGTGCGCGGCCTGTTCGGCCTCGACCGGGGCGACATGGAGACGGTTGCCCGCGGGCGCATCAAGCTGATCATGTTCGCCTTCTGCGCCGTGTTCATCGCCATCGCGACGCAGCTCTCGCATCTGGCCATCACCTCCGATCCCGGCGCCACCCGCGGGCGCGGCTCGGACGCGATCGCCTCGGCACGCCCCGACATCATCGACCGCAACGGCGACATCATCGCCATCGACGTCAAGTCGCCGTCCCTGTTCGCCGAGCCGCGCCGCCTCATCGATCCCGACGAGGCGCTGGAAGGCCTGCTCAAGGTGCTGCCCGACCTCGACGTGGAGGAAAGCCGCAAGCGCCTCAACTCGGGCAAGGGCTTCGCCTGGCTGAAGCGCGAGATCACCCCGGCGCAGATGCGCTCCATCCACCGGCTCGGCATTCCCGGCATCGGCTTCCTGAAGGAAAACCGCCGCATCTATCCGGACGGGCCCATCCTGTCCCACGTCATGGGCGGCGTGAACGTGGACAACCAGGGCATCTCGGGCCTTGAAAAATACATCGACGGCCGGGGCCTCGCCGAGCTGCACCTCGCGGGGTTCGCCACCGACCTCCAGCAGGAGCCGGTCCAGCTGTCCATGGACATGCGGGTGCAGCACGCGGTGCGCGACGAGCTGATCCGGGCCAAGAACAAGTTCTCGGCGCTCCACGCCATGGCGGTGGTGACCGAGGTCAACACCGGCGAGATCATCTCCATGGTCTCGCTGCCGGACTTCGACCCCAACGTGCCCGGCAACCCGAAGGACGACGCCTATCTCAACCGGCTCACCACCGGCGTGTTCGAGATGGGCTCCACCTTCAAGGCCCTGTCCTTCGCCATGGCGCTCGATTCCGGCAAGATCGGCTTGAACTCCTCGTTCGACGCCCGCGGCGCCATGCATTTCGGCCGCTTCAAGATTTCCGACTATCACGCCGAAAACCGCGTGCTGACGGTGCCCGAGATCTTCCTCGTCTCGTCCAACGTGGGCACGGCCAAGATGGTGCTGTCCCTCGGCGTGGAGGCCCACAAGGCGTTCCTGAAGAAGATGGGCCAGCTCGACCGGCTGCGCACCGAGCTGCCGGAAAGCGCCGAGCCCATCGTGCCGCGGCGCTGGGGCGAACTGAACTCGGCCACTATCGCCTTCGGCCACGGCCTGTCCGTCGCCCCGCTGCAGGCGGTGATGGCGGTGAATTCCATGGTGAACGGCGGCTATCTCATCACCCCCACCTTCATCAAGCGCACCCCCGAGGAAGCGCAGAAAGTGGCCGTCCGGGTACTGAAGCCCGATACCTCGGACAAGATGCGCTACATCATGCGCCTCAATGCCGAGAAGGGCACCGCCTCCAAGGCGGAGGTGCCGGGCTATCTGGTGGGCGGCAAGACCGGCACCGCCGAGAAAGTGGTGAACGGGCGCTACGCCAAGAACAAGCTGCTCACCTCCTTCACCGCGGTGTTCCCCATGGACAGGCCGCGCTACCTCATCCTCGTGATGCTGGACGAGCCCAAGGCGACCTCGGAAACCTACGGCTTCGCCACCTCGGGCTGGAACGCGGCGCCCACCGCCGGCAAGATCATCGAGCGCATCGCGCCGCTGCTGAACATCGCGCCCCGGCAGAACCTGCCCAATGCGGAACAGCTGCTGCGCACGCCGCTCAAGGTGGCCGACCGGCACTGAGGGACTTCGCTCAAGTGCCGCGCGGGCCTGGCCCTGGTCGGCGAGAAAAGCGCGCCGGCTCTTGGAATAGTCCTCGGCCGCACGTTGATACCACCCGCGGGACGCGGCCTCAGGTCGAGGGTGACAACCGGCGCGGGTGGATGCCAAAAGAGGTCCGATGACCAGCCATTCCCTCGGACACATCCTCGACGGCCACGCCCGCATCCTGTCCGCCGGCGCGGGCGACGACCCCGTTTTCGGCCTCTCCGCCGACAGCCGCAGGATCACGCCCGGCGACCTCTTCGTCGCCATTCCCGGCACCCATGCGGATGGCAGCCGCTTCATCGCCGATGCCGTGGCCCGGGGCGCCGGCGCGGTGCTGATGGAGCCCACCGCGCCCCGTCCGGTCCTGCCGCCCCAGGTGGCGCTCGCCTTCTCCCTCGACGTGCGGCGCTCCCTGTCGCTGGCGGCGGCGCGCTTCTATCCGCGCCAGCCGGCCACGATCGCGGCGGTGACGGGGACGGCGGGGAAGACCTCCGTCGCCTTCTTCCTGCGGCAGATCTGGGAGCGGCTCGGCCACAGGGCGGCCTATCTGGGCACCATTGGCCTGGTGGCGCCGGACGGCTCCACCTATGGCAGCCTCACCACTCCCGATCCGGTGGAGCTGCACGCCACCCTCGACCGCCTCGCCGGCGAGGGCGTGACCCACATGGCGCTGGAGGCCTCCTCCCACGGGCTGGACCAGAAGCGGCTCGACGGGGTGCGCTTCACGGCCGGCGGCTTCACCAATCTCGGCCGCGACCATCTGGACTACCACCCCACCATCGACGCCTATTTCCGGGCCAAGCTGCGCCTCTTCACGCAGGTGATGCCGGATGAGGCCACCGCCGTGGCGGTGACGGGCGCGCCGTTCGCCGCCAATGCCCTGGCGTGGGCGCAGACGCGCGGCCTGAAACTGCTGCCCATCGGCGAGGGGCAGAAGGGCGGCCTCGACATCTTCGGCACCACCGGGTCCGGCACCGGGCAGAAGGTGATGTTCGCGGACGGCACCCATGCCATCGTGCCGCTGGTGGGCCGCTTCCAGCTGGACAACGCCTTGCTCGCCGCCGGCCTTGCCATCGCCTGCGGGGCGGAGCGGGCGGCGGCGCTCGATGCCCTTGCGCACCTCACGGGCGTGCCCGGCCGGCTGGAGCGCATCGGCGACGACCCGCGCCGGCCGGTGTTCGTGGACTACGCCCACAAGCCGGAGGCGCTGGCCACCGTGCTCGACACCCTGCGGGCGGCGGTGCCGGGGCGCCTCATGGTGGTGTTCGGCTGCGGCGGCGACCGGGACAAGGGCAAGCGCCCCCTCATGGGCGCCATCGCCGCGTCCAAGGCGGACGTGGTGATCGTCACCGACGACAATCCCCGCAGCGAGGACCCCGCCACCATCCGCGCCGAAATCCTCGAAGGCGCCCACGGGGCCAGGGAAATCGGCGACCGGGCGGAGGCCATCAAGGCGGCCGTGGCGCTGCTCCAGCCTGGGGATGCGCTCATTGTTGCCGGCAAGGGTCACGAAACCGGCCAAATCATCGGCGACCGGACATATCCGTTCTCGGACGCGGCGGAAGTCCTCGCCGCTCTCGAGACGAGTTCTGCGAGCCCGTCTCTCAACTTGGGGTAAGAAGGACGCGTCATCCGATCGACGCGTGCTTCGGAGGAGGTAGCGGCATGAACATGAGCGCTGGCATGAGCGGTCGGGTCCTGCATACCGTCGCCGAAATGGCGGAGGCCACCGGTGCCGCCGTGCGCGGCACGCCCCGCGATGTCACCGGCATCTCCATCGACAGCCGCACGCTTGCGCCGGGCGATGCCTTCTTCGCCATCACCGGCGAGAACAGCGACGGCCACGCCTATGTGGAGAAAGCCCTCGCCACCGGCGCGGCCCTCGCCGTGGTCGCCCGCGACAGGGCGGACGCCTTCCCCGAGGGCGCGCCGCTGCTGGTGGTGGACGACGTGCTCGCCGCCCTCACCGACGTGGCCCGCGCCGCCCGCGCGCGGTCCCAGGCGCAGATCGTGGCGGTGACCGGATCGGTGGGCAAGACCACCACCAAGGAGGCCCTGCGCATCGCGCTGGGCGCCGATGGGGAGACCCACGCCTCCGCCGCCTCCTACAACAATCACTGGGGCGTGCCCCTGTCGCTGGCCCGCTTCCCGCGGGAGGCGCGCTACGGCGTGTTCGAGATCGGCATGAACCATCCGGGCGAGATCACGCCCCTGGTGCGGCTGGTGCGCCCGCATGTGGCCATCGTCACCACGGTGGAGCCGGTGCACATCGCCCAGTTCGCCTCCATCGAGGAGATCGCCGACGCCAAGGCGGAGATCTTCGACGGCGTGGAGCCGGGCGGCGCGGCGGTGCTCAACCTGGACAATCCCCTGTTCGACCGCCTGAAGGCGGCGGCCGAGGCCCGCGGCATCTCGCACATCGTCAGCTTCGGCTCCGGCGAAGGGGCGGACGTGCGGCTGAAGGATGCCGCGCTCAAATCCTACTGCTCGGTGGCGGTGGCGGACGTGATGGGCACGCCGATCACCTTCAAGGTGGGCATGCCCGGCCGCCACATCGTGCAGAACATGCTGGCGGTGCTCGCCGCCGCCAGGCTCGCCGGCGCCGACATGGCCCTTGCCGCCCTCGCCCTGTCGCACCTCAAGCCGCCGCCGGGGCGCGGCGTGCCCCTGCGCCTGCAGGTGAAGAGCGGTCAGGCGACCCTGCTCGACGAAAGCTACAACGCCAATCCCGCGTCCATGCGCGCCGCCCTCGACGTGCTCAGCCGCACCCCGGTGGGGACACGCGGGCGGCGCATCGCGGTGCTGGGCGACATGCTGGAACTGGGTCCGGACGGGGAGGCGCACCATGCCGGCCTCGCCACCGCCATCGTCGCCGCGAAGATCGACCAAGTCTATTGCTGCGGACCCCAGATGCACGCCCTGTGGCAGGCGCTCCCCTCGGATCGGCGGGGCGGCTATGCCATCCACGCCACCCACCTCGAACCCATGGTGGCCGCCGCCATCCGCGCCGGCGACACGCTCATGGTGAAGGGATCCAACGGCAGCCGCATGGGACCCCTGGTCAAGAAGCTCGCCGAGCGTTTCCACGCCGGCGAGGACGCGCTGCTCGAAGGATAAATTTTCAATGCTCCAGTGGCTTGCCGAATTCCACGCGTCGTTTCCCGCCTTCAACGTCTTCCGCTACATCACCTTCCGCACCGGCGGGGCGGTGGTGACGGCGCTGTTGTTCGTGTTCCTGTTCGGGCCGGGCATGATCTCCACGCTCCGCCTGAAGCAGGGCAAGGGCCAGCCCATCCGCACCGACGGGCCGCAGTCGCACCTGCTCACCAAGAAGGGCACGCCCACCATGGGCGGGCTCATGATCCTGTCGGGCATCGTGGTCGCCACCCTGCTCTGGGCGAACCTGTCCAACCCCTACGTCTGGGTGGTGCTGCTGGTGACGCTGGGCTTCGGCCTCATCGGCTTCTACGACGACTACCTGAAGGTGACGAAGCAGACCCACAACGGCCTGTCCGGCAAGGCGCGCCTCGGTATCGAGGCGGTGATCGCCGGCGTCGCGATGGTGATCATCATGACGGCGGGCAAGCCGGGGCTCGCCACCTCGGTGGCCTTCCCCTTCTTCAAGGACCTGCTGCTGAACCTCGGCATGTTCTTCGCCATCTTCGGCATGTTCGTCATCGTGGCGGCGGGCAATGCGGTGAACCTCACCGACGGCCTCGACGGCCTCGCCATCGTGCCGGTGATGATCGCGGCCGGCTCGTTCGGCTTCATCGCCTATCTCGCCGGCAACGTGGTATTCGCCGACTATCTGCAGATCCACTATGTGGCCGGCGTGGGCGAGCTGGCGGTGGTGTGCGGGGCGCTGATGGGGGCGGGCCTCGGCTTCCTGTGGTTCAACGCCCCTCCCGCCCAAGTGTTCATGGGCGACACCGGGTCGCTGGCGCTGGGCGGCCTGCTCGGCACGGTGGCGGTGGCGACCAAGCACGAGATCGTACTGGCGGTGATCGGCGGCCTGTTCGTGCTGGAAGCGGTGTCGGTGATCGTGCAGGTGGTGTCGTTCAAGCTCACCGGGAAGCGGGTGTTCAAGATGGCGCCCATCCACCACCATTTCGAGCAGCTCGGCTGGACCGAGCCGCAGGTGGTGATCCGCTTCTGGATCGTCGCCGTGGTGCTGGCGCTCGCCGGACTGGCGACGCTGAAGCTGCGGTGAGTGAATCTACGGAGAATGACCTGGAACGGTTCGCCCGGCAGCATGACGGCCGGGCGACAGCGCCGCTGGTCTGTGTCGTGCGCACCCCCGGCGCGGAGCTGGTCGTCGACATCCTACGCCACCTCGTCCCTGCCCTCGGCGCAGAAATCGAGACTCGCCCGTTCGCGGACTGTCCTCCGCGCGACTGTGTCTTCTCTGTTGCACTGATGGGTGCCGACGACCTTGCTTATGCTCCCTCCATCGTTCCGACGACGACGGTCCTCGCCTTGCGCGACGCGCAGGACCGCTGTGACCTTGACGAGGCCGGCCTCGACCGCCTCATGGCCAAGGCGATCCGCATCGTTCATGTCGGGCCGGAGAACCCGCATTCCTTCTTCCAGAAGCACACTGGATCGAAATGGCTGCGCGGAACTCATCCGCATTTTCCGGGCCGCTGGTTCCTGTCGCAAAAAACGATCTTGTACGAGCAGGAGGACCCACGAGACATCGGCCCGTTGCTCGACCTCAAGGACAGCGCATGGATGGCCACACCTCCATACGCCGCCTTCACCCTTGCCGCCATCGAGGTGGTTGTGCGCAATCCGGCCGCCTTTCCGTGGCATGCGCGCTGGCAGGAACTGGGGCGCCAGATGAAAGAGAGCGAGTACAGCTCTCTTGAGCGCGATGCCTGGTGCCGCATTGGCACGGCAAGCATGAGCGTCATGCACAAGTTCCTGCACGTCCAATCCGAACTCGCGCTCCATACGCAGGCCCTCGCCCACTACCGAGCACTGGAGGCGGAACGAACGCTCACCTACGAAAAGCCGCGTTGGCTGGAGACCATCCGCCGGGCGCTGGCGACGATGCCCTCCCCTGCCGGCTCCGGGTAACCGCGCTCCTCACTCCCGCCCGCACGTCCTCACCCCGAACGGCACATAGGCCGGGCAGAAGCGGAAGATGGCGGTGAGCAGCATCACCACTCCCATCGCTCCGATGAGCCAGGCCCAGTTGCCCAGCCCCGCCAGCGCCGGGACCGAGGGCGCCACGAACGGCACCAGGATCAGCACCACCCCCGCGACGAACCGCAGCACGCGATCGATTCCACCCACATTGGCCATGCTCACCTCCTGTGTCCGAGCCGGCTCCGTCCCGATGGCATCGCCATGGGAGCGGCAAAACAGGCTCTCTCATTGACGTGGGATACGGATTTCCCGTTCAGGCAGATCCTCCCGAACCGATCCGGCGCCCCGCGTTCAACATTCAATGTTCCGAATGTTGCGGGCGGTCAACCACGGGATTTCCCGTAAGACTTCTGTGGTTGCGAAAGGCATTCGCACTTTTGGCTGTCTTGCTCTAGACGGAAAAGAGACGATCCATTGCCGCACCGGAATTTTCGTAACGCCATGATCCCCGTCACCGTCTTCAAGGACCGGACCGTCGCCCTTTTCGGGCTCGGCGGCTCCGGGCTCGCCACCGCCGAAGCGCTCAAGGCCGGCGGCGCCCAGGTCATCGCCTATGACGATGCCGAGGCCTCCCGCCACAAGGCCGGCGAGGCCGGCATCCTGGTCCAGGACCTGCGGTCCATCGACTGGACGATCGTGGCCGCCCTCGTGCTCTCGCCCGGCGTGCCGCTCACCCATCCGCAGCCGCACTGGTCGGTGAAGCTGGCGCGCGACGCTGGCGCGGAGGTGATCGGCGACATCGAGCTGTTCTGCCGGGAGCGGCACGCCATCGCCCGGCGCTCGCCCTTCATCGCCATCACCGGCACCAACGGCAAGTCCACCACCACGGCGCTCATCACCCACATCCTGCGGGTGGCCGGACGCGACGTGCAGATGGGCGGCAATATCGGCACCGCCATCCTCTCCCTCGCCCCGCCCAAGCCGGGCCGGGTGCATGTGGTGGAGTGCTCGTCCTACCAGGTGGACCTCGCCCCCAGCCTCGACCCGTCCGTGGGCGTGATGCTGAACGTCACCCCCGACCATCTCGACCGCCACGGCACGCTGGAGCATTACGCGGCGGTCAAGGAGCGCCTCGTCGCCGGCGTCGAGGGCGGCGGCACCGCCGTGGTGGGCGTGGACGACGATTTCTCCGCCGCCATGGCCGACCGGGCCGAGCAGGCGGGCAAGCATGTGATGCGCGTCTCGGTGAAGCGGCCGCTCGCCGATGGCATCTGGCTCGATGGCGAGACGCTGGTGGCGTCCGAGGGCGGGGCCGAGCGCTTCCGCCTGCCGCTCACCGGCATCGGCTCCCTGCGCGGCACCCACAATGCGCAGAATGCCGCCGCGGCGTTTGCCGCCTGCCGCGGCGTGGGGGTCGCGCCCGAGGTGATCACCGTGGCCATGAGCCGCTTCCCCGGCCTTGCCCACCGCATGGAAGAGGTGGCGAACAAGGGTCCGGTCCTGTTCGTCAACGATTCCAAGGCCACCAACGCGGACGCCGCCGAGCGGGCGCTGGCGAGCTTCACGAACATCTTCTGGATCGCCGGCGGCAAGCCCAAGGTCGGCGGCATCGCCCCGCTGGCGCCCTTCTTCGGCCGCGTCGCCAAGGCCTATCTGATCGGCGAGGCGGCCGAAGATTTCGCCGCGACCCTGGGCGACACGGTCGCCCACGAGATCGTCGGCACCCTCGACAAGGCGGTGGAAGCCGCCGCGCGGGACGCCGAGGCCTCGGGGCTGACGGAGCCGGTGGTACTGCTGTCGCCGGCGTGCGCCAGCTTCGACCAGTTCCCGAACTTCGAGGTGCGCGGCGACGCCTTCCGCGCGCTGGTGCGGCAGGTGCCGGGAGTGGAGGCGCGGACGCGGTCCACCACCCCCGTGGCCCAGAAGGAGCAGCCGAAAGGCGGCCATCCGGGTGGCCATCCCGGTGCGCATCCGGGCGGCGCGCCCCACGGCATGGGGCATGGCGGGCACGGCGGCGGGCATCCCCACGGCATGGGCAACCCGCATGGCGGCGGCCATCCGGGCAAGGGGCACCCCTAGAGCAATTCCAGCAAAAGTGCGAAGCAATTTTGCGTCCGGAATTGCGATGAAACAAAGGTTTAGAGCATGTTCGGCGAACCGGTGTTTGCCGAACATGCTCTAGAGCGTTTTCCGCTCCCATTGGCTCACGCTTGAAAGCGCTGGGCCAAGCCGGCGATCAGCTTGAGGCAATCTGGTCGGATACCGCTGCGGGCGCCGCCTGATGATCGGGGAACCGGACGGTGCCGCCCCTCCCCGTCACCATCGTACCCCGCCGAAACCAAAGGCTTTGCGGAGCCCGTCGCAGCCCTTGTGGTTCGGCGTCCGTCATGGCATTTCGCGGTGCACAAGAGGAGACGCCCCCATGGCCGAACACTCTAACAGCACGCAGAGGTCTCACCCCCACGCACCGCCTCTGGTGTCCGGACTGTCCGCCTTTGCCGGCCAGTACGATCTCATCCTCTGCGATGTCTGGGGTGTGCTGCACAACGGCGTCGCCGCCTTCCCCTCCGCCTGCGACGCGCTCACCCGCATGCGCGCGGACGGGGCGTCCGTGGTCCTGGTTTCCAACGCGCCGCGGCCCCACCCCTTCGTCATGCAGATGCTGGACGGCCTCGGCGTGCCGCGCACCGCCTATGACGCCATCGTCACCTCCGGCGACGTGACCCGCGAGATGCTGGCGGCCCGCACCGGCGCGCGCACCTATCATCTGGGTCCCGAGCGCGACCTCGGCCTGTTCGAGGGCCTCGATCTCGTCCTCACCGATCTCGCCGGGGCCGACCTCGTGGTGGTCACCGGCCTCTTCCACGACGAAGTGGAGACCCCGGACGACTACGTCGAGGCCATCGCCGCCATGAAGGCCCGGGACCTGCCCATGATCTGCGCCAATCCCGACCTCGTCGTGGAACGGGGCGAGCACCTCATCTTCTGCTCCGGCGCCATCGCCAAGGCCTATGAGGAGGTCGGCGGCAAGGCCATCTGGTGCGGCAAGCCCTACCGGCCCATCTACGACACCGCCTTCGCCCATGCGGAGGTGATCCGCGGCGGCGCCATCGACCGCGCCCGCGTGCTCGGCATCGGCGATGCCCTGCGCACCGACATCGCCGGGGCCAACGATGCCGGCTTCGACAGCCTGTTCATCTCCGGCGGCATCCATGCCCAGGAGCTGAAATCAGTCGACGGCGCCATTCCGGACACCGAAAGCCTCGCCGAGCTGTTCACCGGCCACGCCCATCCGCGGGGCGTCATGCCCCGCCTCACCTGGTGAGGTGCCCTTGACGCCTCCCGGCGCCAGCGCCTAGAGCACCTGTTCCTCGTCGGCGCCGGCGCGCGTTTGCGCCGGGAGACGCCGCGTTTCGCCGAGATCATGTTTCACGAGATCATGTTTCGCTCAGAGACGACAAGACAAGGCAAGGCCGCCGCCCGCCGATGACAGGTGATCCCTCTTCCGACTTTCTCCTGGTGCGCGGCAGCGTGCCGCTTCCGCCCGCTTTGGCGCGGCCGGTGGTGGCCATCGGCAATTTCGACGGCGTGCATCGCGGCCACCGGGCGGTGTTCGATACCGCCCGCGCCATGGCAGCCGAGGCCGGTGTGCCGGCCATCGCCGTCACCTTCGAGCCCCATCCGCGCACCTTCTTCAATCCCGCCTCGGCGCCGTTCCGCCTCACGCCGGAGCCGCGCAAGCTGCGCCACATCGCCGAAAGCGGGTTGAAGGGTGCCATCGTGCTGCCCTTCGACGCCCAGCTGGCCGCCATGGAGGCGGAGGATTTCGTGCGCGAGATCCTGGTGGGCCGCTATGATGTGACCGGCGTCGCGGTGGGGTTCGACTTCCATTTCGGCCGCGCCCGCGCCGGCTCCCCGGCTTTCCTCGAAGACGCCGGGCGGCGGTACGGTTTCAAGGTCACGGTGGTGCCCCCCATGCGGGACGAGGACGACGCCATCTCCTCCACCGCCATCCGCAGCGCGCTGGCTTCCGGGCAGGTGGGCCATGCGGCGCACATGCTGGGCCGGCCGTTCGCGGTGGCGGCCGAGGTCCTGCACGGCGACAAGCGCGGCCGCACCATCGGCTTTCCCACCGCCAACCTCGCCCTCGCCGAGGACATGGAGCTGGCCTTCGGCATCTATGCGGTACGCGCGCTGACGCCGCTGGGCCGCTTCGACGGGGTGGCCAATTACGGCCGCCGGCCCACCTTCGACAATGGCCGCCCGCTGCTGGAAGTGCATCTGTTCGACTTTTCCGGCGACCTCTACGGCGCGATGCTGGAAGTGGAATTCCACGCCTACCTGCGGCCCGAGCTGAAATTCGACGGCGTCACGGCCCTCGTCGCCCAGATCGCGGCCGATGCACGGCAGGCCCGCGACGTCCTTGCCCGGATTTGAGTGCGCAGGTCCCGCCCCTGCGATCTGAGTTAGCCGCACCTTAACCGGCGGGGCTTCATTCTCGCGACCACCATGATCGCCGCGAGAAAAGACCGCTCCGCCGTGCCAGCCTCACCCGTCGCGCCTCCCGAGGACCGCCGCTCGCCCTTCATCCGCCTCGCCGACCTGTTGGCGGGGATCGATCCCGGCCGCCAGCCCCTGAGCGCGGCGGTGGGCGAGCCGCAGCACGCCATGCCCGCCTTCGTCGGCCCGGTGCTGGCGCAGGCGCTGCCCGGCTTCGGCCGCTATCCCCGTGCCGAGGGCACCCCCACTTTCCGCGCCGCCGCCGCCCGCTGGCTGGCGCAGCGCTATGCCCTGGCCCGCCCCATCGATGCGGACCGCGAGGTGCTGGCGCTCAACGGCTCCCGCGAGGGCCTGTTCTCCGCCGCCATCGTGGCGCGGCGGCTGACCGATCCCAAGAAGGGAGCCAAGGGCCGCCCCGCCATGCTGCTGCCCAACCCCTTCTACGCCGCCTATGCCGCCGGCGCGGAGGCGGCCGGCTGCGAGGCGGTGGTGGTGCCCACCTCCCGCGACAGCGGCTGGCTGCCCGACCTCGACGCCCTCGACAAGGACCTCCTCGACCGTACGGTGGCGCTCTACATCGCCTCCCCCGCCAATCCGCAGGGCTCCATCGCGTCTGCCGCCTATCTCGGCCGGGCGCTGGAGCTGGCGCGCCGGCACGGGGCCTTCCTGTTCTCGGACGAGTGCTATTCGGAAATCTACCTGGGCGCGGAAAAGCCCGCCGGCATCCTGGAAGTGGCGGGCGGCGACTTCAGCCGGGCGGTGGCCTTCAACTCCCTGTCGAAGCGCTCGTCCCTGCCTGGCCTGCGCTGCGGCTTCTGCGCCGGCGATCCGGCCTTCCTGAAGGATTTCCTCGCCTTCCGCTGGGTGGCGGCGCCGCAGGTGCCGGAGCCGTTGCAGGCGGTGGCGGTGGCGGCGCTGGAGGACGAGGTCCATGTGACCGCCTCCCGCGATCTCTACCGCGCCAAGTTCGACCTCGCCGACCGCCTGCTGGAGGGGCGCCTCGGCTATGAGCGGCCGGGCGGCGGCTTCTTCCTGTGGCTCGACGTGTCGCACCTCGCCTCCGACACCCTGTCGGGCGGCGAGGCGGCGGCGGTGAAGCTGTGGCGCGAGCAGGGCCTGCGCACGGTGCCCGGCGGCTATCTCGCCCGCCGCGACCTGACCGGCGCCAACCCCGCCGCAGACTTCCTGCGCGTCGCCTTGGTCCAGGATCTTCCCACCTGCGAGGAGGTGCTGACCCGCCTCGTCGCCGCCCTCACCTGAAGGAGAGCTGCGCCGATGCCGAGGGCCAGAAGCCGTTCCTCCACCGCCGATGCCGTGCTGAACACCCGCATGCCGCCCGCCGCCCCGCGCTTCGACCTCATCCCCGAGGGCGTGCGGCTCGCCGTGCGGCGGCGTGGCCGCGAAATCGTCGGCACCAGCCTCATCATCGCGACGCTGACCTCCTTCGTCGCGCTGGGCTCCTGGTCGGCCTCGGACCCCAGCCTGTCCAACGCCACCCATGCCCCGGTCACCAACCTTCTGGGCTGGCCCGGCGCGGTGGTGGCGGACCTGCTGGTGCAGTTGTTCGGCCTCGCCGCCCTCGCGGTGCTGCTGCCGCCGCTCTATTACGGCTGGCGGCTGGTGACCCACCGCCCCTTCAGCCGCGAGCGCATGCGCACCACCTGCTGGCTCATCGGCGTGCTGGGGGCCACCGCCTTCCTCGGCGCCCTGCCCCGGCCTGACACCTGGCCCGGCCTCACCGGCATGGGCGGGGCTCTGGGCGATCTGTTTCCCCGGGCGCTGGGCGTGGTGCGCGGCTCGGCGGCCTCGGTCATCGATGCCCTGGTCATCGGCGCGGCGGGCCTTGCCTTCGGCACCACCGGCCTGTTCCTCGCGGTGAGCGGCGGACGGCGCACGCCCCTGAAGGTCGCCCCCGACACCGAGCTGCCCGGCGAGATGGGCGACGAGGACGAGGAGGACGACGGCGCCGCCGTGTCCCTCGGCGCGCTCACCCACACTTTTCTGTCCTGGAAGGCCCGCATCAACGTCGCCGGGCTCCTCGGCCGCAGGCGTGACGCGGCACCCCGCGGCGCGGACGCGGCAGGCGCGGCTCCAAGGCGCGGTGGCGAGCGCCAGGAACCCCGCCTCAGCGGCGCCGGTGCGACCCTGGAGCCGAAAGCCGAAGCCGCGCAGGATCTCGGCAGCGGCGACGCGCGCGGGCGCTCCAACCGGCGCGATGCCGGCGGACGGCGCGGGTCCCGTCGTGGCGGCTACCAGCACCCCGCCCTCGACCTCCTGACCCCTGCGGTTCAAACCAAGGCCCCGGCCATGAGCCCGGAGGCGCTGGCCGACACCGCCAAGGAACTGAAGGGCACGCTGGAGGACTTCGGCGTGCGCGGCGAGATCGGCCAGGTGCGCCCCGGCCCCGTGGTCACCCTCTACGAGCTGGAGCCGGCGCCCGGCATCAAGTCGTCCCGCGTCATCGGCCTGGCCGACGACATCGCCCGCTCCATGAGCGCGGTGTCGGCGCGCGTGGCCGTGGTGCCGGGCCGCAACGCCATCGGCATCGAGCTGCCCAACCAGAAGCGCGAGAAGGTGCTGCTGCGCGAGCTGCTCGCCACCAAGGATTTCGGCGATTCGGGCCACAAGCTCGCCATCGCGCTGGGCAAGACCATCGGCGGCGATCCGGTGATCGTGGACCTCGCCCGCATGCCGCATTTGCTGGTGGCCGGCACCACCGGATCGGGCAAGTCGGTGGCCATCAATACCATGATCCTCTCCCTGCTCTACCGGCTGAAGCCGGAGCAGTGCCGCCTCATCATGGTGGACCCCAAGATGCTGGAGCTGTCCGTCTACGACGGCATCCCGCATCTCCTCGCCCCCGTGGTCACCGATCCCAAGAAGGCGGTGGTGGCCCTGAAGTGGGCGGTGAAGGAGATGGAGGACCGCTACAAGAAGATGTCGAAGCTGGGCGTCCGCAACATCGACGGCTTCAACGCCCGGGTGAAGGATTCCACCGACAAGGGCGAGACCTTGGCCCGCACGGTGCAGACCGGCTTCGACCATGACACCGGCGAGGCCATCTACGAGCGCGAGGAGATGAACCTCGAGCCCCTGCCCTATATCGTGGTCATCGTGGACGAGATGGCCGACCTGATGCTGGTGGCCGGCAAGGACATCGAAGGCGCCATCCAGCGCCTCGCCCAGATGGCCCGCGCCGCCGGCATCCACCTGGTGATGGCCACCCAGCGCCCCTCGGTGGACGTGATCACGGGCACCATCAAGGCCAATTTCCCCACCCGCATCTCGTTCCAGGTGACGAGCAAGATCGACAGCCGCACCATCCTCGGCGAGATGGGCGCCGAGCAGCTGCTCGGCCAGGGCGACATGCTCTACATGGCCGGCGGCGGGCGCATCTCCCGCGTGCACGGCCCCTTCGTCTCCGACGAGGAGGTGGAGAGCGTGGTGAAGCACCTGAAAGCCCAGGGCGTGCCCTCCTATGTGGAGGCGGTGACCGCCGAAACCGACGAGGAGGACGCGGACGGCGCGGTATTCGACAAGGGCGGCTTCGGCGAGGAGGGGCAGGACCTTTATTCGCAAGCGGTCGCCGTGGTCATGCGCGACCGCAAGTGCTCCACCTCCTACATCCAGCGCCGGCTGCAGATCGGCTACAACCGCGCCGCATCCCTGGTGGAGCGCATGGAGAAGGAAGGCCTTGTCGCCGCCCCCAACCATGCCGGCAAGCGCGAGATCCTGATGCCGGAAGAGGCGGCCGAGTAAAACCCTCCCGGCCCCGGTCAAAGACCGGGGCCGTTGGTATAAAACCCCTGCGCTCTACACCCGGTGCCTGCAACGGTATTCGCCGGCGGACTTGCGCGCACGCAATGCCAGGCCACAGGATCGCCATACGCCTTGGGCAAGGTCTATATTGACAAGATGTTCCTCCGATCAGCCTGCGCCGGGGCGGGGTCGGAACCAGACTTCAGGTTTCGCACTTCCCGTCCCGAACGCCGCGCGCCAGAGACCCTCAATGATGCCGAGCCGCCCACCCGCCTCGTCCCGCGTCCGCCGCTGCCTGTCGCCGCTCGCGCGCAGCCTCGCCGGCGCCGGCTGCCTTGCTGCGACCTTCGCCGTGCTGTCGGGCGGCGCCGCCTCGGCCCAGACCATCCTGCCCCCCGGCGACCTGATGAAGCCGCAGGCCAAGCAGAGCGCGCCCAACGCCGCTCCCCTGCCGCCACAGAAGCCCGGCGCGCCCTCTGTCTCGGTCGCCCAGGCGGCGCCGCCGCAGGTGCAGGTTGCCGCCGCCAACCCGGACGGACGGGCGCCCCGCGCCACCGTCGATCGCATTACCAGCTACTATAATTCGGTGCAGTCGCTGACCGGCAACTTCACCCAGATCGATCCGGACGGCACCCGCCGCACCGGCGACGTCTACATGCAGAAGCCCGGCCGCGTGCGCTTCGAATACGATGCGCCGAGCCCGGTGGAGCTGATCGCCAACGGCCAGTCGGTGGCGGTGCGCGACCGCAAGCTGAACACCCAGGACATCACGCCCCTGTCGCAGACGCCCCTGCGCTTCCTGCTGGCGGAGCGCATCGACCTTGCCAGCGATCCCCATGTGGCGGGCGTGTTCCAGGACGACAAGTTCATCTCGGTGATCATTCAGGAGCAGGTGCCCATGATGGGCACCTATCGACTGCTGATCCTGTTCGATGCCAAGACATCCGCGCTGAAGCAGTGGATCATCACCGATCCGCAGGGCTACGATACACAGGTCACGCTTTCCAACCTGCAGGTTAACAAGAAGCCGGACCCCAAGCTGTTCGTGATCAATTTCGAACGGATGCTGCAGTAACAGCGGCTGCAGCCGCCCCCGCGGGAAACCCTCACATCTGCGTGCGGGCGCGGATGGCGGCAGACAGGGTGCCCTCGTCGAGATAGTCGAGTTCGCCGCCCACCGGCACGCCCTGGGCGAGGCGGGTCACCCGCACGTGAGCCTCCCGCAGGAGATCGGTGATGTAATGGGCGGTGGTCTGCCCATCGACGGTGGCGCCGAGGGCCAGGATGACCTCGCCCACCTCGTCCTCATGCACCCGGGTGACCAGCCTGGCGAGGTTGAGGTCCTCCGGTCCCACCCCGTCGAGGGGCGAGAGCACGCCGCCAAGCACGTGATAGGGGGCATTGAGGGCGCCAGCCCGCTCCAGCGCCCACAAATCGCCCACGTCCGCCACCACCACGAGGGTGCGCCGGTCGCGCGAGGCGTCGGTGCAGATGGTGCAGGGATCGCAGACATCGACATTGCCGCAACGGCGGCATTCCACGATTTTCCCCAGCGCATCCGTCAGGGCGGCGGCGAGCGGCGCCATCAGGGCCTCGCGCTTCTTGATGAGATGCAGTGCCACCCGGCGCGCCGAGCGCGGCCCGAGCCCAGGCAGGCGGGCGATAAGCTGGATCAGGCGCTCGATCTCGGGGCCGGCGACGGCGCGGGGCATGATGTCTCCTGGATCAGGTTCCGATGAGCGGGTTCCGATCGGGTCGGGGCAGATGCTCTCTTGCTCCAAGTTGCCGGCGCCGGTCTACCGCAGACTTGGCAATTCACGAGCAAAGCCCGCCAAGACACCCCAATAGACTGAAGCGGATGCCTTGCCATAACGTGATCCCGGCGCGCCAAAGCATCTCCGGCCGATTTCTCGGCCGCTCCTGCGAAGCGGCGGAAGGCACCTGAAGCAAAGCCTGATCGGACGGGTCTGATCTGACGAGGTCCGGCCCTGAACACCAGCGCAGTGAAAGCGGTATCCCATCGGCCCACACGCGGCAACGGCACTTGCCAGTATGCGACTTGCCAGGATGCGACTTGCCGGCGTCCGACTTGCCGGGACGCGGCAGGCCGAGGACGCAATGCAGGTCTGAACCGGTGCGATATCACCCATCTGCATGGACCATAGCTTTGCGGTATGCGCCTCTTCTTTGCCGTCGGATCTTGACAGATCATACCCGCTTGAAGGTTCTCCCGCACCCCATTGCGACCGAAAGTTGCGCACAGTGCGGCGTTGTACTTCCTTACAGGAAACAAGAAGAAGAGCCATCGGAAGGGGTTGAGCACCATCTCGCAGAGCGCGGCGCCGGCGCGCTACGCGGATGCCGGACGCCAACACTTCTCCTTCTCGATGTTTTCATCTGAGAAGGCGGCGATTCGCTGATGTCACAAGGATCAAATGTGGCCTTTCCGTGCCTCCCATGACGCCCGATGGCAGGCGCAAACCCGCATTATTGCTCGATCTTCAAGAGTTTTCACAGACAGGATTGTATTTCTTTCGGCTGGTGCTATAGATTATTTGCGAAAAGTTCAGAAGCCGATGTGGTGCCAGCCCGAAGCCGGAGCTCCCGCAACGCCCATCGCCACGAACAGACAGAAAGGGACTCCCCGTGAGCGACTCCGACTCCAATTCCACAACGCCGAGCTACATCGACTTCGCCACTGAAATTGTCGCTGCCTATGTGAGCAACAACAGTGTTTCGGCGACCGAGCTGCCGGCTCTCATCGAATCCGTCTACCGCGCCCTCGGCCAGCTCGGCACCCCGGCCGCGCCCGTGGTGGAAGAGCAGAAGCCCGCCGTGCCGGTGAAGAAGTCGGTGACGCCCGAATACATCATCTGCCTGGAAGACGGGAAGAAGTTCAAGTCGCTGAAGCGCCACCTGCGCACCAGCTACGGCATGACCCCCGAAGTCTACCGCGAGAAGTGGGGCCTGCCGAAGGATTATCCCATGGTCGCGCCGGCCTATGCTGCCGCCCGCTCCGAGCTGGCCAAGAACATGGGCCTCGGCCAGACCCGCAAGAAGGCGCCCGTCGCCCCGGCCAAGAAGCCCGCCCGCCGCGCCAAGGCCGCGGCCTGATCCAAAGCGGCCGCGCCCGGGGCCAGTCCCGGCGCGGCCCTTTATTGATCAACGCCGCCTGTCCACTGTCGTGATCTCGATCTTCCGCGGTAAAACTCAGTCGAGACCCAGCTTCCGGCAGACTTCGTCAAGCTGATCCAGGCTTGTATAGCGGATGCGCAATGCGCCCGCTTCGCCCTTGCCTTCAATGTCCACACTGAGGCCCAGCACATCGGTGAGGCGCTTTTCCAGCGCCCGGCTGTCCGCGCTCTTGCGCTCCGGCGCGCCGCTCCTGCTCCCCTTCCCGGCCTGAGTGCTTCCCGCCTGGCCCTTGGCCGGCGCCGCATTGAGCACGGTGCGGGCCTTGGACAGGGCTTCCACATCACGGACCGTCAGCCCCTTCTCCACCACATCCCTGGCCATGCGCTCGGGATCGGCGCAGGCGAGCAGCGCGCGGGCATGGCCGGCACTCAGGCGCCCATCGGTGAGATAGGTCTTCACCCCCGCCGGCAGCTTCAGCAGGCGCAGGGTGTTGGCGATGTGGCTGCGGCTCTTGCCGATGATGCGCGCCAGGTCGTTCTGGTTGTAGTCGAACTCCCCCATCAGGGATTCATAGCCCTGGGCCTCTTCCACCGGATTGAGGTCGGCGCGCTGCACGTTCTCGATGATGGCGACTTCCAGCGCCTCCCGGTCGGACAATTCCAGCACCACCACCGGCACCTCGTGCAGGGCCGCGCGCTGGGCCGCGCGCCAGCGCCGCTCGCCGGCGACGATCTCGAAGCTGTCGCTGCCGTTCAGCTGGCGCACCACGATGGGCTGGATGATGCCCTTCTCGCGGATGGAGGCGGTGAGGTCCTCCAGCCCCTCCTCCAGGAAGGTCCGGCGCGGATTGCGCGGATTGGGCCGCACATGCTCGATGGGCACCCGGCGCGGCCCGCCGCGCCCTGCCCCCGATCGCGCCGCCGGGGCCGCCTGAGGCTCCATCTCCCCGATGAGCGCCGCAAGACCGCGGCCGAGCCGCGAGCGCTGTTCATCCGCCATGACCGTGTCCCGTCCCTTCAGCACGCGGCGATCAGGCCGCAGCATCCGCCCGCGCCGCGCGCTCGCGCTGGATCACCTCCGAGGCGAGGCGCAGATAAGCTTGTGATCCCACACACTTGAGATCGTAGAGCAGCACCGGCTTGCCATAGGACGGCGCCTCCGACACCCGCACATTGCGCGGGATCACCGTCTCATAGACCTTGTCGCCCATGAACTGGCGCACGTCCTGCACCACCTGTTCGGACAGGTTGTTGCGGCCGTCATACATGGTCAGAACGATGCCGTGGATGGTCAGGGTCGGATTGAGACTGACGCGCACCTGCTCCACCGTCTTCAGCAGCTGCGACAGGCCTTCCAGCGCGAAGAACTCGCACTGCAGCGGAACCACGATGGCGTCGGCCGCCGCCATGGCATTCACCGTCAGCAGGGAGAGCGAGGGCGGGCAGTCCACCAGCACATAGGTGAAGCGAGGCCCGGCACTGTCCACCGCCAGCGCCTTCAGCGCGCTGCGCAGGCGGAAGGCGCGATCGCGCTCGGCCGCAATCTCCAGCTCCAGGCCCGACAGATCGAGGGTGGAAGGCGCCACATAGAGCTGCGGCACGCCGGTCTCCATCACCGTCTCGCGCATGCTGGCCTCGCCGGTCAGCACGTCATAGGTGGAGAGGTTGCGGGAGCGGCGATCGATGCCGAGGCCGGTGGAGGCATTGCCTTGCGGGTCGAGATCCACCACCAGCACCGTCTCGCCGATGGCGGCAAGCGCCGTGCCCAGATTGATGGCCGTGGTGGTCTTGCCCACCCCGCCCTTCTGGTTGGCAAGCGCCAGCACGCGCGGCGCGGCGGGGGTGCCACCGGCGGGGGAAGGGGTCTGTTGATCGATCATGGCGCCTTCATCCTCGACGCGTCGCATTCGGGCGGCCCGCCACCGGCATCCGGCTCCCCGGGGGAGCGCGCGCCGGACTGGGGTTCGATGGTGTCGGTCCCGCGCCTGGCGCCCCTTACCAGGAGGATCCGGCCTTCGGGATCGCTCGTACTGGGGCGCAGGTCACAGTCGAGTGTCCAGCTTCTTGCCGCCTCGGTCAATTCTCGTTCCGCATCCCGACCCTTGGGAAAAAGGCCAATGGCCCCTGCGGCGAGGAACGGCGCGGCCAGATCCAGCAGTTTGGGCAAAGGCGCCAGCGCGCGGGCGGAGACCACATGGGTCCCCGGCGCCAAGGTTTGCGCCACCTGCTCTATGCGCGCGGCATGAACGGTGACAGGCAGTTGCGCCACCCGTGCCGCCTCCCGCAGGAAGGCAGCCTTGCGGGTGTCGCTTTCCACAAGATGCATGTGGGCGCCGTCCCGCTCCGCCAGCACCGCCGCCACCACCAGGCCGGGAAATCCGCCGCCGGACCCCAGATCCACCCAGCGCAAGGTGGTTTGCGGAACATGGTGAACGAGCTGGAGCGAATCACCCACATGCCGGGTCCACAGGTCGGGCAGGGAGGCGGGGGCGACGAGGTTGATGGTCTTCTGCCACTTCACCAGCAGATCGGCGATGGTGGTGAGCCGGCCCAGTGTTTCACGTGAAACCACCGCCGCAACGGCCTCGCGCGCCGCGCTCCCGCTCTCCCGCTTGCCGCCCTTCATCGGGTCCCTCGCTCCGCCGCCGCTATCCCCATGATCCACAGGCGAGCCATCAACAGCCTGCCCCGGCCCGCCGCGCGTGGGTGGCGAGAAGCGCCAGCGCCGCCGGGGTCATGCCCTCCATGCGCCCCGCCTGCCCCACCGTGCGCGGGCGAATGCGGGCGAGCTTCTGCTTCAGCTCGTTGGAGAGGCCCGGCAGGTCCGCGTAAGGCAGGTCCTCCGGCAGGCTCAGTTGCTCGTCCCGGCGCAGCATGGAAATGTCCGCCGCCTGCCGGTTGAGATAGACGGCGTACTTGGCATCGATCTCCACCTGCTCGGCCACGGCCGTGTCGAGCCCAGCCAGTTCCGGCCAGATGGCGCCGAGGCGCGCCATGTCGATATCCGGATAGGCCAGGAGATCGAAGGCCGTGCGCCGCTGGCCATCGCGATTGACGCTGAGGCCGTGCCGCGCGCCTTCCGTAGGCGTCAGGCTGAGGCTTTCCGCCAGCGCCCGCGCTTCTTCCAGCGCCGCCGCGCGGCGGGCGAAATGGGCGGAGCGCTCGGCGCCCACGAGGCCGAGAGCTTCGCCGCGCCGGGTCAGGCGCTGGTCCGCATTGTCGGCCCGGAGCGTCAGCCGATATTCGGCGCGGGAGGTGAACATGCGATAGGGCTCGCTCACCCCGCGGGTAACGAGATCGTCCACCATCACCCCGAGATAGGCTTCCGCCCGGTCGAACACCGTCCCGTCCGCCCCGCCGGCGCGCCGCGCCGCGTTGAGGCCGGCGAGCAGCCCCTGGGCGGCGGCTTCCTCATAGCCCGTGGTGCCGTTGATCTGGCCGGCGAGGAACAGGCCGGCCACGCGCTTGGCCTCCAGGGTGGGGGCGAGTTCGCGCGGGTCCACATGGTCGTATTCGATGGCGTAGCCCGGCCGCAGCACCGCCACCTGCTCCAGCCCCGGAATGGTGCGCAGGAAGGCGGTCTGCACCTCGGCGGGCAGGGAGGTGGACAGGCCGTTGGGATAGACGGTGGGATCGTCCAGCCCCTCCGGCTCCAGGAAGATCTGGTGGCCGTCGCGATCGCCGAAGCGGACGATCTTGTCCTCGATGGACGGGCAATAGCGCGGGCCGCTGCTCTCGATACGGCCAGAATACATGGCCGAGCGGTTAAGGTTGGCCCGGATCAGCGCGTGGGTGGCATCCGTGGTGCGGGTGATGCCGCATTCCACCTGCGGGTTGGGCAGCCGCGTGGTGAGGGCCGAGAACGGCTCGGGCGGATCATCGCCGGGCTGCATCTCCAGGCTCGCCCAATGGATGGTGCGGCCATCGAGGCGCGCCGGCGTGCCGGTCTTCAGCCGGCCCAGCGCGAAGCCGAGGCGGGCGAGGGCAGGGGAGAGGCCCAGCGCCGGCTTCTCGCCCATGCGCCCGGCCGGATAGCTCACCTCGCCCATATGGATGAGGCCGTTGAGAAAGGTGCCGGTGGTGAGCACCACCGCGCCGCAGGACAGGTCCCGCCCGTCGGCAAGGCGGACGCCGATGATGCGGCCGGCGGCGACCAGCAGGTCGTCCGCCTCGCCCTCCACGATGGTGAGGCCATCCTGCGTGGCCAGGGCCGCCTGCATGGCGCGGGCATAGAGCTTGCGGTCGGCCTGGGCACGGGGGCCGCGCACGGCGGGACCCTTGCGGCGGTTGAGCACGCGGAACTGGATGCCGCCCTGGTCCGCCACCCGACCCATGAGGCCGTCCAGCGCATCGATCTCCCGCACCAGATGGCCCTTGCCCAGCCCGCCGATGGCGGGATTGCAGGACATGGCGCCGATGGTGGCGCGGAAATGGGTGAGCAGCGCCGTGCGCGCGCCGGTGCGCGCGGACGCGGCGGCGGCCTCGCATCCCGCGTGGCCACCGCCCACCACGATCACGTCGAAGGCATTCGCTGAAAGGGTTTCGGTCATTCTCATCCGGGGCAGAAAGGCGGCCCGCGCCGCCCCTTCTGGAAACGCCCTCTTTCCGGCGCCGTCAAGGCCGCAACCCGCGATGTTTCACGTGAAACATCCTCCGGGGTAGGGCGGCGCCTATTTCCCGATGCAGAAGGTGCTGAAAAGGGCGTCCAGAACGTCCTCCACATCCACCCGGCCGATGAGCTGGTCCAGCGCCCGCACCGCCAGGCGCACGTCCTCGGCCCGCAATTCCTCATGGCCGCCGAAGTCGCCAATGGCGCGTTCCAGATGGAGCGTGGCCACCTCCAGCGCCCGCCGCTGGCGCTCCCGGGTGATGAGCGCCGGCTCGCGCCCGCCCAGATGGTCCGCCTCCCGTTCCAGCCGGCCGATGAGGGCGTCCACGCCCGCGCCGGTGGCGGCGGAAATGCCCATCCAGCCTTCGGGAACGGTGTCGTCCTGGTCGATCTTGGTGCGCACCTTCACCGCGTGGGCAAGCGCTGGGGGCGGCTGCAAGCCGGTATCGCAGAGCCAGAGCACCACATCCGCCCCCTCGGCCCGCGCCAGCGCGCGACGCACGCCTTCGGCTTCCACAAGATCGGAGGTCTCACGCAGGCCGGCGGTGTCCAAGAGGGTCACGGCCTGTCCGGCCAGCTCCAGATGCACTTCCAGCACGTCCCTTGTGGTGCCAGGCAGGGCGGAGACGATGGCCGCCTCGCGCCCCGCAAGGCGGTTCAGCAAGGTGGATTTGCCGGCATTGGGCGGGCCGGAAATGGCCACCACCAGCCCGTCCCGCACCCGCTCGCCCCGTGCCGCATCGGTGAGCGCGGCAAACAGCTCGTCCTTCAGCCGGGCAAGGAGGGCGATGGCATCCGTCGTGACCTCTCCGGACACATCACTCTCATCGGAAAAATCGATGCCGGCCTCGATCAGAGCCAGGGCAGAGACCAGCCCCATGCGCCAGCCCTCCACCCGGCGGGAGAGGGCGCCCGAGGCCAGCGCCAGTGCCTGCCGGCGCTGGGCCTCGCTCTCCGCCGCCACGAGATCGGCCAGGCCCTCCACCTCCGCCAGATCCAGCTTGCCGTTGGCGTGGGCGCGGCGGGTGAACTCGCCCGCTTCTGCCGGTCGCAGGCCGGGCAGGGCGGCCAGCGCCCGCACCACCGCCGCCACCACCGCACGGCCGCCATGGAGATGAAGCTCGGCCACATCCTCTCCCGTGGCGCTGTTGGGCCCGGGGAAGAACAGGATGAGGCCCCGGTCCAGCATCTCCCCGGTCCGGGGATCATTCAGCGCGCCGTAGCGGGCGACGCGGGGCGGGGGCAGCACGCCGGCAAGGGCGAGGACAGCCGCCGCCGCCGCGGGACCGCTGATGCGCAGCACCGCCACACCGGCCGGCAGGCGGCCCGACGAGAGGGCGAAGAGGGTGTCGGTCATGGCGTCGTTTCCCAAACTGGCGACGGATTTGCACGGCGCCGGCAGATGGCGGACCATGCGCCATTCATTGCCTGAACCTTTCGTCGTCCTCTCCATTGCCACCAAAGCCGGCGTCAGCCGAGGGATTTTCAGATCATGAGCGAGAACCGCCTCTCCCGCGAGACCAGCCCCTATCTGCTCCAGCACAGGGACAATCCGGTGCATTGGTGGCCATGGGGGCCGGAAGCGTTTGCGGAGGCGCAGGCCACCGGCAAGCCCATCCTCCTCTCGGTGGGCTATGCGGCGTGCCACTGGTGCCATGTGATGGCCCACGAGAGCTTCGAGAATGCGGACGTGGCGGGGCTGATGAACGCCCTGTTCGTGAACATCAAGGTGGACCGGGAAGAGCGGCCGGACGTGGACCAGATCTACATGTCCGCGCTCCAGCAGCTGGGCCAGAGCGGCGGCTGGCCGCTCACCATGTTCCTCGATCCGGAGGGAAAGCCGTTCTGGGGCGGCACCTATTTCCCTCCTGCCGCCAGCTATGGCCGCCCCGGCTTCACCGACGTGCTGCAGCAGGTCTCCACCGTCTTCACCCAGAACAAGGACAAGGTGGAGAAGAACACCGCCACCATCCTCGCCCGGCTGAAGAAGGCGGCCACGCCCGTGGCGGGCGCCGCCATCGGGCGGGCGGACCTCGATGACGCCGCCGCGCGCCTGCCGGCCATGTTCGATCCGGTCCATGGCGGGCTGAAGGGGGCGCCGAAATTCCCCCAGTCGGGCCTGCTGGAATTCCTCTGGAGGGTGGGCACGCGCCGCAAGGACGACACGCTGAAGGCCATCGTCGCCCTCACCCTCAACCGCATGTGCGAGGGCGGCATCTACGATCATCTGGGCGGGGGCTTTGCCCGCTATTCGGTGGACGAGATCTGGTTCGTTCCGCACTTCGAGAAGATGCTCTACGACAATGCGCTGCTCATGGAACTGCTGGCGCTGGCCTATTCCGACACCGGCGACGCCCTGTTCCTCACCCGCGCGCGGGAGACGGTGGGCTGGCTGAAGCGGGAGATGCTGACCCCTGAAGGCGCCTTCGCCGCGAGCCTCGACGCCGACAGCGAGGGCCATGAAGGCCGCTTCTATGTGTGGAGCGAGGTCGAGATCACGACCGTTCTGGGAGCTGAGGACGCCGCCTTTTTCAACCGCTTCTATGACGTGACCCGGGCCGGCAACTGGGAGGTGGGCAACATCCTCAACCGCACCGAGGCCGGCGTGGTGAGCGCCGAGGACGAGGCGCGCCTCTTGCCCCTGCGCGAAAAGCTGCTGCTGGCGCGGGAAAAACGGGTGCGTCCGGGCCGGGACGACAAGGTGCTGGCCGACTGGAACGGCCTGATGATCGCGGCGCTGGCGCGGGCCGGCGGCTTCCTCGGCGAGACCGAATGGGTGGCGCTGGCGCAGCGCGCGTTCGATGCCGTTGTGGGCCACATGGTGGTGGAGGGGCGCCTTGCCCATTCCTGGTGCGGCGCCAAGATCGTGCTGCCGGGCCTCGCCTCCGACCTTGCCGCCATGGCCCGCGCCGGCATCGCGCTCCATGAGGCGACGGGTGCACCGGAGCCGCTGGCCCACGCCACGCAGTTCCTGGAGGTGCTGGAAACCCACCATCTCGACCCCGAGACCGGCGCCTATTTCCTCACGGCGGACGATGGCGACAGCCTCATCGTGCGGCCGCTCGCGACCCATGACGAGGCGGTGCCTAACTCCAATGCGGTGGCAGCCGACGCCCTCATCCGCCTCGCTGCGCTCACCGGAAACGACGGGCTGAGGGCGCGGGCGGACCGGGTGCTGGCCGGTGTCTCCGGCGCGACGGCGAAGAATGTGCTGGCCCATGGCGCCACGCTGAACGCCATCGACACGCGCCTCGGCCTTGCCGAGATCGTGGCGGTGGGAGCCAACCGTGCGGCGCTTGCCGCAGCCGCGCTCAAGGTGCCTTTCCCGCTTCGGGTGGTGGCGCGGGCGAGCGACGAGGTGCCATCCGGCAGCGTGATGGCGGCCCGGATCGCCTCCGCACCGGCGGAAGGGGCGGCTTTCGTCTGCGTAGGGGAGCGCTGTTCGCTGCCGGTGAGCGATCCGGCCCAAATCGCGGCCGCGGTGGGCGAAATGATCGGTTGAGGCGCCAATCTTCCGGACGGCGGGACCGACCCCTCTTCAAATCGCGTCAGGAAACCTCCTGCGGGAGGTTTTCTGCGGATGAAGAATGGATCGGATGAGATGCCTCTTGCCCGTCCACGGGCTTCCCAAGCGATCAACTTTTAGTTGATTAAAAGTTGTAATACCGCAAAACGAGTAGCACCGAGCCCCGCTCAGCTGCCCGTCTTCTCCGCGGGCGGCGCATCAGCGTATTTCAGCCAGAGCGCCTTCTCACCCATGCCGGCGACGAAGGCCGCATGGGCTTCCGCTTCGGCAGCGGTCAGGCGCGGGGCGAGCGGCACGGGACGGGGATGGGCGGCCCGGGCGGCGACCACCAGCCGCGGCGCCTCGCTCGTATCCTCCACCAGGCCGATGAGGCTCGCCTGCTTGCCGCCGAGCAGCTCGCCATAGACCTCGGCCAGAAGCTCGGCATCCAGCAGCGCGCCGTGCTTCACCCGGCGCGAGCTGTCGATGCCGTAGCGGTTCATCAGGTCATCGAGGCGATTGCCGCCGCCGGGATGCTTGCGCCGCGCCAGCGCCAGGGTGTCCACCACCCGGTCGCGGGCGATCGCCGGCCGGCCGAGGCGGTCCAGCTCCGCATTGAGGAAGCCGATGTCGAACGCCGCGTTGTGAATCACCAAAGTATCTTCAGCGATGAAATTCAGGAATTCGTCGGCAACATCCTTGAATTTCGGCTTGTCCGACAAGAATTCGGCAGACAGGCCGTGGACGTTGAAGGCCTCCACCGGCATGTCGCGCTCGGGATTGATATAGACGTGGAACACCGTGCCGGTGAGGATGCGGTTGACCATCTCCACGCAGCCGATCTCCACCAGCCGGTCGCCGCCATAGGCTTCAAGGCCGGTGGTCTCGGTATCGAGCACGATCTCGCGCAAGGTGTCCCCTCCCTCAGCCGGCCACGCGGCGCCCCGGTCCCGACAGCGCCCGCACGATGCCGGCCACCTGATGGGCCGCCGCCGCGAAACCCCGGCCGGTGTCGATGACGAAATGCGCGCGCCGGCGCTTTTCGGCATCCGGCATCTGCTTGCCCACAATGGCCTCGAATTTTTCTTCCGTCATGCCGGCCCGCTCCAGCACCCTGGCACGCTGCACAGCTTTCGGCGCGCTGACCACAGCGACCGCATCGACGCGTCCGGTACCGCCCGTCTCGAACAGCAGCGGAATGTCCAGGACCACCAGCCGCGCCCCCGCCGCCTGAGCCTTCGCGAGGAAGGCTTCTTCCTCGGCCCGGACCAGGGGATGAACGATGGCTTCCAATCGCTTCATGGCCTCGGAGTCCGCCAGCACCCGCGCTCCCAATGCAGCGCGATCGATGGCACCGTCCCGCGTTACCCCGGGAAAGGCAGCCTCCACCGGCGCCACCGCTGCCCCGCGATAAAGCCCATGCACGGCCGCATCCGCATCATGCACCGGCACCCCCATGGCCCGGAACAGGCGCGCCGTAGCCGACTTGCCCATGCCGATGGAGCCGGTGAGACCGAGGACCCACATGGCTTACGCCTCCAGCTGGCCCATGGCCCTGAGATCGGAAATCAGCAGGTCGCGCAGCTCGGCGGTGACCTCGGGCCGCATGCCGAACCAGCGTTCAAAACCGGGTACGCCCTGGTGCAGCAGCATGCCGAGCCCATCCACCGTGCGAAATCCCCGCTCCGCCGCCGTCTTCAGCAACGGGGTGATCAGCGGCACATAGACGATGTCGCTCACCACCGCCTCAGGCTTGAGGTGGGACAGATCCACGGTGAGCGGCGCCGCGCCCTTCATGCCGAGCGAGGTGCAATTCACCAGAATATCGGCATCCGCCATCACGTCGGCCGCCTTGTCGAAGGCCAGGGGAACCACTTTCGCGCCGAACGCGGCGGCGATGACCTCGGCCCGTCCCAGCGTGCGATTGGCCAGCACCACCCGTTCGAACCCGCGCTGCACCAGCGCATGGACGATGGCCCGGGATGCTCCGCCCGCGCCCAGCACCAGGGCCAGCTTTTGCTCCCCATCCCAACCCGGAACGGTGGCATCCAGATTGGCGATGAAGCCATAACCGTCGGTGCTCGCGCCATATAGCCGGCCGTCTTCAAGCCAAAGCGTGTTGGCCGAGCCCAGGATCACCGCGCTCTCGTCCGCCTCGTCGAGGACGGAGAAGGCGATCTCCTTGTTGGGCGCCGTCACGTTGCAGCCGGCATAGCCGCGCGCCGCAAGGCTGCGGTAGAAATCGGCCGCCTGCGCCGGAGGCACCTCCTCGCGGCCATAGTCCCCGTCGATCCCGTAGGCCTTCAGCCAATAGCCATGGAGCAGCGGAGAGCGGGAATAACTGACCGGCGAGCCCGTGATGCACACCCGCACCGTCACGGAAGAAGCCCCTGTTCCCGGAAGAAGGGCAGCAGCTGCAGCAGCGGCAGGCCGAGGATGGTGAAATGGTCCCCGTCCACCCGGGTGAACAGGTGCACGCCCACCGATTCCAGCTGGTAGGCACCCACGGAGGTGAGCACCCGCGGCCCGGCCGCGGTGATGTAGGTGTTCAGTGCCTCGTCGCTCAAGGGCCGCATGGTGAGAAAGGCGCTGACCACCGTCTCGAACAGGATCTCGCCATCGCGCGCCACCGCCACCGCCGAATGCAGCGCATGGGTCTGGCCCGCAAGCTCCTGAAGCTGCAGGCGTGCTGCTTCGATGCTGACCGGCTTGTGGTAGATCTTCGGCCCCAGCGCCAGCGTCTGGTCCGCGCCCAGCACCAGGCGCCCAGGCGCGGCGCGCGATCCGGCAAGGGCCTTCGCCCGGGACAGGATCACGGCGATGCCGGCGGGATCCACCGCGCCGGCATCGGCCTGGATGGAGCGTTCGTCCACCTCGGCAGCCACCGTTTCCACCGGCACGCCCGCATGCACGAGAAGGGTCAGGCGCGTCGCGCTCTTGGATGCCAGGACGAGCGGCTGTTCATCACGCCACACGAGCATATCTCCCTCTGCTGCCGCACTCCGGCCGGGGCCGATGCCTGTGGGTTTCTCCCAAAGCCGGCCGGGGTGCAAGCTGTGCTCTCGTCTCAGACCGCGCGGCGCTTGAGCTTAGCCAATTGGCATCGGTCAACGACCGAGACCGATGGTCTCAGGTCTCGGCGATGGCCCGGCGCCGGCGCTCGCTGTAGAGCGCGTAGATGGTCGCTGCGGTTTCTTCCACCGAGCGGCGGGTGACGTCGATGAGCGGCCAGCCATTGCGGGCGCACAGGCGCCGCGACAGGATGATCTCCTCGTTCACCGCCTCGCGATTGACATAGGATGCACCAAGATCGGCAGCGTTGAGCCCCAGAAGACGGTTCTGGCGAATCTCCACGATACGCTCCGGGCTTGCCACCAGGCCGACCACAAGCGGCTTCTTCAGCTTCTCGACGCCGGGCGGCAGGGGCACGCCGGGCACCAGCGGGATGTTGGCGGTCTTGATGCCGCGATTGGCGAGATAGATGGAAGTGGGCGTCTTGGAGGTGCGGGACACGCCGAGCAGCACCACGTCGGCGCTTTCCAGATCGTCCGTCATGTGCCCGTCGTCGTGCATGACGGTGTAGTTCAACGCATCGATGCGCTTGAAATAATTGGCGTCCAGCGAGTGCTGCCCGCCCACGCGTGGGGTCGGGCTGCCGCCGAGATAGGACTGGAACAGCTGCACCACCGGCGCCAGCACCGACATGTAGGGCACGCCCAGCTCGCGGCAGCGCTCTTTCAGCCGCTCGCGGATCTCCTTGTCCACCAGCGTGTAGAGCACGATGCCGGGATTGCTCTCCACCTCGTTCAGCACGCGTTCGAGCTGCTTCATGGAGCGGATGAGCGGATAGACGTGCTCGATGGGCAGCACGTTCGCATATTGCGCACAGGCCGCCCGCCCCACATTGATGAGGGTCTCGCCCGTGGCATCGGAAACGAGATGCAGGTGAAAGTAACTCTCGCCGGGCGTTTTCGGATTCACAATTATCCACCGCTCCTGTGGAACACTGTTGAAAAAGGCACGCCCGGTGGCGGGGTGCAAGTGTGGGCTCTGGATAACCCTGAAATCCATCCACACCCAGACCGTGCGGGACAGAATCCGGGAGCCCCCTGTGCGTCCATGTGGACACCGTTCCGGGACCACCGCGTTAATCCTTTGTTAACCGGCCTTTCGCCGGCTTCGCACCTGCGGCAAGTGCGCCTTCAGGACAGGGGATGCCTGTGGATCGGTTGTCGAGGGTCGCTCACATCGTTAATCAACCGTTAAGACTCCAAAGACTCTCTCTCTATAAAAGATTCTATTAGATTGAAGGGACGGGATGAACCGCGCTCTCGAGACACGATCCCCCTTCCTGCGGGTGCTCGACGGCACCCCGCTTGATCCCCCGCCGCTCTGGATGATGCGGCAGGCGGGGCGCTATCTTCCGGAATATCGCGCTGTGCGGGCTGAGGCCGGTGACTTCCTCACCCTGTGCTACACGCCGAAGCTCGCCGCCGAGGTGACCTTGCAGCCGATCCGTCGCTACGGATTTGATGCGGCCATCATCTTTTCGGACATTCTGGTGGTGCCCCATGCTCTCGGGGTCGGCCTCACCTTCGAGGCCGGAGAAGGTCCGCGGCTGACGCCGGTGACGGACCGGGAAGGTGTCGCCGCCCTGAAGGACCACCTTGATCGCGACAAGGTGGACCCGGTCTACGAGGCCATCGCCATGGTGCGCGCCACGCTTCCCGCCGAAGTGGCGCTGATCGGCTTCTGCGGCGCGCCGTGGACGGTCGCCACCTACATGGTGGCGGGGCAGGGCACCGACGACCAGGCTCCCGCCCGCATGCTGGCCCTGCGCGACGAAGCCCTGTTCCAGAGCCTCATCGACCGGCTGGTGGAAGCCTCCATCGTCCATCTGTCGGGGCAGGTGGCGGCGGGTGCCGACGTGGTTCAGATCTTCGACACCTGGGCTGGCGTGCTTGATCCCGTGTCCTTCGAGCGTTGGTGCGCCGAACCTCTGCGCCGTATCGTCGCGGGGCTGAAGGCCATGCACCCCCACGTGCGGGTCATCGCTTTTCCGAAGGGGGCGACGCTGGAAGCGCTGGAACGGCTCGCCGATACCGGCATCCATGCCATCGGCCTCGACTGGGCGGCGGATCGCCTGGCGGCGCGGCGACGGCTTTCCGGCCGTGTGGCGCTCCAGGGCAATCTGGATCCGCTGCGGCTCATTGTCGGCGGGCCGGCTCTGGAGGAGGAAGTGGCGCGCATCCGCGAGGATTTTTCCGGCGCGCGGCACATCTTCAATCTCGGCCACGGCATCCGCCCTGAAACCCCGCTCGCCCATGTGGAGAAGCTGGTGGAAGCGGTGCGGCGGGCGCGCTGATCGACCGAAGGTCAATCCCCCGATGGCTCACGATTTATATAGCTGGATCAAGGCACTCCATGTCATCGCCGTGATCTCCTGGATGGCGGGGATGCTCTATCTGCCGCGGCTCATGGTCTATCACTGCGCCGCCGAGGTGGGCTCGGTGCAGTCGCAGACGTTCAAGGTGATGGAACGGCGGCTGCTGAAAGCCATCATGAACCCCGCCATGATCGTCACCTGGGTCGCCGGGCTTTATCTGGCCTATGCCGGGGGCTGGTACTTGGCCGGCTGGTTCCACGCCAAGTTCGCGCTGGTGCTGGTCCTGTCCGGCTTCCACGGCGCCCTGTCGCGCTGGGTGCGCGACTTCGCGCAGGACAAAAATACCCGTGCGGCCCGTTTCTTCCGCGTTGCCAATGAGGTGCCGACGCTGCTGATGATCGGCATCGTCATTCTTGTGGTGGTCAAACCGTTTTGATGCGCCCTTGAGTGGAAGGAGGACTTGCGCCGCCTTCCCGGCCCGCCTATCTTGGGGGCGCTTTCCTAAACGCAGGCGAACGCGCTTCTTTCATCCGGTGCCGTCATTGGCCCGGCCGGCGTGTCAGGCGGCAGGCTGCGTGCCCCGGCTTCCCCTGAAGACCTGCGACCCCGTCCCTCCCCTACCGGCCATGCCTGATCCTTGCGATCGGCTTCGGCATACTCAAGATTCATCGAGGCTTTCCCTTATGCGGGAAGTGAAACTTCAAGACCTTAAATCCAAGACCCCCGTCGAACTCCTCGCCTTCGCCGAGGAGAACCAGGTGGAAAACGCCAGCACCCTGCGCAAGCAGGAGCTCATGTTCGCCATTCTGAAGCAGCTGGCGGCCACCGAAACGGAGATCATCGGCGAAGGCGTCGTCGAGGTGCTCCAGGACGGCTTCGGCTTCCTGCGTTCGCCCGAGGCGAACTATCTGCCGGGGCCGGACGACATCTATGTGTCTCCCTCCCAGATCCGGCGCTTCGGCCTGCGCACCGGCGACACGGTGGAAGGGCAGATCCGCTCGCCGAAGGAAGGCGAGCGCTATTTCGCGCTTCTCAAGGTCAATACCATCAATTTCGAAGACCCTGAGAAGACGCGGCACAAGATCAACTTCGACAATCTGACGCCGCTCTATCCCGACGAGCGCCTCAAGCTGGAGCATGAGGAAACCGTCGGAAAGAAGGATTTCTCGCCGCGAATCATCGACATCGTGGCGCCCATCGGCAAGGGCCAGCGCGGCCTCATCGTGGCCCCGCCCCGCACCGGCAAGACGGTGCTGCTGCAGAACATCGCCAAATCCATCACCGCCAATCATCCCGAATGCTTCCTCATCGTGCTGCTCATCGACGAGCGGCCGGAAGAAGTCACCGACATGCAGCGCTCGGTGAAGGGTGAGGTGGTCTCCTCCACCTTCGACGAGCCGGCGACCCGCCACGTGCAGGTGGCCGAGATGGTGATCGAGAAGGCCAAGCGCCTGGTGGAGCACGGGCGCGACGTGGTGATCCTCTTGGATTCCATCACCCGCCTCGGCCGCGCCTACAATACTGTGGTACCGTCCTCCGGCAAGGTGCTCACCGGCGGCGTGGACGCCAACGCCTTGCAGCGGCCCAAGCGCTTCTTCGGCGCGGCGCGCAATATCGAGGAAGGTGGCTCCCTCACCATCATCGCCACGGCGCTCATCGAGACCGGCTCGCGCATGGACGAGGTGATCTTCGAGGAGTTCAAGGGCACCGGTAACTCGGAAGTCATCCTCGACCGCAAAGTTTCGGACAAGCGCGTGTTCCCGGCCATCGACATCACCCGCTCGGGCACCCGCAAGGAAGAGCTTCTGGTGCCGGCCGACACGCTCAAGAAGATGTATGTGCTGCGCCGCATCCTCAATCCCATGGGCACGGTGGACGCCATCGAGTTCCTGCTCGACAAGCTGCGCCAGACCAAGACCAACGCTGACTTCTTCGATTCCATGAACACCTGAGGCGCGCCTGCGTCCTCCGTGGTTGGTGCAAGATGCAGCCGTCATGCTTCCGGGCGTGGCGGCTGTGCCGTTTTCGGGGGCCTGAACAAAGCGCCAACAGGGCCGTTCGGGCGATTCGCCCCGCTTGTGTTCCGGGCCTGTTCGCGGGCCGGTGGGGCTTGTCCGGACAAGGGACAGTGTCTCAGTTGGGATCTGCTGCCTCGACCGGGCACGGTGCGAACCCTCTCCCGCTTACGGGGGAGGGCAGGGTG
>NZ_JAIVFO010000366.1 GCF_029991245.1 Xanthobacter autotrophicus
CACGCCGAACACCACCGACTTGGCCATCGCGAGCCCGAGGTTGGAGAAGCTCACCGCGTTGGGCAGCGCCTGCACGAAGTAGGCGGGCGAGACGTCCATGGCGATGTCGGCCGCGAGCATGCCGCCCGCCAGCGCGCAGAGCGTCGTCCAGACGGCGATGAGCGGCATGGCGATGGCCAGGGCCACGGCGCGCGGCATCACGAGCCGGAAGCCGTGCGGAATGCCCATCACGCGCATCGCGTCGAGCTCCTCGGTCACCCGCATGACGCCGATCTGCGCCGTGATGGCCGAGCCGGAGCGGCCCGCCACCAGGATGGCCGCGAGCATCGGGCCCAGTTCCCGGATCAGCGAGATGCCCAGGATGTTGACGATGAACGATTCGGCGCCGAACTGCCGCAACTGCAGGCTCATGAGGTAGGCCAGCACCACGCCGATCAGGAA
>NZ_JAIVFO010000367.1 GCF_029991245.1 Xanthobacter autotrophicus
CTCAATCAGCAACCGGTGGATATCTCTCTGGCTGAAGTCGTCCTCAAGGACCTCATCCCGGAAGGTCGCGAGACCCCGGTGACACCAGAGCGCATTATCGCGGAGACCGCCGACTACTTCGACATCTCTGCGGACGATCTTTTAGGCACCTCCCGCGCTCAGACCCTTGTCACAGCCCGACAAATTGCGATGTACCTGTGCCGCGAGCTCACTGACCTCTCGTTGCCCAAGATCGGTGCGCAGTTCGGCAACCGGGACCACACGACGGTGATGTACGCCGACCGGAAGATCAACCAGCTGCTCGCCGAGCGCCGCGAGAAGGGCCCGGCCAAGAAGGCGGCCAAGAAGACCGCCAAGCGTGCCCCGGTCAAGAAGACGGCGAAGAAGACCACCAAGAAGGCCGCCGCCAAGAAGGCCTGATTTGCTCCGTTGGTCGAGGAG
>NZ_JAIVFO010000368.1 GCF_029991245.1 Xanthobacter autotrophicus
GGCCGATGCGTCGGTAACCGTCGAAGACCTGGAGAGCAAGCTGGATGAGGGCAAGGCTGCTGGTGAGGTTCTGGCCAACCGCCTGGCCGAATCGCAGGCACTGTCCCAGGCGCACGCCGTGGAGCTGGCCCAGCTGCGCGAGCGCCTGACGTTGACCGAACAGGCGGCGAAGTCTGCGGCCGAGGGGCATGCAGCTGCGCAAGCCGATGCGAAACGCGAAGCTGATGCCGCCGCCGCCCTTCGCTCCGAACTGGCCACCATCAAGGCCCAGGCCGAGGCGGCCGAGCACACCCACCAGGAGCAGCGCAAGGCTGCTGCGGCCGAGGCTCACCGCCAGGCCGAGCGTTTCACCGCCGTCCAGGCCGAGCGCGATGCGGCCCGCAAAGAGGCCAGCAGCGCCCGCGAGGACGCAGCCAAGCTGCTTGGCCAGGTCGAGGCCC
>NZ_JAIVFO010000369.1 GCF_029991245.1 Xanthobacter autotrophicus
GCATGGGGCTGTGCTCCCTGGTGCCGTCGCTCATCCTTCGCCAGCCCGTGATGGTGGCATGGTCCACGCCCGGCGCCGCGGTGCTCGCCTCCGCCGGCCTGGCGGGTGGCTATTCCATGGGCGAGGCCGTGGGTGCCTTCATGGTCTGCGCCTGTCTGATCGCGCTGGGGGGGGCCACCGGCTGGTTCGAACGGGCCATGCACCGCATTCCCGCGGCAATCGCCTCGGCCCTGCTCGCCGGCGTGCTCGCACGGTTCGGCATCCAGGCCTTCGCCGCCGCACAGACCGCGCTGCCCCTGGTGGCGCTCATGCTGCTGAGCTACCTGCTCGCGCGCCGCTTCCTTCCGCGCTACGCCGTCGTCCTCACCCTGGCCGTGGCCGTCGCCTACGCGGCATTCCGCGGGCAGATCGCCGTTTCGCAGATGCGCTTCGAATGGGCC
>NZ_JAIVFO010000370.1 GCF_029991245.1 Xanthobacter autotrophicus
GGTGAGGGCATTTTGCGAGTCCGGACGACGGGCACGAACCAGCGCGGGGAGGTCGTGTGTCGCTTCGAGCGCTCGGTGCTCCTGCCGCTCAAACGATTGACCTCGGAGTCGCCGACGCCTAGCATTCCGGACGTGGTTGACGGATGAGCGCGCGACAAAACCGCCTCGTGACGCGAGTTCGCGCGGCGACCGTCCGCGCCGAACTGCCGGCGCCCGTCAGCTTCGGCGACTGGCGGATGACCCACCGCGAGTTCGTCGTCGTGCGGATCGACCTGGCCGACGGAACTGCCGGCTGGGCCTTCAGCCTTACCCGCGAAGGAGCGGTGGCCGCCCAGGTACGCAAATCCGTCGCCGGCGCCTACATCGGCTCTGACGTTGGGGACCGCGAGCAGACGTTCCACGCCACCCAACGGGCCAACCAGGCGTCGCACGCCGGTGG
>NZ_JAIVFO010000371.1 GCF_029991245.1 Xanthobacter autotrophicus
TCACCGAACGACGCATCCACGCGCGCCAGCAGCGGAGCGGCCACGTCACGCGCCACCGCGGGTGTTCCGAACAGGATGTCCTGGTAGCGGTTGCGGATCTGCGCCAACGCCATCCATTGGCCTTCCGTGTTCAAGCGGCCCCAACCTTCGCGCGGAACGCCACTTCCCTGGTAATGCTCCATCAGCAGGGCATCGACCAGACCGCTGGCCAGTGCCAGTGAACCCGAAGCGCGTGGCTCCTTGCCCGGCTCCGCATTGAAGGTCGTGTCGCCCAGCACCAGATGACAGTCGCTGCGCCCCGTACAGGCCGCCGACTGCGGGTAACGGGTGATTTCCTCCACCACGGACAGTGCGGGTGACAGATCCGATGCTGTCAGCGCCTGCTGCATTGCCGCCAGCGCGCGCTTGCGGAAAGCCGCGTCATCGTTGTGGATCACC
>NZ_JAIVFO010000372.1 GCF_029991245.1 Xanthobacter autotrophicus
GAGAGGGAGTGCTCGAAGCGGCTGTGGAAGGCCGAGCGGTTCTGCAGGCCGGTGAGCGAATCGTGGTTGGCCAGGTAGTGCTGCTGGCGCGCGATCTCGATCTTGGAGGAGATGTCCTGCACGAGCGACATGATCGACGTCACGCGGCCGCCGGCGTCGGTCAGCGCGGAATTGAACCACTCGCAGTGCACCTCCGAGCCGTCGGCCCGGCGCACGCAGGACTCCACCCGGTTGCGCGTGGTGCGGCCCGAACGCAGGTCCGAGAACGCCTGCGAGAGATGCTGCTCCATCGCGGCCGTGCCCGGCAGCTCGTGCAGGCGGCGGCACTCGACCTGCACCAGATCCTGCCAGCCCATGAGTTCGATCGCGCGGCGCGAGCAGCGCAGCACGCGCAGCTGGTCGTCCATCTCCAGCACGGCCAGCGGGCTGTTGTCCATG
>NZ_JAIVFO010000373.1 GCF_029991245.1 Xanthobacter autotrophicus
GTCCTCGGCCGTGTAGGTGGCGCCGGCCAGCCGGGGGCGGATGGCGGCGAGGGCCGGCTCCAGCCGCACGGCCTCGTCGGCGCTGACCACGCGGCGCTCGCAGCCGAGCGCGCGCATCTGCTCTGCGGGTGCGAGGGCGGCGTCGAACTCTTTCTGGCTGGTGTAGAAGTGCAGGATGCCCTGCGTGCGCTGGTCGTACTGCAGGCCCATGTCGCGGCGCAGCTGCTGCAGCGTGGCGCGGCTGTAGGTGCCCAGGCGCACGATCTGCTCGATGTTGTGGCGCGTGCGCGCCGGCGTGCATTCGCGCAGGAACTGCAGGCCCCAGAGCCACTGTCGTGCATCCGCGCGCAGGCGGAACAGCAGCGGGGCATCTTCCTTGCCCAGCCACTGCAGCAGCTTCAGCGGAGCGCCGGGATTGGCCCAGGGCTCGGCGTGGC
>NZ_JAIVFO010000374.1 GCF_029991245.1 Xanthobacter autotrophicus
GACGTGACCCGTGCCTTCGTCGAGCGGGAGCTCCTTCCTCACGAGGAGGAGGTGGAGCGCACCGGCGCCGCCCGGCCCGAGCTGGTGGCGAGCATCCGGGCCAAGGCCATCGAGGCGGGGTTGTACGCCGCGAACATGCCCGAGGAGGTCGGTGGCGCCGGGCTCGACGCGGTGACCATGGTGCTGTTCGAGAAGGAGCTGGGCAAGGCCAGCTATGCGCTGCACTACACCGGCGTCGGCCGGCCCTCGAACATCCTGATGGCCGGCACGCCGGAGCAGCGCGAGCGGTACCTCCTGCCGTGCGTGCGGGGCGAGAAGACCGACTGCCTGGCCATGACCGAGCCGGGCGCGGGCTCGGACATGCGGGCGATCCGCACCCGCGCCGTACGCACGGACGACGGCTGGACCATCAAGGGCACCAAGCACTTCATCAGCC
>NZ_JAIVFO010000375.1 GCF_029991245.1 Xanthobacter autotrophicus
CGTGTCGCGCACCGAGTTGTACTCGATCCGTTCCGCGCCTTCCGCGAATTCATGGGGCGACATGCGCCTCATGGCGGCCTCACGCTCATGCGCCGAATATGCTTCGGACAGGGAAGCGTTGGTCAGCTCGAAGGCAAGAACGCCCATCGCGTAAGGACGACTGCCCGTGTACGCCTGCCCCAACACCACCTCTCTGCCATGCGGGCGGAAGTACGCGGTGGACACTTCCGGGTCCACGCGGACATTCACGGGCCCTTCCGCATCCACGGTCGCCATCGTCCGCCGGAACGTCTCGGACCCTGCGTACACCAGAGAGAGGTCATGGATCGCCTGGCCCGCCTGCGCGTCCGCCGGGTGGTGCCTCAGCGTGCGGGCGGACAGGTGCGCCCATTCCTGTTCGCGCTGGTGCATCTCGGCCGCGCCCGGGCCATACCAG
>NZ_JAIVFO010000037.1 GCF_029991245.1 Xanthobacter autotrophicus
CATCTTTGCTATCCAGTGCCTCCCCCGCCGAGCGGCGCGCCAGATGCCGGGCGGGGGGCCGGCCGCGCCGGCGTCATCCCAAGGAAGTCCGCCCAAGGAAGCCCACCATGCTGACCACCACCGCCCCCTTCGACCGCATCGGCGAGGAGAACGCCTTCGCCGTGCTGGCGCGCGCCACGGCGCTGGCCGGGCAAGGGCGGTCCATCCTCAACCTGGGCATCGGCCAGCCGGACTTCCGCACCCCGGACCATATCGTCGAGGCCGCCGTGAAGGCGCTCCGCGACGGCCAGCACGGCTATACCCCCTCCGTCGGCATCCTGCCCCTGCGCGAGGCGGTGGCCGCCGACCTCAACCGCCGCTACGGCGTGGCGGTGGACCCGGACCTGGTGATGATCATGCCCGGCGGCAAGGTCACCATGTATGCCGCCATCCGCCTGTTCGGGGAGCCGGGGGCGGAGATCCTCTATCCGGACCCCGGCTTCCCCATCTACCGCTCCATGATCGAGCACACCGGCGCCACCCCCATCCCGGTGCCGATCCGCGAGGCCAACGGCTTCGCCTTTTCCGCCGAGGAGACGCTGGCGCTGATCACGCCGCGCACGCGCCTCATCATCATCAACTCGCCGGCCAATCCCACCGGCGGCGTCACGCCGGCTTCCGAGATCGACAAGCTGGTGCAGGGCCTCGCCGCCCACCCCCATGTGGCGCTGATGTCCGACGAGATCTACGACCGCTTCCTGTTCGACGGCGAGGAACACCGCACCCTTCTGGCCTACCCCGAGATCCGCGACCGGCTGATCCTGCTCAACGGCTGGTCCAAGACCTATGCCATGACCGGCTGGCGCCTGGGCTATTCCATCTGGCCGAAGGATCTCTACGACAAGGTGCGCAAGCTCGCGGTCAATTGCTGGAGCTGCGTGAACGCCGCCACCCAATATGCCGGCATCGCCGCCCTTGAAGGCCCGCAGGACGCGGTGGAGGCTATGACGGCCGAGTTCGACGCCCGCCGCCGCATGGTGGTGGAGGGGCTGAACGCCCTGCCGGGCGTGCGCTGCGCGACACCCAAGGGTGCCTTCTACGCCTTCCCCAACGTCTCCGGCACCGGCTGGAGCGAGGCCAAGAAGCTGGCCTCCGCCTTGCTGGAGGAGGCGGGCGTCGCGGTCATCGGCGGGCCGGATTTCGGCGTGCACGGCGAAGGCTACCTGCGGCTGTCCTACGCCACCTCGCGGGAGAATATCGCCGCGGCGCTGGCGCGCATGGGCGACTTCCTCGCCGCCAACCGCAAGGTGGCCTGAGGCGTGGCGGCGCGGAACGCGCGGGGGCGATGGCTTGGCCTGGCCGTCCTCGCGCTCGCGCTGAGCCCGCTCATCATGCTGGCCATCGCCCCGCCGCCGGATCCGCCCGTGCCGCCCGGACTGTCGCAGCCGGTGCCTGCGGACGGCCTGGCCGGCGCCTGGCCCGCCCTGCCGGCGCCGGACGACACGACGACCACGGCTCCGGCGGCGCCCGAGACCACCGCCGAGCCGGTGCACTCCGCCACATCTCCCGCCAAGTCCGCCACCACGTCTGCCGCCGACCGGCGCGGGACGCCGCCCGGCCCCGAGCGCTGGTCCGGAACCCCGGCCTGCCCGAAGGAGAAGATTTCCGGCGGGCAATATAACCGCTGCCTGTTCGAGGCCACCCGCACCTCGGAGCAGGCGCTGGAGGTGGAGCTTTCCAACGCCTTCACCGTCATCGAGGCGCGGGCCGACCTGCAGGGCGTCCAGCGCGCGCGGTGGAAGACCATGCTGGACGAGGCCCAGTCCCGCTTCCTGCTCTACCGCAATTTCGACTGCCAGAGCGTCGCCCCGTTCGAGGGACCGCGGGGCATCGGCAATTTCGAGCAGCGCGCCCTGTGCCTCATCGAGGCCAACACCCGCCGCGCCGGCGAACTGCGCGCCCGTTATGGCCGTCCGCCGGCCCCAGGCGCGGCGGGCGCCCCTGCCCAAGGTCCCCAGGACCGCCCGGGAACCTGGACCCACACCGTGCCTCCGCTGGTGGAGTGAGCCGGCACCGGTCCCGCCACAACCCTCATCGGACGGAAGCGCATTCTTGGAGCGACCACACGGATTTACCGGTGAGAGGCCGACGCCGGACGGGCGCTGGGCCGGGAGACGTGCTCACCCGCGGCGGGTGGTTCAAAATACAATAAAACGATTTGGCCGCCGCCCAGGTGTTGCTAGGGTCCCACTGGCGGGGGGAAAGGCAGCGGAGGCGCTTGTGTCCAAGGTGGTTTGTGTGGGTGAGGTCATGGTGGAACTGGCCCGCGGCTCGGACGGCCGGTTCGGCCTCGCCTATGGCGGCGACACGTTCAACACCGCGGTCTATCTTGCCCGGGCCGGCGTGGACGTGGCCTATGCCACCGCGCTCGGCGACGACACCTTCTCCTCCGAAATCCTCGCCCTCGGCGCCGCCGAAGGGGTGGACATGAGCCTCGTGCCCCGCCTCAGGGGCCGGGTGCCGGGGCTCTATCTCATCACCACCGACGAGGCCGGCGAGCGCAGCTTCAATTACTGGCGCGACACCGCCCCCGCCCGCACCCTGTTCGAGGCCGAAGGCTGGCAGCAGGTGGCGGCGACGCTGGTGGGGGCGCGCGCCGTCTATTTCTCCGGCATCACCCTGTCGCTCTATTCCAACCAGGGGCTTGGCCGCTTCCTCGCGGCGCTGGAGATGGCGGGAAGCACCACGCAGAGCCAGACCCTGCGGGTCTTCGACGGCAATTTCCGCCCGCGCAACTGGGCCGGCGACCTCAACCGCGCGCGCACCGTGTTCGCCGAGGCACTGAAGCGCTCGTCCATGGCCCTGCCCACCTTCGAGGACGAGGTGATCCTGTGGGGCGACGCCTCGCCCGCCGCCACCATCGCGCGCATGACCACCTACGGCCTGACCGAGGTGGTGGTGAAGAACGGCGCAGCCGGGGCCCTCGTCCACGCGGACGGGCGCACGGTGGAGGTGCCGGTGGAGCGTGCGGTTGCCCCCCTCGACACCACCGGTGCCGGGGACAGCTTCAATGCCGGCTATCTCGCCGCGCGGCTGCAGGGTGCCAGCCCCGAGGATGCCGCCCGCGCCGGCCATCGGCTTGCGGCGGAGGTGATCATGCACCGCGGCGCCATCATCCCCCGCGCCGCCCAGGAGGGCGTGCGGGCGCACTGAGGCTCCCGCGGGCCCAGAGACGGGCGTCCTGCGCGGGTCCGGGGCCTGCCCTGCATTCTCCAAGTGGAAAGCGCGGGCCGAAGGCATTATGTGTGACCCCATGATGTCCACGCCCGAAACCGCGACCGAAACCACTTCTGCGCCTGAAGCTGCGCCTCCCGCAGCCACCGGCGCGGGCGCGCCTGTGCCCACCGCCGCTGATCCCGCGACCTTGCCCTCCCTCATCGGCCTCGACCGGGATCGGCTGGGTGCGGCGCTCGACGCCATCGGCGTGCGCGGCTCCGACCGGCGCATGCGGGTGAACCAGCTCTGGCACTGGATCTATCTGCGCGGCGCCACCGATTTCGCGGAGATGACCAACGTCTCCAAGCACCTGCGCGCAGATCTGACCGCTGCCTATTCGCTGGCGCGGCCGGAGATCGTGATGGAGCAGGTGTCCCAGGACGGCACCCGCAAGTGGCTGCTGCGTTTTCCGGCCGACCAGCCGGGCGAGCGGCCCCACGATATCGAGACCGTCTATATCCCCGAGAGCGACCGGGGCACGCTCTGCGTCTCCAGCCAGGTGGGCTGCACGCTCAACTGCTCGTTCTGCCACACCGGCACCCAGCGCCTGGTCCGCAACCTGACGGCCGCCGAGATCGTGGCCCAGGTGATGGTGGCCCGCGACCGCCTCGGCGACTATCCCGGACGCGACCGCGCGACGGGTCCCGGCCTGCCCACCGAGGGCGACCGGCTGGTCACCAACATCGTGTTCATGGGCATGGGCGAACCGCTCTACGCCTATGACAGCGTGAAGGAAGCCATCGAGACCCTTTCGGACGGCGACGGCCTCGGCCTCGGCCGGCGGCGTATCACGGTGTCCACCTCCGGCGTGGTGCCGGAGATCGAGCGGCTGGGCGCCGAGGTCGGCCCCATGCTCGCCATCTCGCTCCACGCGGTGCGCGACAAGCTGCGCGACGAGCTGGTGCCCATCAACAAGAAATACCCCATCGCCGAGCTGATGGAGGCCTGCCGCACCTATCCCGCCGCCTCCAACGCCAAGCGCATCACCTTCGAATATGTGATGCTGAAGGGCGTCAACGACAGCCCCGCCGACGCCAAGGCGCTGGTGAAGCTGCTGGAAGGGGTGCCGGCCAAGATCAACCTGATCCCCTTCAACCCCTGGCCGGGCACGCAGTATGAATGCTCCGACTGGGAGACCATCGAGCGCTTCTCGGACATCGTGTTCCGCGCCGGCTATGCGAGCCCGGTGCGCACGCCGCGCGGTCGCGACATCCTCGCCGCCTGCGGGCAATTGAAGAGCGAGAGCGAGAAGCTTTCGGCCCGCGAGCGCCTCGCCTTACGCGCCATGATGGCGCAGGACGAATAGGGTTCCCCCGGTCGGGTCGTTTTCGAGCGTAAAGAGCTGCGGGAGGCCACCATGCTGGACCACATAGGCATCTTCGTGCGCGATCTGGAGCGCTCGCGCGCCTTCTATCTGGCCGCGCTGGCCCCGCTCGGCTACGGCATCGTGATGGAAACGAACCCGCCGGGCGGCCACGCCTATCTGGGCTTCGGCGCCGGCAAGCCGGAATTCTGGATCGGCGCCGCGCCGGTGGCGACGGGCCATATCCATGTGGCCTTCGCCGCACGGAACAGGGCTGCGGTGGATGCCTTCCACGCCGCCGCCCTGGCCGCCGGCGGGCGCGACAACGGCCCGCCGGGGCTGCGCCCCCATTACCACCCTGATTATTACGGCGCCTTCGTCTTCGATCCCGACGGCCACAATGTGGAAGCCGTCTGCCACCTTCCGGACTGACGCAAAGCCAATGGACAACCTCGCCCGCCTGCTGCTGCGCTTCCTCCTGGTGCCGCTCGGCTACCTTGCCGCGGTGATCGCGGGGGCCATCGTGATCCTGATCGGCGAATGGCGCATCGGGAGCCTGTTCGAGGCCCCGGAGGGATCCGAGACGGCGGGCCTCGGTGTCGTGGTGGCCATCGTGGTGGCAGGAACCGTCGTGGTGCTCCTGGTGCTGCTCATGTGGCTGGTGGCGGCCATCGGCATCCTGTTCTCGGAAGCCTTCGCGGTGCGCTCATGGATGTTCCACGCGGCGAACGGGGTCGTCTCCGCCCTCATCGGCGCGCAGCTGTTCGCCGGCGGTCCGGATGCGCCGCCGGTGACGGGCGATCCCTTCTACATCGTGGCGGCAGGCCTTGCCGCCGGCCTCACCTACTGGCTGGTCGCGGGCTCCACGGCCGGCTTCTTCAAGCCGATTCTGCAGTCGCCGGCAGAGCGGGCGGCCCGGCTGCCGCCGCCCCCCGCGCCAGTGCGAACCGACGATCGGCCGCCCGCCATCCTGCCACCGCCGCAATGACGGCAGGTATTTTGAAACCTTCAACCGCCTTAATCCCGTCCCCGGCGCCTATGCGGGGGAACAGGCGCATTCCGGCCCCGCGCCAACAATCCTTTGATTCCCCGCGCCGTTCCGGCTAAGGCTCCCCCTCCCAGCCGCGCGAACGCCAAGATGCAAACCCAAACCCCGCTTTCGCTCGCCGACCTGCGCGCCGAGATCGACCGCATCGACGAGGCCATGCACCGCCTCCTCATGGAGCGCAGCGCGATCATCGACCGCCTGGTGCAGGTGAAGCGCACCGCAGGCGCGGAGAGCGGCTCCGCCTTCCGCCCGGCCCGCGAGGCCGACATGATGCGCCGGCTGGTGGAGCGCCACGACGGCCTGCTGCCCCTCGACACGGTGGAGAGCATCTGGCGCGTCATCATCGCCACCTTCACCTATGTGCAGGCGCCCTACTGCGTCCACGCCGACCTCGCGGTGGGCGAGCCGGCCATGCGCGACAGCGCCCGCTTCCATTTCGGCTTCACCGTGCCGTTCGTGCCCCACATGGGCGCGCGGGGGGTGATCGACGCGGTCAAGGGCTCAAAAGGCGATCTCGGCCTCATCGCGGCTGCCGCCCCCAGCGCCGGCGACCCGTGGTGGACCGCGCTGGAGGCCGAGGGCGCCCCCAAGATCATCGCCCGCCTGCCGTTCGTGGAGCGGGCGGACCATCCCGCCGGGCTGCCGGTATTCGTGGTCTCCCACCCCATCGACGATGCCGCCGTGCGCGAGGTCCGCGTCTATTCGCTGCGCGTCACGGGATGGAGCGCGGCGGCGGGGCGTGGCATACCCGCCTTCGCCGAGGTGGTGGTGGCGCCCGATGAGGCTCTTGATGGCGCGGCGCTCCTCACCTCCCTGCCCCCCGGCCACGCCGTGGACGAGGTGATCGCGGCCCTGACCGAAGCCGGTGTCGGCATACGCGCCGTCGCCGAAGTGGGCAGCCATGCCGCCATCCACAAGGTGGGGGCAGAGACGTAAACCCATCGCCCCCGGTTTCCGACCGGCGCCAGGTGGGTTCGCCCAAGCCGCGCGGGATCAGACCAAAGGTCCGCGTGTCAGGCTCTCGGGCCTTTGGTCGAGGGCAAGGGCCGCCGGGCGGCCCGATCCGTCAGGTTCTGGAGTATGTTGAGATGTCCGCCGTGCTGAAAGACCCGATCCCCGCTCCCGGCCGTCCGCAGCCGCGGCCCGGCGTGCTCGCCATCGAGGCCTATGTGCCCGGCAAGAGCCACGCCCCCGGGGTGGAAAAGGTCTTCAAGCTCTCCTCCAACGAGACCCCCCTCGGCCCGAGCGAGAAGGCGGTGGCCGCCTTTGCCGAGGCCGGCCGCAAGCTGGAGGATTATCCGGACGGCTCCGCCACCGTGCTGCGGCAGGCCATCGCCACGGCCTATGGGCTCGATCCCGCGCGCATCATCTGCGGCGCCGGCTCGGACGAGATCCTGAACCTCGTGGCCCACACCTATGTGGGGCCGGGCGACGAGGTGATCTTCAGCGAGCACGGCTTCCTCGTCTACAAGATCGCGACGCTGGCCGCCGGCGGCACCCCGGTGGTCGCCAGGGAGCGCGACCTGACCGCCGACGTGGACGCCATCCTCGCGCTGGTGACGCCGCGGACGCGCCTCGTCTTCCTTGCCAATCCCAACAATCCCACCGGCACCTACCTGCCGTTCGACGAGGTGCGCCGCCTGCATGCCGGCCTGCCCGCCAACGTGCTCCTGGTGCTGGACGCGGCCTATGCGGAATATGTCCGCCGCAACGACTACGAGACCGGGCTGGAGCTGGCGCTCACCGCCGACAACGTGCTGATGAGCCGGACCTTTTCCAAGATCCACGGCCTCGCCGCCCTGCGCATCGGCTGGGCGGTGGGCCCGGCCCATGTGATCGACGCCATGAACCGGGTGCGCGGCCCGTTCAACATGAACACCCCGGCATTGCTCGCCGGCGCCGCCGCCATCGCGGATGCCGCCCATGTGGAGAAGGCGGTGGCGCACAACGCGCGCTGGCTGCCGTGGCTGACGGAGCAGATCGAGGGGCTGGGCCTGAAGGTCACGCCCTCCGTCGCCAACTTCCTGCTCATCCACTTCCCCGACACCCCCGGCCGCACGGCGAAGGAGGCGGATGCCTTCCTCATGAAGCGCGGCCTGGTGCTGCGCCAGGTGGCGTCCTACGGACTGCCGCATGCCCTGCGCATGACGGTGGGGACGGAGGAGGCCAACCACCTGGTGGTGGCCGCCCTCGCCGACTTCATGTCGGGCACGGATTCGGCCGGCAAGGAAACGGCGGGGAACGACAAGTGATCCGCCCCCTCGTTCCCCGCCTCGCCATCATCGGGGCGGGGCTTATCGGCTCGTCGCTGGCCCGCGCGGCACGTGAGAAGCACCTCGCCGGCACCATCGTGGTGGCCGATAGCGACGCCGCCGTCTGCGCCCGCGTGCGCGAGCTGGGCTTTGCCAACGAGGTGACCCAGAGCGCCGCCGAGGCCGCGATCGACGCCGATATCGTCATCGCCTGCGTGCCCGTGGGCGCCTCCGGCGCCGTGGCAGCCGAGGTGGGGCCGCACCTGAAGCCCGGCGCCATCCTCTCGGACGTGGGCTCGGTGAAGGCCTCGGTGGTGGAGGCCATGGCCCCCTTCGTGCCGGCCCATGCCCATCTGGTGCCGGCCCATCCCGTTGCGGGCACGGAATTTTCCGGCCCCGACGCCGGCTTTGCCACCCTGTTCGAGAACCGCTGGTGCATCGTCACCCCGCCGGAGGGGGCCGATCCGGCAGCCGTGGAGCGCATCGTCGCCCTGTGGCGGGCGGCGGGGGCGAACGTGGAGACCATGAGCGCCCAGCACCACGATCTGGTGCTCGCCATCACCAGCCATGTGCCGCACCTCATCGCCTACAACATTGTGGGCACGGCGGCGGAACTGGAGGAGACGCTGACCTCCGAGGTGATCAAGTTCTCCGCCGGCGGCTTCCGCGACTTCACCCGCATCGCCTCGTCCGATCCCACCATGTGGCGCGACGTGTTCCTCGCCAACCGCGAGGCGGTGCTGGAGATGCTCGGCCGCTTCACGGAAGACCTCACCGCCCTCCAGCGCGCCATCCGCTACGGCGACGGCGACGCCCTGTTCGAGCATTTCACCCGGACCCGGGCCATCCGCCGCTCCATCATCGAGCAGGGCCAGGAAACCGCCGCCCCCGATTTCGGCCGCCGCGCCGCGGAAAAGCCGAAGCACGAGCAGAGCTGAGACCGGGCAAGGCAATCACCGTGCGGCAGGCGCCCCTGTCACGCCATCGGCAAGAAACTGTGCCACTGGGGCGTGCCACGCTTCCGCCGAAGTCCGGGGCAAGGTGAGACCCGGCCCGGATTCGGGGATGCCTCCGCAGGAGCCGCATCGACGGGCCGGTGAACGAGGACGATTGCCGATGACGCCGCGCACCGTGACGGTCGCCCTGAGCCTTGTGACCGCGCTCCTGTTCGCCGCTCTGGCGCCACGCCCGGCGCAGGCGCACCCCCATGTGTGGGTCACCATGAGGAGCGAGCTGGTCTATGATGCCAGCGGCAACCTCGCCGCGGTCAAGCAGATCTGGGCCTTCGACGACGCCTTCTCCGCCTTCGCCCTGCAGGGCATGGAAAAGCAGAAGGACGGCAGCTACGGCGACGATGTGCTCAAGCCCCTCGCCGAGGTGAACGTTACCTCCCTGAAGGAATACAATTATTTCGTCGTGGGCAAGACGGCGACCGCAAAGCTCGCCTTCAAGGACCCCACCGACTATTTCCTGACCTACGAGAACGAGCTGCTCACCCTTCACTTCACCCTGCCGCTGGAAAAGCCGGTGGCGGCGAAGGGAACGACCTCCCTCGAGATCTACGATCCCACCGCCTTCGTCTCCTTCTCCTTCAACGAGAAGGAACCGGTGAAGCTCGTTTCCGCGCCGGCCGGCTGCACCCCGGAGGTGATCTCCCCGGAGCCGCCGGCGAGCGGGACGCTGAACGAAGCCTTCTTCTCCAATCTCACCTCGGCCAGCACCTATGGCGCAAAGTTCGCCGACAAGATCACGGTGAAGTGCCCGTGAGCCAAATGGCCGTGAAAGAGGTGGCCAGGCGGCCCCTGCGCTGGCTCGCCATGGCGCTGCTGGCGGTGGTGGCAGCCCTCGTCTTCGCCCTGCTGGCGGCGCTGGTGCTCTATCCGGACCTCGCCTTCGCGCAGGGCTTCGGGGCGCCCAAGGCGACGCCCTTCGGCCTCGGCGGCGCGGCCCAGCCCACCGGAATTGCCGGCTTCATCCTCGCCAAGCAGGCGGAATTCTATCGCGCCCTGGTGCAGGCGGTGCGCGCCAGCAAGCAGGATGGCAATGCCACCTTCCTCCTTGCCGGCCTGTCCTTCGCCTACGGCGTGTTCCATGCCGCCGGCCCGGGCCACGGCAAGGCGGTCATTTCCTCCTATCTGCTGGCCGACGGCGGCACGCTGAAGCGCGGCGCCGTGCTGGCGCTGGCCTCGGGCATGGTGCAGGCCATTGTTGCCGTCGCCTTTGTCGGCGTGCTGGCGCTGGCGCTGAATGCCACCGCCGTGTCCATGGCGCAGGCCATGAACTGGGTGGAGATCGTGGCCTATGGCGGCATCGGCGTGTTCGGCCTCTATCTCGCGATCGTGAAGGGCCGGGCGCTGGTTGCTGCGGCGCGGGGCGAGAGCGTCCATGCCCACGGCGCCGATTGCGACTGCGGCGATGTCCACGCGCCCGACCCGGCCCTGCTGGAAGGCAAGGGCGGTTGGAAACGGGCCGCGGTGGCGGTGGTTTCCGCCGGGGCGCGGCCGTGCTCGGGCGCCATCCTGGTGCTCACCTTCGCCCTGTCGCAGGGGGTATTTGCCAGCGGCATCGCCTCCGCCTTCGCCATGGGCCTCGGCACGGCGCTGATGGTGACGCTCATCGCCGCCATCGCGGTCTATGGCAAGCGCCTCGCCGTGCGGCTCGCCGGACGCGGCGACCGGCGGGCGGTGCTGCTGGGCCTCGGCGTGGAGTTGGGGGCCGCGCTGCTGGTGATGGCGTTCGGCTTCGCCCTGCTCACCGGCTATCTGGAAAGCGAACGCCTGCTGCCGGGGTGAGCCCGAATAATGCCGTCGGCCCCGGTCTTCGACCGATGCCATGGGTACGCCTCCCAACTCGGTGGGTCCCGAGTTGGGTATCTTAAGACCGGCTCCGGCAATGGCCGGAACCGGGCGCCGCGCGGGCTTGATCAATGTTGCATCGCCGTCAGCCCTATGCCGCGATGCGCCAAAATTCGCCACGCCCGTGTTTTGAGCAATTTCGTTGCGCCTTGAGTTGCAACAACGAAATTGCGGGGTGCGACACTCCATGCCAGCCTAAGGTCGAACGGCTGCGACGGTTTGACTCCGTCTGAGCCGCGCCCGCTCCGGAGGCGCCCATGGCCCTGACGCCCGTCTCGCTCGACGACAAATACGACCTCGCCCAGGACCGCGTCTTCGTCTCGGGGACTCAGGCGCTGGTGCGCCTCGCGCTGATGCAGAAGGAGCGCGACCGCCGCGCCGGCCTCAATACCGCTGGCTATGTCACCGGCTATCGCGGCTCACCCCTGGGCGGGCTCGACCAGCAGTTCCTGCGCGCCGAAAAGATCCTGAAGGCCAACGACATCAAGTTCCAGTCCGGCCTCAATGAGGATCTGGCCGCCACCGCGCTGTGGGGGTCCCAGCAGGCCGAGCTGCGCGGCGAGGGCAAGTTCGATGGCGTGTTCGGCCTGTGGTACGGCAAGGGTCCGGGGGTGGACCGCTCCGGCGACGTATTCCGCCACGCCAACAATGCGGGCACCTCCCGCCACGGCGGCGTGCTCGCCCTCATGGGCGACGACCACACCTGCGAAAGCTCCACCACCGCCCACCAGAGCGAATTCCATTTCGTCGACGTGATGATCCCGGTGCTCAACCCGGCCGGGGTGCAGGAGATCATCGACTACGGCCTTTATGGCTGGGCGCTGTCCCGCTTCTCCGGCGCCTGGGTGGGCCTGAAGGCGGTGAAGGACACCATCGAGAGCACCGGCATCGTGGACGGGCGGCTGGAGCGGGTGCGCATCGAGCCGGCGCTGGGCTTCCAGATGCCCCCCGGCGGGCTGAACATCCGCCTCGGCGACACGCCGCTGGCGCAGGAGGAGCGGCTCCAGGAATACAAGCGCGACGCCGTGCTGCACTTCCTGCGCGCCAACAGGCTCAATCGATTCATCACCTCCGGCGGATCGCGGCCGCGCATCGGAATCGCCACCGTGGGCAAGTCCTATCTGGACGTGCGCCTCGCGCTGGACGAGCTGGGCATCGACGAGGTGCGCGCCAACGATCTCGGCATCCGCATCTGGAAGGTGGCCTGCCCGTGGCCACTGGAGACGGAGGGGCTGAAGGAATTTGCCCGGGGCCTCGACCTCATCATGGTGGTGGAGGAAAAGCGCTCCCTCATCGAGGTGCAGGTGCGCGAGGAATTGTACGGCACCGCCAACCAGCCCGTCTGCATCGGCAAGAAGGACGAGGAGGGCCGCTGGCTGTTCCCGGTGAAGGGAGCCCTCGACCCCAACGACATCGCCATCCAGCTCGGCCGCCGGCTGCTCGCCTATGGCCATATCCCGGACATCGCGGCCCACGTCGCCGAGCTGGAGGAGGCCCAAAGGGTGCTGGCCGCCACCTCGGACGTGGCCACCCGCATCCCCTATTTCTGCTCCGGCTGCCCGCACAATTCCTCCACCAAGGTGCCGGAGGGCATGCGCGCCTATGCCGGCATCGGCTGCCACTACATGGTGCAGTGGATGGACCGGGAGACCACCGGCTTCACCCAGATGGGCGGCGAGGGCGCCAACTGGATCGGCGAATCCTCCTTCTCCAAGCGGCCCCACGTGTTCCAGAATCTGGGCGACGGCACCTACAACCATTCGGGCTATCTGGCCCTGCGCGCGTCCTGCGCCGCCAAGGTGAACGTCACCTACAAGATCCTGTTCAACGACGCGGTGGCCATGACCGGCGGCCAGAAGCACGACGGCGACCTCACCGTGCCCGTCATCGCCCGACAGGTGGCGGCGGAGGGCGTGGAGCGGGTGGTGGTGGTCACCGACGAGCCGGGCAAGTATGCACCGGGCACCCACTGGCCCACCGGCCTCACCATCCACCACCGGGACGAACTGGAGGCCGTGCAGCGGGAGCTGGCGGCCATTCCAGGCGTCACCGTGCTGATCTACGACCAGACCTGCGCCTCCGAGAAGCGTCGCCGCAGGAAGCGCGGCCAGTATCCGGACCCGGACAAGCGCGTGCTCATCAATGAGCGGGTGTGCGAGGGCTGCGGCGATTGCGGCGTGAAGTCCAACTGCGTCTCGGTGCAGCCGCTGGAAACCGAATGGGGCCGCAAACGGGAGATCGACCAGTCCTCCTGCAACAAGGACTTCTCGTGCGTGAACGGCTTCTGCCCCTCCTTCGTCACCGTGAAGGGGGCCAAGCCCAAAAAGGCGGCGGGCGCGGCCGGCGTGGCGGGGGACTGGCCGGCGCTGCCGGAGCCGGCCCATCCTGAGATCCATGGCACCTACGGCATCATCGCCACCGGCGTCGGCGGCACCGGCGTGGTCACCATCGGCGCCATCCTCGGCATGGCGGCGCATCTGGAAGGCAAGGCCTGCGGCATGATCGACATGGCCGGCCTCGCCCAGAAGGGCGGCGCCGTCTACAGCCACATCCGCCTCGCCAACGATCCCGCCGACATCACCGCCATCCGCGTGCCGGCGCGGGGGGCGGACGTGGTGCTGGGCGGCGACCTGGTGGTGGCGGGCACCAAGAAGGTGCTGGCGGCGGTGAAGCCGGGCAAGACCATCGTGGTGGTGAACACCCATGAGGTGCTGCCCGGCGATTTCACCCGCAACGCCGATTATTCGCTGCCCACCGAGCGCATCAAGCGCACCATCCGCGACCTCGCGGGCAGCGAGATGACCCACTTCATCGAGGCCAGCCGCCTGGCCCAGGCCCTGTTCGGCAACGCCCTGGCGCAAAACATCTTCATGGTGGGCTACGCCTACCAGTTCGGCGCCCTGCCCCTGTCGGCGGAGGCCATCGAGCGGGCCATCGAGCTGAACGGCGAGGCGGTGGCCATGAACAAGACCGCCTTCCTGTGGGGCCGCCGCGCCGCCCATGATCCGGCGGCGGTGGAGAAGGTGGCGACGCCCACGGGCGACACCGCCAGCGACGCCCGCCGTCTCTCGCAAAACCTCGATGAGGTGATCGCGCGCCGCGTCGCCGAGCTGACCGCCTATCAGGATGCCGCCTATGGGCAGCGCTATGCCCGGCTGGTGGAGAAGGTACGTGCCGCCGAGGCGCAGAAGGCCCCAGGGCGAGGCGGACTGACCGAGGCGGTGGCCAGGAACCTGTTCAAGCTCATGGCCTACAAGGACGAATACGAGGTCTCCCGGCTTTATGCGGACGGCGCCTTCCGCGCCCAGGCAGCCGCCGCCTTCGACGGGGACCTCACATTCGAGTTCCACCTCGCACCGCCGCTGCTGGCCCGGCAAGATCCCATCACCGGCGAGCCGCGCAAGATCACGCTGGGCCCCTGGATGATGCGGGCCTTCGGCCTGCTGGCGAAGCTGAAGGGGCTGCGCGGCACGCCGTTCGACGTGTTCGGCTACGGCGCGGAGCGGCGCACCGAGCGGGCGCTTATCGGTGCCTATGAGAAGACGGTGGAGGAGTTGATCGCCGGCCTCGACGGCGCGAGCCACGCGCTGGCGGTGGCCATCGCGACGCTGCCGGAGAAGATCCGCGGCTTCGGCCATGTGAAGGCGCGGCATCTGGCGGCGGTGCAGGCGGAGGAAGCCGAGCTTCTCGCCCGCTTCCGCGCCCCGCCCCAGGCCCCCGCCGTGGCGGCGGAATAGGCGGACGAAGAGAAAGCCGGCACACACCGGCATTGGCGGTTTCAGGGACCGGACGCCGCCGGCCCCTGAAACGCCAAGGTTCAATTGCCGGCGAGCATCGCGTTCAGCTCGGCGCGGAACTCACCCTCGATGTCCGGGCGGGACAGGGCATAGGCCACGTTCGCCATGAGGAAGCCGATCTTCGAGCCGCAATCATAGATGGCGCCGTCGAAGCGCACCGCGAAGAACGGGTCGGTTTCCTTCAGCTTCAGCATGGAATCGGTGAGCTGGATCTCGTTGCCCGCGCCCCGCTCCTGCTTGGCCAAAAGGTCGAAGATGGCCGGCTGCAGGATGTAGCGGCCGGAAATGGCGAGGTTGCTCGGCGCGGTGCCGGCCTTGGGCTTCTCCACCATCTGGGTGATGGCCTTGGCGCCCCTGGCCTTTTCCTCGCCCACGCCGACGATGCCGTACTGGTGGGTCTGGTCGTCCGGCACCTCGTAGACCGCGACCAGGTTGCCGCCGGTCTCGTTATAGGCCTCCACCATGGAGGCAAGGCAGCCCTGGCCGTTCTTCGGCATGTGCAGCATGTCGGGCAGGAGCAGCGCGAACGGCTCGTCGCCGATGATCTCGCGGGCGCACCACACCGCATGGCCAAGGCCCAGCGGCAGCTGCTGGCGGGTGAAGGAGGTGGTGCCGGGCTTCGGCGTGTCGCGGTCGAGCTGCGCCAGTTCCTTGGTCTTGCCGCGCTCCTCGAGGGTGCGCTCCAGCTCGAACTGCCGGTCGAAATGATCCTCGATCACCGCCTTGTTGCGGCCGGTGACGAAAACGATGTGCTCGATGCCGGCGGCGCGCGCCTCGTCCACCACGTGCTGGACCACCGGGCGGTCCACGACGGTGAGCATTTCCTTCGGCACCGCCTTGGTGGCCGGCAGGAAGCGGGTGCCGAGACCCGCGACAGGAAGGATCGCCTTGCGAATGGGTTGACGCATCAATTCTGCCCCTTCTTTACCAAACCGTCGGGTATTGCAGAGCCGGCTCCGATCAGATGAGCCCCACCGACCGGATCGGAACCGCCTCGCCCCAGGAAAGAGAACGCGGATGGCCCGGCTTGCGATGCAGGCCGGCCGGCATTTGCTCTAGCACACCGTCACAAGCCGCGCTGCATTGCAACTGAGCTACGCTGCGTCGCACCAAATAAATCGGGGCATGGTCACCCGGCCACAACAATCCCGGGGTGCACCGGGCCGATCGGGTGTCCCGGGGGTAGGCTGGACACCGCATGCTCCCGCCGGCGAATCGGAGGCGGGGTGTGACTCTCAGGCCGGCCCCCGGCCTGTCCCCCCGCTCCCGGGGCCTGCACAGGTAGCCCCGTCCCGACCGCGGCATCCACGGGAAACTTGCCATCCATTAACCGCGACGCAACCATATTGCCGCCCAGTAGAGGCCTATCGGTGAGGTCAGGCGGCGACAGAAGGACGCGCGCCGGGGAGGAAGGCTTGGCAATGGCTCAAACGACCTGCATGCGTGCCCTGAAGGGTGCCCTCAAGGGGACCGCGAAGGGCGTCTGCGTCGCCGGGCTCGCCCTCGCGGCGGCAGCGCTGATCACGCCGGCACGGGCGCAGGCCCAGACCACGGGCTCCATCTTCGGCTTCCCGCCGCTGGGCCAGCCCCAGGCGGCGCAGGCGAACGGCGGCCATCCGCTGATGACGCCCCAGGCGCTGGCGGACGCCCAGGCCAACTTCCCCGCCTGCATCGCCAATTTGTGGCCGCTGGCCCAGTCGAAGGGCATCTCGCGGCGCACCTTCGAGCGCTACACGGCCAACCTCGAACCCCAGATGAAAATCATGGAGTTCATGGATAGCCAGCCGGAATTCTCCAAGCCCATCGGCGCCTATGTGAACATGCTGGTGACCGAGACCCGGGTGAAGAAGGGCCGGGAGATCCTGGAGCGCTACAAGCCCATCTTCGACAGGATGGAAAAGGCCTATGGCGTGGACCGCTATGCGGTGACGGCCATCTGGGGCATCGAATCCACCTATGGCGACCCGGACGGCATCGGCCGGCGCAACGTGCTGGACTCCACTGCGACGCTGGCCTGCATCGGCCGGCGGCAGGACTATTTCCGCGACGAATTCATCGCCACCCTCCAGATCCTGGAGAAGGGCGACGTGCCCTACGACCACATGAAGGGCTCGTGGGCCGGCGCCTTCGGGCCCACCCAGTTCATGCCCACCTCGTTCCAGCGCTTCGCCGTGGACTTCGACGGCGACGGCAAGCGCAACGTGGTGGATTCCATCCCCGACATCATCGCCTCCACCGCCAACAACCTGAAACTGGACGGCTGGGAGTTCGGCAAGGCCTGGGGCTATGAGGTGGTGCTGCCGCAGGGCTTCGACTACCGCAACGCCAACCGCTCCATCAAGCGCACGCTGGGCGAGTGGAACACCATGGGCCTGCGCCGGCCGAGCGGCGTCGCCTTCCCCCGCGCCGGCGAGACCGCCTACCTGCTGTTGCCCGCCGGCGCCAACGGGCCGGCGTTCCTGATGATGAAGAATTTCGACGCCATCCTGAAATACAACCCGGCCGACGCCTACGCCCTCGCCATCGGGCACCTGGCCGACCGGCTGCGGGGCGGCGGCACCTTCGCCCAGTCCTGGCCGAAGGAGGAGCGCGGCCTCAGCAAGGCCGAGCGGCAGGAGATCCAGTCCCGCCTCGCCCAGATGGGCTACGACATCGGCAACGTGGACGGCATCCTCGGCCAGAAGAGCCGGGTGGCCATCCAGGACTTCCAGGTGCGCTCGGGGGCGCTGCCCGACGGCTATCCCGACCTCCAGCTGCTCCAGCAGATGAGAAAGTGAGCGGCGACGCTGCTTTCTGGAAGCCGGCCGTCGCAGGGCTCCGTGCTCCAAAAACACGGAACCCGATGAATCAGCATTCTCCAGCTTTGGGAATCCCGAATACCGATCGGTCCTAGCGCCTGCCCGCCCGATTGACTGGCCCGCCGCGGTTTGCCGGCGTTCCGGGGCGAACCCCCACACCAGGCGCCCCGACGCCGGGCGTTGCCACCGCCCGCGCCGCAGGCCGCGGTCGAAGCACAACACCGGGCCTCACGACACACCCGGCCGGATACTCGACATACTGGCAGTACACGACGGCGCCGGCGGTATCGGTGCTGGCTGTGACACATCCAAGCGCAAGCAACGCGGATAGCATGATCGAAAGTCGCATGCTGGCCTCCCCGGTTCAGGTTGGCATAATCAGTATATCGACAAGCCAACCGCACAATTCGTGCGTGAAATCGGGTCTATTCAAATCGGCTCTCCGAACCGACGCGGCGACCTGTAAACTGTAACTTATAGTACACTATGAGGGACCGGTCGTTGATGCACATCAAAGGATCGCAGCTCCTTCGGGGGACGACAGGTCTTGTTCATCGGGTGCACGGAGAGGCTCCCGGCAATTCGGGAAAGAGCGACGCCCGTTGAAGACGTTCGCGCACAGAACCGACGTTATTGCCGGGCTCTGACCGCGGCGAGCTAGAGCGCGATCCGAGCAAAGTGAACGCGTTTTCGCGCGAATCGGGGGCACCGGTTCTCGTGAATAAAATGCACTGATTCAAGAATTTGGAGCGCTTCATCGTTTCCATGAAACGATGAAGCGCTCCAATCACCCCAGCCCGATGCGATAGCTCTGCGGGAACGGGGTGCCGGCCATGTCCACCGGCGCCAGCGGCCGGGCGGCGGGGCGCTTCAGCACCCGCTTCACAATCTCCGGAATCACCACCCCGCCCACATAGCGGCCGAGGCATTCGTGGTGGCCGTAGCCGAAATGCAGGTAGGTGTGGAACGGCCGGTCGGGCCGGAACGCCTCCGGGTCCGGCACGAAATCCGGATCGAACATGGCGGACAGGCTCAGCGGCAGCACCACCGTGCCCTTGCCGATCACCTTCTCCCGGTCGGTGCCCTGGGCGATGGTGATGGTGGAGGCCGCCTCCCGGAACATGAAGGCGACGATGGGCGAGAAGCGCAGCGCTTCCCACACATGGCCGTCGAAGGCCGCGTCGTCCCCCGCCTCCGCCGCCGCCCGCGCGCCGGCCAGCGCCTCGGGCCTCGCGAACAGCTCGGCCAGCGCGTTGATGACCGCTTCCGCCGTGGTCTCGATGGCGCCGATGAGCAGCCCGCCCACATTGATCACCACCCGGTCCATGCCGAAATGGTCGGCCGCCGGCAGGTTCAGGCTCAGGATGCGGGTCAGGCTGTCGTCGGGGGCGGTGCCGGCCTTGATCTGCGCAATGCGCGCCGGGATCAGCTGGGCGAACAGGGTGCGCAGCTTCACCCGCGAGTCTTCCGCCGCCTGGTGGACGGCGTCGGCGTCGGGGCGGTCGTCGTAGGGCAAATTGTTGAACTGGTCCATCTGGTTGGCATAGGACCAGTCGAGCAGGTCCTGGTCCGGCCCGTGGATGCCGAAGCAGCGCTGCACGATGCGCATGGGCACGTGGCGGGCGAGCTGCTGCACCGCCTCGATCTCGCAGCCGGCGGCGTCCAGCGCCGCATCCGCCACCTCGGCGGCGACGGCGCGGATCTTGGGCAGGTCGTCGAAGGCGAGGATGGCGCGCATCACCGCCTTGTCGCGGTAATTCACGATGGTCTCGTCCATGGCCAGCATGAAGTCGCCCATCTTGGGCTTGTAGAGATCCACCGTGAACACCTTGGGGAGCGAGAGCACCTCGATCACGTCGGCGCGCCGCGCGATCAGCGTCACCTCGCTGGTCTCATAGATGGGGGCGTGGGCGCGCAGCTCGGCGAAGAAGGCGCGCGCCTCGTGGGCGATGAGGTCGCGGGCGAGCGGCCAGCGCTCGGCCGGGCGCAGGGCCGCGAGGCGGTCGAGCAGCGGCGTCGGCGAGGCCCCGCCGTTACAGCTCCTGGCGGAGCCCTCAGTGGCGGCGGACATCCGGCCCCTCCAGGATCTTGAGATATTCGATGATGGCGTAGCGATCATCCGGCGAGAGCTTCGCCACCGAGGGGTCGGGGAAACTATGGCCCCGGTTGGAATTGCCCGCGAGGTTGGTGTCGAACAGGAACAGCCCCTCGCGCTCCTTCTCGGGCAGCGAATCGGGAGAGGAGACGAAGCCGAGCTTCTGGGTGTCGAGCTGCTTTGAGCCCACATAGAAGCGGGCAGGCCGCTCGTCCTCGGGGGAGAGCAGGTCGTAGATGGTGGGCACCGAACCGTTGTGCAGGAACGGCCCCGTCGCCCACACGCCGGCCAGCGGCCCGGCCTTGTAGCTCGCCGGCGTCAGCCAGCCCGATTGGGGCGTGCTGCTGCCCGGGGCGAAGCGCCAGCCATACCATTGCTTGCGCGCATCGCCGGTGATGCCCTGGGCGCGCAGGCTGTTCTCGGTGATGACGGTGACCGCCGCCAGCAGCGCGGCGCCGGCCGGCACCTGCCCGTCGGAGAGGTGCGGCGCGTTGGCCACCAGCGGGCCGAGCAGGCCGGGCCTGGCGAAGCGACCGGTGAAGTTGGTGAGCATCTTGGGGTCGGTCTTCACCTTGGCGATGTCCACCATGGAGACCGCCAGCCACTGCCGCCCGCCCTCGGTGTCCGCGGCGGGGGTGAAGCGATACTCGGGACCGCCGTGGCAGCCGGCGCAATTGGCCTTGAACAGCTCGGCGCCGCGCTTCGCCTTGGCCGCATCCACCTTGCCCAGCTCTTTTTCCGGCCACGGCGGCGGCTTCAGGTCCGCCACCCAGTCTTCCAGCGCCACCAGATTGTCGGCAAGCGCGGAAGAGGAGAAGGCGGCGGGATTGCCGTTGGCGAAGCTGGTGTGGCCGAACACGCCGAGCACCTCGCCCAGATTGCGCCCGAGCGGGTTGCCGGCCACCCCGTTCCACTGCACGTAGCGCTGGGCCGGGGTGGTCCACAGGAAGGGATAGCTCACCGGGGCGTCGGGCATGCGGAAGTTGGCGGGCTCGCCCAGCGCGTCGGCGACCACGGCATTGAGGATGTGGCCGAAGGCGTCGAGCCGGCCGCGCCCGTAGGGCACCGGCGTCCAGGACGCGGCTTCCAGACGGCGGATCTCGGCGGCGGTCGCCTCCAGCGCCGGACGCACCTGCTTGGGATCGACGCCCACCAGGCGCCCGGCGAAGCGCTGGAACTTGGCGGGGTCGGCCAAGGTGTTGTCGAGGGCGCGGCTCAGCCGCTTCATGAACAGCTGGTAGTCGGCAGCAGCCGCGCCGCCGTCGATGCGGATGCGCACGCCGTTCGCCTCGATGTCCGCGGTATGGCAGGCAGCGCAGGTCATGCCCACCATGGGGCCCATTGTCCCGGCCGGCCGCGGATCCTTCACGAAGCCGATAGGCAGCCCGTCCGGATTGAGCTGCGAGGGCTTGTCCGCCGGCAGGAAACCGAGCTCGGCGATGTGCGCCGGATCAAGGAACGGCTTGTCCGACAGCGGCTGCTCCAGCGCCCGCAGGAAGACGTAGGGGAGCAGCTGCGAACCCTGCGAGGTATAATAGAACAGCTCGCGCATGCCGTCCGACCAGCCCTGGTCCAGCACCTTCGGCGGCCCGGCCTGCTCCACCGCCTGCCGCCGCGACATGATCGCGTCGGTGGCCGCCGCAAGGCCCAGAAAGCCCGCGATGCCCGCGATCACAAAGAGACCTTTTCGCCCCAGCATTTTCTCCCCCAAACTTTGATGCGGGACATCGTCGGTCCCGCTGGAGCCGGTCCGCACGGGCAGGCCGTGCCGGTGCGGTGAAGCCGTCTCGTTTCATAATAATTAAAATGCGTTTCACTGTCCGGTTGGAAGCCGAACCGCGTCAATCCGGACGGATTGCACACGCCGCAGCGGCCCGAACCAAGCTTCGACGTCGCGCTTGGGCCCCGGCCGGCTCCGGTGTCCGCAATTGCCACCGCCGCCGGACGCCGAAGCCTCGCGCACCGACATGTCAGGCGAGCGACAATTCAGGTCGTGACTGGGTTTGAAATGGAGCACCGTCGCCACTCCCTCCCCCGCTCTGAAGCCGGATGTTTCCGGCTTCAGCTTTTGGGAACCGAACGCGGCAACAGCCAGGTTCGGAGCAGCAGAGGGTGCCACGGTGCGCCCGGTCGGAGCAGCCGACCTTCAAACTGGGACACGACCCATCTCACACCCGCCCATGCTCACACCAGCGACAGGTCGAGGCTCTCGCGCAGGCGCGCCACCAGCTCGCCCTGGCGGTTGGTGTCGGTCTTCTCGTACAGCGCCTTGAGCTGGCTGCGCACCGTGGACATGGCCACGCTGCGCTGCTGGGCGAAATCGGCGAGCGAGGCCCCCACCGCCAGCGCCGCGCCCAGCGCCGCCTCCGACGGGGTAAGGCGGAAGGTGGTCTGCAGCCGGCGCGCCACGTCGGTGCCGCTGCGCCCCGGCGCCCGCACCACCACCGCGATCTGCGAGCGCGTGGCGAGCTTCACCGCGCCCGCGCCCAGCGGCAGGGGATGCAGCGACACGCGATAGGGACCGCTGTCGCAATTCGGGCGCGCCACCTCCATGTGCTCGGCATGGGGCAGGCTCGCCTCGCCCCGCGCCGCAGCCAGAGCCAGCGCCACTGCCGCCGCCACCTGCCGCGAGGCGCGGTCGTCGCGGAAGGCGAGCTTGCCGCCGCGCAGGGCGATGTCGCCCTCCTTCACCATGGCATCGCCCGCCACGTTGACGTGGGCGACGCGCATGTCCGCATCCACCAGGAAGATGCCGGCATCGACGATATCGAGGGCGGCGGCGATGTCGCCCACCTTGGCCTTCGCCTCGTCGAGCAGCGCATACAGTTCGAACGCCCGGCGCAGGTGCGGCACCACGAGGGAGAGCTTCTGCTTCTCGGGGGCGCCGAACGCCCCCTGCCCGCGGCCGCGCATGGCGCACACGGTGGCCATCACGTCCGCCTCCTGCGCGAAATAGGAGACCAGCGAATGTTCGAGGTCCATGGGCTCCACCACCTCGCGGAACATGGCGGAGGCGCGGAACTGGTCGGGGTCCACCCCGTCCTCGCCGCAGATGATGCGGCCGGGGTTGGAGAGAATGTACGACAGGCGGGGGTCTTCCGTCGCATGGCGGTAAAGGAAGGTCTTGTAGTCCTGCGGGTCGTGGCCCCACACGCGCCAGGTCGGCTTGCGCTGCTGCTTCAGGCTGAACACCGCCAACTGGCCGACGCGGCCGTCGACGAAGCGTGTCACCCCCTCCAGCAGGATGCCCCACTGCTGGGGATCGCCGCTGAGTTCGTACACGTCGCCGATGAGGCGGGAATATTGATCGAGATCGCCCATGTCCGTCCCATTTCCGCGCAGCGCCGCAGCCGGCCGGGCCGGAAGGGCGAAACGCTCAGATCCGATGGACCGCCGTGGCTCATCCCCGCGAGAGCCGTGGCGCGCTGGCACCCTCACTCCTGCAAACCGGCAAGGAAGAGGACAAACGGTGGCGCGCACTGCGCCACCCGATGCCGCCGTCGCCGGAGCGGTCACGCTCCTTAAGATTGCAGCATTGCACAACCGCCTCAGGCTGCAAGACGGCCGATGGGTGGGTCATCCCCCATTCGCGGGATGCTGCCCCATGGGGCTCCATGCTGCCCTAAGGGAGAAGGGCAAGGGCAACAAGAACAGCGTGAAGAACCGAATGACATTTGGAAGGTCCATGGAAATGTGTGCGGGGGGAGAGGATCCGCGCCCGTCGCTCCGCGAGGCGATCGGGGAGCGCGTGCGCGCCCTGGCGCTGGAATCGGGCGCCCGCCCCGCCGATCACGGCTTCGGCTTCATGTTTCCCGCGCTGTGCGGGCCGGCCCATCGCCTGGCGCCGGAGCCGCGCACCCTGAAGGATCTTGCGCGCCTGGCCTCGGTCATGGCCGAGCCTGCGGACAGCCCGCCGCCACCCCGTGTCCGGTCGGCCGGTGATGGCGACCTGCCTGCCGCCTATACCTATCTCGTCGAGTTCCTGCGCAACGATCTGGTCTGGGAGCGGCGCGCTCCGGACGAGGTGCGCCTGGGTCCGGACGCCTTCGCGGCGCTGCCGTCGCTCACCGGCCTGCTGAACCGGCGCTCGGGCGGGCTCGACCTCGACAGCATCTATGATGCCCCGCGCGACCCGCAGGCGGTGCGCCGCATGCTGGTCGGCGCCGTGACGCCGAAGCAGAACGGCTGCCCCCATGGACGCCCGCCGCGCGCCGGCGTGGCCAACGACCTGCCCCGCCATCCCCGCAATTCCGAGCCCGGCCGCGACCGCACCCCGCGCATGAGCGATGCCCGCAACGACGAGCACCTGATTCTCGGGCAGTTGCACGTGGCCTTTCTGAAGGCGCACAACGCCCTTGTCGGCTCCGGACTGTCGTTCGAGGCGGCCCGGCGCGCGCTCCGGCGCCGCTTCCAGTGGATGGTGCTGTTCGACCTGCTGCCGAAGCTCTGCGCGCCGGATGTTCTCGAAAACGTGATGGCGGAGGGCCCGCGCCTGTGGCGCGTGGAGCGCCCCACCGCCCTGTTCATGCCGGTGGAACTGTCCGCCGCCGCGCTGGTGCTGGCCCCGTCCATGCGGCGGGCAAGCTATGACTACAACGTCCATTTTCGCGACGTGGAGCGCAGCGCGCTGGCGACGCGGAGCGTGCTCGCCGGCGGCCGGCACGGACCGGAGACGCTGCCGGAGCACCATGTGATCTCCTGGGACGGCTTCCTGCCCCTCGCCGCCGAGGCCCCGCAGCGGGCGCGGCGGCTCGATACCCTCATCTCGGGCGCACCCGAAAGCGCCGAGGCCGTCGCCAGCCACCACCTGCTGCGCGGCTTCCGCCTCGGCCTGCCGACGGGGCAGGCGCTGGCGCGGCATCTGGGCCTCAAGCCCCTGAAGGACGACACCCTGCTCGCGGCCCTGCCGGACCACCAGCGCGTCGCCGCTCTGCCGTTCTGCGAGGCGACGCCGTTGTGGTTCTACATCCTCGCGGAGGCCGGCAATCCCGAAGGCCCCGCCGGCCGGCATCTCGGCCCGGTGGGCAGCCGGATCGTGGCCGAGGCCCTGTGGACCCTCGCGCTCCATTCGGACGCGTCGATCCTGTCGCCCGGCACCCTGCCGGACGTTGCCCGCTTCTCCCTGAGCGACCTCATCCTGCTCGCTGCGGAAGAAGACGGGCGCGGGCTTTAAAGAGCAGTGATTCGGCCGCCGCTGGTGGATTCCATCTGCCGTGGCCTCGCGTCACCAGGGCGGGCGCGGCCGGGCGCTGGACCCCGGAGCCATTCCCTTCCGCGGGCGCGAATCGGTCGGGGCATGCCCCCGTCCGCATCAAGTTGCAACGCATCATCGGAAGGCCGGGATGGGGCGCCGGCCCTAACCGAGTGCGGCGGGAGTTCTGAAAAACGTCAAGCAAAGCTCGGTAATATAGTGCCTCAACCTGAATAAGCCGTGGGCGTCTACTTGCATTTTTCGCAAACTCAGAAGAAATGACGTGACAGCTCCGCGCCCGTACGCATAGGTTTGCGCTGCGGCAATTCTGCGGAAGAGGGCGCTTCCCATGGATAGCTTAGATCTTCTGGACGGTCAGGTACGGGCGGCCGGTAACGGCCTTGGTCAAGAACCCGAAGCTGTTGCCGTCATCGGAATCGGCTGTCGTTTTCCAGGTGGCATCACCAGCGCGGAAGGTTATTGGTCCTTCCTGCTGGGAAAACGATGTGGCATTCGCGAAATACCGGCGGATCGCTGGAACGTTCGCAACTATTATGATCCGGACCCCGAGACCACCGGGCGCTCCTATTCCAAGTGGGGCGGTTTCCTTTCAGGCGACGTCTTCAACTTCGATCCGGCTTTCTTCGACATGGCCCCGCGCGAGGTCATGCTGATGGACCCCCAGCAGCGCCTGCTGCTGCAGGTGGCCTATGAATCCATCGAGGATTCGGGGGTGCCGCTGCGCACCCTGCAACGCCAGCGCGCCGGCGTCTTCGTGGGCATTTCCACGTCGGACTTCAGCTACAGCCAGCGCTACCGGCGGGTCGCCACCGACATCTTCGCCGGCACCGGCTCGGCCTATTCCATTGCGGCGAACCGCATCTCCCACCGGCTCGACCTGAAGGGGCCGAGCATCGCGCTCGACACCGCCTGCTCCTCGGCCCTGGTGGCGGTGGACCAGGCCATGCGCCACCTCGCCATGGGCACCTGCGACGTGGCGCTCGCCGGCGGCGTCAACCTGATGCTCGATCCCGGCCCGTTCGTGGCCTTCGCCAGCGCCAACATGCTGTCGGCCACCGGCAAGATCTATACGTTCGACGCCCGCGCGGACGGCTTCGTGCGCGGCGAGGGCTGCGGCATCGTCGTGCTGAAGCCGCTGGCCCGCGCCGTGGCGGACGGCGACCGCATCTATGCGGTGATCCGCGGCTCGGCGGTGAACCAGGACGGCCGCACCGCCACCCTCACCGCCCCGAGCGACGTGGCCCAGACCGCCATGCTGGAAAGCCTGGTGGCCCATGCCAACATCGACCCCGAGGACGTGGGCTACGTGGAAGCGCACGGCACCGGCACGCCGGTGGGCGACCCCATCGAGGCGAGCGCCATCGGCCGCGTGTTCGGCGCCGGCCGGGTCGACCGGCCGGTGCTGGTGGGCTCGTTCAAGCCCAATCTCGGCCATCTGGAATCCGCATCCGGCGTCGCCGGGCTGATCAAGATCGTGCTGTCCACCCATCACGGCATCGTGCCGCCCAACCTCAATTTCGAGACCCCCAACCCGACCATCCCGTTCGATGCGCTGGGCCTGTCGGTCCCGGTGGAGCCGACCCCCTATTCGAGCGAGCACGACGTGCGCCTCTCGGTGGTGAATTCGTTCGGCTTCGGCGGCACCAACGCCTCGGTGGCAGTGGAAAGCTTCCATGGCGGCAAGCGGCCCCGCGCCGACGCGCGCGCCCGGCCGGCCCCCGCCGAAGGCCCGGTGTTCATCCCGCTCTCGGCCAACGGCAAGGCCGCCCTCGGCCTGTGGGCGGAAGAGCTGGCGGACGCGGTGGACGAGGGCGGCACGCTCGGCGCGGTCCCCTACGAGACCCTGGCCAGCGCCCTCAAGACCAGCCGCGACCACCTGACCGAGCGGGCCGCGATCCTGGCCGACCCGCAGGCGCAGGATCTGCCGCTCAAGCTGCGCACCCTCGCCCTGGGTGCCGACGCACCGGCCAACGAGGCCATCGCTCCCTATATCATCACCGGCCGCGCCAAGCCGCGGCGCCTCGCCTTCACCTTCTCGGGCCAGGGCGGCCAGTGGTGGGCCATGGCCCGCAAGCTGCTCACCGAGGACAAGACCTACCGCAGCTTCGTCGAGACCTTCGACGAGGCGCTGAAGCCCCATACCGGCTGGTCCGTGATCGAGGAGATCACCCGCGACGAGGCCACCACCCGCATCAACGACGCGGACGTGACCCAGGCTGCCATCTTCTCCAACCAGGTGGGCCTCTACCGCATGTGGCGGGAGCGCGGGCTCACGCCGGAACTGCTGGTGGGCCACAGCTTCGGCGAGGTGGCGGCGACCCATATCGCCGGCTGCATCGACCTCGATACCTGCGCCAGGATCATCTACAACCGCGGCCTCATCCCCCACGGCAGCACGCGGCGCGGCGCCATGGCGACGCTGGGCGTCACCTGGGACCAGATTGCCCCCCTGCTGCCGGCGGACGAAAGCGTGGTGGTCGCCGCCTATAACGGCCCCACCGCCCAGACCATCTCCGGCATGGAAGCGCCGGTGTTGGCGCTGCTCGAAGAGGTCAAGCGGCTTTATCCCGACGTCACCGCCCGCCGCCTCACCATGGACTTCGGCTGGCACTCGCCCCACCTCGACGATTGCGAGGCCCGGTTCCGCGAGGGCCTCGGCGAGATTTCCTGGAAGCCGCCATCCTTCCCCATCGTCTCCACCGTCACCGGCATGCTGGAGACCTGCTTTGATACCGAATACTGGTGGCAGAACCTGCGCCAGCCGGTGAGCTACAAGAAGGCCATCGACTTCTGCCTGGATCTGGGCATCGACGCCTTCCTGGAACTGGGGCCGCACCGCACCGTCACGCCGCTGATCCACGGCATCGCCCAGGAGCACAACGCCTCCGTGGTAGCGGTGTCCTCGCTGGAGCGGCAGGGCGACGACCGGCTCGTGATGGCCCGCTCCATGGCGAGCCTCTATGTGAATGGCGTGTCCTTCGACTGGAGCGAGAGCGACGCCGGTGCCGAAGAGCACCTGCCCCTGCCGCGCCGGCCCTGGGTCAACGAGCGCCTGGTGCAGTTGCCGCTGGAAGCGCGCCAATTCCTGTTCGAGGGCGACCGCCACCCGCTGCTTGGCTGGCGCGAGATGGGGCCGGAGCCGGCCTGGACCAACGAAATCACCCTCAAGAGCGCCAAATATCTCGCCGACCACCGCCCCGGCGGGGACTGCCTGTTCCCCACCGTCGGCTATCTGGAGATGATGACCGCCGCGCTGCGCGAGCTGTTCGGCAACGCCCCGGTGGAGCTGCGCGACTTCCGCATCTACGAGGCCCTGTCCATCGGCGGCGACGACGTGGTGCTGCTGCGCACCTCGTACGATCCCGCCACCAGCCGGCTGCGCATCTCGTCCATGAAGCGCGATACGGAGGAGGACTGGCGGCTGCGCGTGGAGGCCTACGGCTGGCAACATGCCTTCGCCGTGCCGGCCGCCAGCTTCGACCCGGCCATCCTCCAGACCCGGCCGGCCATCGAGCGCGAGGACTTCTATCGCCTCACCTCCCGTCATGGGCTCGATTACGGCCCGACCTTCCAGGCGGTGGAAGCCCTGTGGCTCGCCGGGCCGCGCCATGCGGTGGCGCGCATCTCCAGCGCCGATGCGGCCAAGCGCGACGGCTTCATCGCCTTCCCCGGCCTGTTCGACAGCGTGCTCCAGTCCGGCCTCGTGCTGGAGGACGTGGGCCTCGGCCTGTGGATCCCCGGCGAACCGCTGCCCGACGAGGACAGCGTCGCCGGGAAATACAAGCTCATGCTGCCGGTGGGCATCCGCAAGGTGATGGTGGCAGGTCCCCTGCCGTCGGAAGTCATCTGCGAATTCTTCACCGATCCCGCCGACGACACGGGCATCTATCGCGTCTATGCGCTGGACGGTACGCCGCTGCTGGCGGTGGAGAACCTCAAGGTCAAGACCCTCGGCGCCCTGAAGGCGAACGCCAACGACGGCGGCACCGTGGTGATCGAGGAGACCTTCGAGACCGTGGCGCCCAAGGCCGACACGCCGGTGCGGCTCGGCCGCTGGCTGGTGCTGTCGGGCGATCCGGCGGCGACCGAGCCGCTCGCCTCTGCCCTCGTGGCATCGGGCGCTGTGGTCGAAACCCTGGCGCCGGACATCTTCACCGCCATGAAGGCGGAAGAGGCCACCCAGCTGATCGAACAGCGGCTCGCCGCGCCCGAGGGCCTCACCGGCATCGTCTATGCGGCGACGGCGGGGGTCGAGCTGGGACCTGAGGCGGAGCTGTCCACCGAACGCCTGGTGGCGGCGGTGGAGGAAGCCTCCTTCGGCCTCGTCACGGTGGGCCAGGTGCTGGACCGCCTGCGCACCGTACCCAGCCGGCCGGCCCTCGTGGTGGTCGCCCGCGCCAGCCGCCTGATCCCCGGCGACGGGCCGATGGCGACGGAAGGCCTCGCGGATTCCGCCCTGCTCGGCCTGTCGCGGACGCTGGCCAACGAGTGCCCGGAATTCGCCATCCGCCATGTGGACGCCGACGCCGACGCCTTCAGCGAGGGCCAGGCCCTCGCCCTGGCGGTGCTGGAGGAGAGCGACGAAGCGGAAATCATCCTGCGCGGCACCGAACGCACCGTGCCGCGCCTGCGGCAGGGGCCGCTCAACGGCCTCGCACCGCGCCGGCGCACCATCGCCAAAGCCAGCGACCCCGCCAACTTCACCGTGACGATGACCAGCCCCGGCCTCATCGACAATGTGGTGGTGCGCGAGTGCCCCTACCCCACGCCCAAGGCGGGCGAGGTGGTGGTCGAAGTGACCGCCGTCGGCCTCAACTTCCGCGACATCATGGCCGCCACCTCCATCCTGCCCGACGAGGCGGAGGGCGAGGGCGCCTGGTGGCGCAATCTCGGCCTCGAATTCGCCGGCACCGTGCGCTCCACAGGCGAGGCCATCACCGGCTTCAAGCCGGGCGACCGGGTGATGGGCATGGGCAAGGGCTTCCTGCGCCGGTTCGCCGCCGCGGACGCCCGCTTCCTCATGCACGTGCCCGACGACGTGACGCTGGAAGAAGCCGCAACCCTGCCGGCCGCCTTCATGACCGCCCATTATTCGCTGGTGGACATCGGCCGCCTCGAACCCGACGAGAAGGTGCTGGTGCACCTCGCCACCGGCGGCGTGGGCCTTGCCGCCATCCAGGTGGCGCGGGACATCGGCGCCGAAATCCTGGCCTCCGCCGGCTCCGACACCAAGCGCGCCTTCCTGCGCGACCTCGGCATCACCCATGTGATGAACTCGCGCAGCCTCGAATTCTCCGAGGGCGTGCGGGCCGCCACCGGCGGGCGGGGCGTGGACGTGGTGCTGAACGCCCTGTCCGGCGCCGGCATCGACAAGGGCCTCGAATGCCTCGCGCCCTTCGGCCGCTTCGTCGAGATCGGCAAGCGCGACCTCGCCCAGGACAAGCCCATCGGGCTGAAGTCGCTCTACTACAACAACTCCTATTCGGTCATCGACCTCTCCACCATCGCCGACGAGCGCCCCGCGCGCCTGTCGTCCCTGCTGCGGGCGGTGGAGGCCAAGGTGGCGCAGGGCCTTTACCGGCCGCTCGTCGCCACCCGCTTCCCGGTCTCCCGGGTGGCGGAGGCCATGCGCATGTTCTCCAAGGCCCAGCACCTCGGCAAGGTGGTGCTCACCTTCGACGAACCCGCCATCGAGGTGGAGGTCGACCTCAACCAGCCCATGCACTTCTCGGGCGAGGCGAGCTATCTCGTCACCGGCGGCCTGCGCGGCTTCGGCGTGGCGGTGGCGGACTTCCTCAGCCGGCAGGGCGCCGGGCGCCTGCTGCTCTGCGGCCGCAACGGCACCCCCGACGCGGATTCCGAGCCGGTCCTCGCCGCCATCGCGGCGCGGGGCACCGAAATTGTCCCCATCGCCCTCGACGTGACGGACGCGGATGCCGTGGACGCGCTGATCGCCGCCCACGCCAAATCCGACAAGCCGCTGAAGGGCATCGTCCACGGTGCGGCGGTGATCCAGGACGGCTTCGTCAGCCAACTCGACGAAGGCCAGATCTCCCGCGTCATCCGTCCCAAGGCGGGCGGCGCCTGGAGCCTGCATCGCGCAGTGACCCGGCACGGGGCCGATCTCGACTTCTTCGTCAGCTTCTCGTCGCTGGCGCAGGTCATCGGCAGCCCCGGCCAGGCCAATTACACGGCGGCCAATTCCGTGCTCAACGGCATGGGCTCGTTCCGCAAGAGCCGGGGCCTTGCCGGCTCGGCGGCGGCCTGGGGCTCCATCGCCGGGTCGGGCTTCGTCGCCCGCTCCGAGGCGCTCGGCAATTATCTTGAAAGCATCGGCATGAAGCCGGTGCCGGACACGGAGGCCGCGGCTTCCCTCGGCACCCTGCTGCGCGCCGAGGACGAGAACCTCGGCTTCGCCCGCGCCGACTGGGCGGCCATCTCCCGGGCCCTGGCGCGCACCGCCGGAACCGCCCGCGTGAAGCCGCTGCTGGCCCAGCGCACCGGCGGGCGCTCGCGCATCCAGGCCGAGCTGCTCGCCGCCCCGCGCGAGGCGTGGGACGGCATGCTGGCCGACCTCATCCGCGGCGAGGTGGCGAAGGTGCTGAAGGTGTCGCCCAACGACATCCCGGCCGACCGCCGCCTCTCGGAACTGGGCCTCGACTCCCTGTCCTCGTTCGAGCTGAAGAACCGCATCGAGGCCCATGTGGATGTGAACATCCCGGTGGCCAAATTCCTCCAGACGCCCACCGTCACCGGCCTGTCCGGCGTGGTGGCCGTCACCTTCGAGGCGACGCAGAAGGCCCGGGCCGCGACTGCCGCGGCGCTGGCTGACGGCGGCAGCGGTGCCGGTGGGGCGGGCGACGGCCCGGTGTTCCGTCCGCTGGTGCGGCAGGAGGCGGTCATCGCCCTCGGCGGCCGGCCCATGACGTCCCCGGTCACCCGCGCGGCTCTGGAGGTCTCGGCCTCCCGTACCGTCGATGCCCCGCTGGATTTCGAGGCGCTGGCCCAGGCGCTCGCCGCCCTCGCTGCGGCCGAAGATGCCCTCAGGCTCACCGGCACCGCCGCGGGCGAGATCGTGGCCGGCGACGCCCCCGACCTCGAATGGATCACCGACGCCTCCGGCCTTGCCCCGGTCACCCAGCCGGGACCGCTCTGGCGGTTCGGCATCTCCAAGGCGGCGGACGGCGCCCTCACGCTCCATGCGCGGGCCCACCGCGCGGCGGCGGATGCCCTGTCGCCGTATCTCGCGCTGGCCGCCCTCGTGGCGGCGGCCGGAACGGCTCCCGCGCCCGGCACGCCCTTTGCCGCCTTCGCCGCGGCAGAACGGCCGGCGGACGGCTCCATGGCCCTGGCCGGGCACATGGCCTTCTGGAAGGAGATGCTGCGCACGCCGCCAGCGGCCCTGCCGAACCTCGGCCGCACCCTGGCGTCGGCACCCACGGGCTTCGGCCTCAATCGCGGACCGGTGGGCCATTTCGACGCCTCCTTGACCCTTCCGGGTTTCGACGCCCTCGCCGTGCCGGACCAGGAAGCCCTCCTCGTCGCCGCCCTGGGCCGCGCGCTCGCCGCGGGCTCCGGCATCGACCGGGTGCTGGTGGAATGCCATGACCCGGCCCGGCGGGAAGGACCTGCCGGCCTGATCGGACCCGTGGGCACCGGCGTCCCGCTGCTGCTGGACCGCCTCGACGCCCCCGCCGACTGGCTGATCCGGCGGGCGCTCCAGCGCCTCGCCGCGGCACGCAGCCACCGGGCGCTGGACACGGCGGCCGTGGAAGCCCTGCTGGCAGAACGCCTCAACGCCGCCGGCGCGGCGCTCCGGCAGGTCGGCTTCTCCTATCTCGACGCGGACGGGGCGGCCCGGGCCAAGGCCCTCGGCATCGGCGAGCCCCTGGCGGCGCTCACCGATCCGTTCAACGAGCTTCGGCTCGATGTGGTGGCTGACGGCGCCAGCCTGACGCTGAGGCTCGCCCTCGACACCGCCGCCATCCCGGCGGAGACCGGGCGCGCCCTGCTTGAAGCCTTCGTCGCCGCCGTGTCCGAACTCACCGGCACCCCGGCAACGATCGGTACCACCACCTGGCACGGCGCCACCGGAGCGGTGCGCCGCGCGGCGGCCGCGCCACCGCCCCCGGCAGCCGGCATCGCCGCCCCCGCGGTGACGGGCCTGACGCCTTCGGGCGAACGGCCGGTTCCGCTCTCCGTCAAGCAGCACAACGTGCTGCGATCCCTGATCAAGCCGGGGACCAACCACGCCTACCGCGTGTTCTGGTCCATCGGCCGCGCCTTCCGCATCGCGCCCCGCGCCGACATCGACCGCCTGCGCCGGGCCCTGCGGCTGGTGGAGGAGCGGCAGGAATCCCTGCGCACGCGCTTCGTGGTCAGCGACGACGGACAGCCCCACGCCCTCATCCTGCCCTGCGGCGAGCCGCCCATGGTGGTGGAGGAGATGCCGGGCGCCGATGCCGCGGCCGTGCAGGCGCGCCTGTCCGCCCTGCTCGATTCCCCGCTCGATCCGTTCACGGAAGCGCCCTATCGCGTCACCGTGCTGCGGGGCGGCGAGGACGGCGACGTGGTGGTGGCGCAGGGCCATCACCTCATCTTCGACGGCTGGGCGCTGGGCGTGTTCGTGGAGGAAGTGTTCCAGGCCTTCCTGGGCATCCCGCTGGCGCCCCCCGAGATGACCGTCGAGCAGTATGTGAACGAGTTCGACCGGGCGACGGACCCCGTCTTCATGGCCGAGCGCGAGGCCTATGTGCGCGAACTGTACGGGGCCAACCCGCCGCCGCTGCCGAATTTCGGCCGCAAGGCAAAGGGCCTCGCGACCAATTTCGACCGCACCCAGGCGGGTCCGGGCGGCGAGATCTTCGCTTTCCTGAACCCCACCGGACAGGAACGGGTGCAGACCCGCGCCCGCCGGATCGGCATCACCGAGACCTCGCTCCTCAACGCCGCCGTGGCCCAGGCCATCGCCGTGCGCGGCGGGGTGGAGGACGTGATCCTCAACATCCCGGCGGCCATGCGGACCGACCGCCGGCTCAACAACTTCGTCGGCTGGGTGCACGGCTCCACCCTGCTGCGTGCCCCCGGCGGGGCCATGGCCGACCTCGACGCGCTGGGCATGACGCTGTCGGACCAGCTCAACCAGGCCCTGGTCTACACCCCGTTCGAGTTCTGCTTCCTCGAAGGGGATCTGCACGACGACCTGGTGGCCCGGGGCTCCTACCTCGCGCTCTATGTCAGCGGCATGCAGACGCCGGACCGCTTCGCCCGGGGGGCCACCACCTCCTCGCTCCAGCGGCAGGGCAAGACGGAGGAGCTCGATCTCGGCGTCATCAAGGTGGCGCCGCTCTCGGCCAAGCTCATGCGCTACGCCATCAACGAGATCGACCTCAGGTCCTTCCAGAGCGCCGATGGCCTCGCCTATCGCCTCGGCTACGACACCACGGCGCTGACGGCGGCGGAAGGACTCGAACTGGTCGCGGACGTGATCGACCGCCTGGGCGTCGGCCCCGATGGGGTGGCCTCCATCGTGGATACCGACGTGCAGGAGGAGAGCGCGTGAGCACGGCAGCCATCGCCCCCAGGGGCGGACGCCTTCCGTCTGCGGAGGGGATGCGGTGAAGCCGCAACCCCTCCCCC
>NZ_JAIVFO010000376.1 GCF_029991245.1 Xanthobacter autotrophicus
GTGGACACCCACGTCAAGACCCTGCGGGCCAAGCTGCGCGAGGCCGATCCGGCGCGCGATTACATCCGCACGCACCGCGGCATGGGCTATTCCCTGGAGGTATGAAGCCCGCCCTGAGGCGCTTCGCGCCATCCCCCCGAGGGCGGACGCCGCCGGTGGCCCGGCAAAGCCGGTTCCACGGCGTCCGCTGGCATGGCCTGCTCCGCGGCCTTCTGACGGTGTGGGCCGGAGAGCGGTCGGGTATCTGCTGGCGGGCATTACCCGCCTGGAGTGCCCCGCTGGCACGGAAAGGAGGTTAGAACCCATGCGCCTCGGACTGCGGCTGCTGTTCGCGTTCTTCCTCATCAACGGCATCGCGGCGTTCTTCGTGCTGCGGGTGTTCACGGCCGAGATCAAGCCCAGCGTGCGGGAGGTGATGGAGGACATGATGGTGG
>NZ_JAIVFO010000377.1 GCF_029991245.1 Xanthobacter autotrophicus
GATCAGAGGACCGGTCATCTGGTCAGCCACCACGTCGAACTGGCTGCCAGCCACAGCACGGCGGGCCAGGGTGTTCTTCAGAACACTCAGGCTCACGCCCTTGCTGCGGGCGTCAACGCGCAGTTTGGTCATGTCGGCCACCGTGATGCCACGGTATTCCGCGATCACGAGCGTTTGAGCTTTTGCGGCGAGGCTGGTCACTTCGTTGATGACCGCTTCTTTCTCACTGCGATTAAGACTCAAGGTCTACTCCTTCATATGCGCACTCGGGGAACCCCTCGTGCGCGCTCTTGTTGCAGCGACCAACTGTTTCGGAACTGAATTCCATCTGCAGCGGGATCGCCATCTGCGCTGGCTCCGTGGATTTAAATGCAGCCGGGGCTGCACACCAGCGGTCTTGGATGGCCCGGCACATCGCTGTGCCGGCCCACCAC
>NZ_JAIVFO010000378.1 GCF_029991245.1 Xanthobacter autotrophicus
ACCTGAACCTGCACAAGACCTTCTGCATCCCGCACGGCGGCGGCGGCCCCGGCGTCGGCCCCGTCTGCGTGGTGGAAGACCTCGTGCCTTATCTGCCGGGCCATGCCACGGCCGGCGTGGCGGGCGGCACGGGGGCCGTCAGTGCGGCTCCTCTCGGCAATGCCGCCGTGCTGCCGATCAGCTGGATGTACATCCGCATGATGGGCCCGGACGGCCTGCGCGCCGCCACCGAGACGGCCATCCTCTCGGCCAACTACATCAGCGCGCGCCTGAAGGACCACTACCCCACGCTGTACGCGAGCGCCAACGGCCACGTGGCGCACGAGTGCATCCTGGACCTGCGCGGCTTCAAGGAGACCAGCGGCGTGATGGCCGAGGACGTCGCCAAGCGGCTGATCGACTACGGCTTCCATGCGCCCACGCTGTCCTTCCC
>NZ_JAIVFO010000379.1 GCF_029991245.1 Xanthobacter autotrophicus
AGCCACGAGGGAGGCTGCAAATCGCCGGGTGCATGCTGATCGTATGTATCCAGAACAAAGCCGGGCTTGGATGAATGGCCTTTCGTAGCGGCGCGGCACCCCACGGACTCGACCACAAACTGCGTGTCGAAATGGGTCACGACTGCTCGGTAAGAACCGTAAACTTGAATGCAGGACGTGACTTCCTCCGACGTCAGCAAGTCCGGGAGCGTCATTTCAAAGAGTTCCCTTTCAATGCTTTCCATCCCCTCAATGAGGGAAGCCGCACTGGTCGTCAAATAGATCTGCGGAACGATCGCTCCATGAGATCGAGAGGAACGATTCGACTTCCGATTACGGCGGGATTTGCTGCTGGGCTTCTTGCTCACGATGGACTCCGAAGGTTGATGGATGCGGAAGGTTGGGTAGCGGTACGAGAGGACAGAGATCACC
>NZ_JAIVFO010000380.1 GCF_029991245.1 Xanthobacter autotrophicus
CGCTGGTGGCGGTGGCGTTCCTGGTCGCTCTCTCCAAGGCCCGGCCGTCGCCGTTCTACATCCTCGACGAGGTCGAGGCCGCGCTCGACGACACCAACCTCGGCCGGCTGCTGGAGATCTACGAGGAGCTGCGCGAGAACTCCCAGCTGCTCGTGATCACCCACCAGAAGCGGACCATGGAGGTCGGCGACGCCCTGTACGGCGTGACCATGCGCGGCGACGGCGTCTCGGCCGTCATCTCGCAGCGACTCAGGGAGGCGGAGACGGCATGACGCAGATCGTCGTGGCCATGGTGGTCATCGTGCTGCTGGCGGGCATCGTGGTGGTGTACGTCGCCTTCCCCCACCGCGGCGAGGACCTGCCCGGCGTGCCCTGGCTGGGGCGGCTGATGCGCCGCGGCGCCCGGTCGCTGCCGACCGTGGAGCCCGAGCC
>NZ_JAIVFO010000381.1 GCF_029991245.1 Xanthobacter autotrophicus
CCGAAGCCCATGGCGTGCGCTTCCGCATGGGCTGCCACGTCACCGCGCTGCGCACCGCGGGCGGCGCCATCGACCATGTCGAGATCACCGACGCAGAAGGCCGCTACGAGCGCGTGCGCAGCGACGCCTACGTGCTCGCCATGGGCTCGTTCAGCCCGCTGCTGGCGGAGCCGCTCGGCCTGCGCCTGCCGATCTACCCGGCCAAGGGCTATTCGGCCACGATCCCGGTGCGCGACCCCGCCGCGGCCTACGAGGTGAGCCTGACCGACGACGAATACAAGCTGGTCTTCTCGCGCTACACGCGTCCCGCGCAGGGTGGCCAGCCGGCGCGCGACGTGATGCGCATCGCCGGCACGGCCGAACTGAACGGCTACGGCCGCGACCTGAACCCGGTGCGCTGCGAGGCCATCGTGCGGCGCGTGGAGCAGCTC
>NZ_JAIVFO010000382.1 GCF_029991245.1 Xanthobacter autotrophicus
GGTGTAGATGCTGTCGCCCAGCAGCTGCAGCGCCACTTCTTCGGCATCGAAGCTGCCCAGCAGCTCGCCGCCCACGGCCGAGGCGATGGCCGTGTCGCAGTGCTGGCCGGGGAACTGCCAGTAGGGGTTGTTCACGAACGACGCGGTGGGCGAGCCGTGGTTGTTCAGCGCCACGAAGGTGCGGCCCGGCTGCATCGCGGCCATGGTGGTCTTGAGCGAGGCGACGATCGAATCGCAGCCGATGATCAGGTCGGCCTTGGCCGTGTCCACCTTGGTGGTGTAGATGGCTTCGGGCCGGTTGGCGATCTGCACGTGGCTCCAGGTGGCGCCGCCCTTCTGCGCGAGGCCGGCCGCGTCCTGCGTGACCACGCCCTTGCCCTCCAGGTGCGCGGCCATGCCCTGCAGCGAGCCGATGGTGATCACGCCCGTGC
>NZ_JAIVFO010000383.1 GCF_029991245.1 Xanthobacter autotrophicus
AGGATGTCGAGCAGGTTGGAGACCCCCGGCTTGTCCGACGACGCGCGTACGGCGTCCGGGCCCGTGTCGGAGTCGGTCACCGCCCGCGCGATCTTGCGGCGCCCCACGTCCGGCGGGTCGAGCAGCCGGATCACCCCGCTGTCGGCTCCCGGCGCCGCGGACTTGCTCATCTTGCGGGTCGGGGCCTGCAGGTCCATGACACGGGCCCCAGCGAGTGGGGTGGGGATCTCCGGGACGGTGAACACCGGGCCGTAGGCGTGGTTGAACCGCACCGCCAGGTCGCGGGTCAGCTCGACGTGCTGGCGCTGGTCGTCGCCGACCGGCACCTGCGTCGGCCGGTAGAGCAGGATGTCGGCCGCCATCAGCACGGGGTAGGTGTACAGCGAGACGCGGGTGGAGGCGTGGCCACGGCCCTTCTCCTTGTACTGGAT
>NZ_JAIVFO010000038.1 GCF_029991245.1 Xanthobacter autotrophicus
GGTATAAGAGACAGGTTTGGGGGTGAGGGGTTGTGAGGCGCGGCATCGAGAGAACGCCCGTCCGCTGACGAGACCGCACCACACCCCTCACCCCGGCCCTCTCCCGCAAGGGGAGAGGGGGACCGGCGTCTTGCACCGACCGTGGGTGACTTTCGCAGGACTCCCGCAAGGGAAGAGTTAGGGAGAGGCAGCCCTTCCCAGAAGCTGCGGACTGGTCGCACACAGCCCCTGCCCCATGGCGTGTCGCCCCGCCCCTTGACCTGCCCAGGAAAAAAACGTTCGATCGTTTCCTGAACGACCGCCCCGCGCGGCGCATGAAGCCGCCCTTAAGAGAGCGGCGACGAGGGAGACGAAAATGCTGGTGCCGGCGGCCGATTATCAGGGCCTCATCCGCGCCTTTTCCTGGCAGATCCCCGAGCGCTTCAACATGGGCGTCGCCTGCGCCGATGCCCATGCGGACGGCTCGGGCAAGCCCGCCCTCATCTTCGTCGAGGAGAGCGGCGCCGTCCGCACCTACAGCTTCGACGAACTGAAAGCCCTCACCAGCCGCTTCGCCAACGCCCTCGCGGCGCGGGGCCTGACGCGCGGCGACCGGGTGGCCGTGTTCCTGCCGCAGGCGCCGGAAACCGCCATCGCCCATATCGCCGCCTTCAAGGCGGGGCTGATCTCGGTGCCGCTCTTCACCCTGTTTGGCGACGAGGCGCTGGAATTCCGCCTGGCCTCCTCCGGCGCCCGCGTGCTGGTGACCGACCTTGGCGGCCTCGCCAAGCTTGAGCGGGTGCGCGACCACCTGCCGGACCTGGAGCATGTCTTCGTCATCGGCGGCGACACCGGCGGCGCGGCCTCGTTCGACGCGGCGCTGGAAAAGGCCTCCGACCGCTTCACCCCGGTGGACACGGGGCCGGACGATCCCGGCATCATCATCTTCACCTCGGGCACCACCGGGAATCCCAAGGGCGCGCTGCACGGCCACCGGGTGCTGCTCGGGCACCTGCCGTGCATCCAGTTCGTCCACCAATACATGCCCCAGCCCGGCGACCTGCACTGGACCCCGGCGGACTGGGCCTGGATCGGCGGCCTGTTCGACGTGCTGTTCCCCTCGCTCTACCTGGGCGTGCCCGTGCTCGCCCACCGGGCGAAGAAGTTCGATCCGGACGCCGCCATGGACCTCATGGCGCGGCACCGGGTGCGCAACGTGTTCCTGCCGCCCACCGCCCTCAAGCTGCTGCGACAGGCGGATGTGCGGCACGAGGGCCTGAAGCTGCGCTCGCTCCTCACCGGCGGCGAGACGCTGGGCGCGGGGCTTGGCGCCTTCGTCGAGGAGCGGCTCGGGGTGGAGGCGCGGGAGATCTACGGCCAGACCGAGTGCAACCTGGTGGTGGGCTCGAACTCCAGCTTCTTCCCCATCCGCCCAGGCGCCATGGGCAAGGCCATTCCCGGCCACGACGTGCGCATCGTGGACGACGAGGGCCGCGCGCTGCCCACGGGCGAAGAAGGCCATATCGGCATCCGCCGGGGCGATCCGGTGATGATGCTGGAATATTGGAAGAACCCGGAGGCGACGGCGCAGAAATATGCCGGCGACTTCCTCCTCACCGGCGACATGGGCCGGCAGGATGAGGATGGCTACCTCTGGTACGTGGGCCGCAGCGACGACGTGATCACCTCGGCCGGCTACCGCATCGGTCCGGGGGAGATCGAGGACTGCATCCTCAAGCATCCGGCCGTGGCGCTGGTGGCGGTGGTGGGCGTGCCCGACCCGCTGCGCACCGAGGCGGTGAAGGCGTGGGTGGTGCTCAAGCCCACGGTCGCCCCTTCAGACGCGCTGGCGAAGGAGATCCAGGACTTCGTGAAGACCCGCCTCTCCGCCCACGAATATCCCCGCCACGTGGCCTTCGCCGACACCCTGCCCATGACCGCCACCGGCAAGATCCTGCGGCGCGAGCTGCGGGCGCGGGGGTAGCTGGACCGGGATTGGTCAAGCCCGCGCGGCGTTTGAGCGTAACCCGCGCGGCATCGGTCGCCGGCCGAGGCTGATGGTATTACTGTGCCGCCGGCGGCACCTGCTCCAGGACATCGCGCGCGCGCTCGCGGACCGGCATGTCGTGGCGCAGGCGGCCGAACAGGATGTGGTCCTCCCACGTCCCGTTGATGCACAGATATTCCCGCGAATAGCCCTCCCGCACGAAGCCGCAGCCCTCCAGCAGGCGGATGGACGGCTGGTTGGTGGGCATGCAGGCCGCCTCGATACGGCGCAGGTGCAGCATGTCGTAGGCCACGGGCAGAAGCGCGGTCACCGCCGCCTTCATGTAGCCCTGGCCGGCAAAGGCTTCGCCCATCCAGTAGCCGAGGCTCGCCGCCTGGCACACGCCGCGGCGCACGTTGGACAAGGTGAGGCCGCCCAGCAGCGCATGGTCGGACTGGCGGAAGATGAAGAGCGGATAGGCCTCGTCGGCGACCATGTCCCGCGTGTAGCGCCGCAGGCGCCGGCGGAAGGCGCCACGGGTGAGGTCATCCGCCGGCCACAGCGGCTCCCACGGGGTGAGGAAAGCCCGGCTCTCCTCCCGCAGGTCCCGCCACGGCCCGAAATCCTTCATCTGGGGCAGGCGCAGATAAACGCCGTTGCCCTCGATGACAGGGAGCGGCTCGATCATTAGGACGGAACTCAGCGGCCACATGGTACGCCCCGAAGGAAATCCGTATCGACCCGGGGAGATGGTCCACCCGGGCCGGGGCAGGTCAGGCGGGCACTCCCCGGAAATGAACACGTGCCGGCCGGCACGCCATGCGATCCAACCGGTGAACCGCTCCAACTCGACAACCCGTGCTCTAGAGCGCTTTCCGTTCGCCCTGGCTCACGCAAATCGCTCCAGACTCTTGTCCTGACACGTTTTCTTCACACGAACCGGTGCCCACTTCGCTTGAAAACGCCCTGGAGCGCTTTCCGCTCGCCCTGGCTCACGCAAATCGCTCCAGACTCTTCTCCTGACGCGTTTTCTTCACGCGAACCGGTGCCCACTTCGCTTGAAAACGCCCTAGTGAACCTTCAAACGTTCCACAGCCCGTGCGGCCGGCTCAAGGCCGCCGCCCGGTCCGATGGCGGTCAGCGTGGGCCGGCCGCGGCCGATGAGGCCCTGCGCCGCCCGGCGCACCGCCGCCACGTCCACCGCGTCCACCCGCGCCACGATCTCCTCCACCGGGATCACCCGGCCGAAGCCGAGGATCTGCCGGGCAAGCTGGTCCGCCCGCGCGCCGGAGCTTTCCAGCGCGGCGAGCAGCCCCACCTTCATCTGCGCCTTGGCCCGGGCCACCTCCAGCTCGCTCACGGTTTCCGCCGTGTCGAGGATCTGGTCGATGACGGCGTTGGACAATTCCTCCACGTCGCCCGTGTCCGTGCCCGCATAGACGCCGAACAGGCCGGTATCTTGATAGCTCCAGTGGAACGCGTAGATGGAATAGCAGAGGCCGCGATCCTCGCGCACATCCTGGAACAGGCGCGAGGACATGCCGCCGCCCAGCACGTTCGCGAGCACCTGCACGGCGTGATACTCGGCATCCTTGTAGGGGCAGCCCTCCAGCCCCAGCAGCACGTGCACCTGCTCCAGGTCGCGGGCGAGGAGGTGGGTGCCGCCGCCATAGGTGGCCTGGGGCAGCTCGGGCTTGGTGGCGGGCGCGATGATCTTCAGCCGCTGCGCCGCCTCCTCCACCAGCCGGTCGTGCTCCACCGCGCCGGCGGCGGCCACCACCATGCGGGGGCCGCGATAGGTGCGTCCGAGATAGGCGCCGAGCTGGTCGCGGCTGACGGCGCGCACCGTCTCCGGCGTGCCGAGGATGGAGCGGCCCATGCTCTGGCCGGGGAAGGCCTGCTCCTGGAACAGGTCGAACACGAGGTCGTCGGGCGTGTCCATGACCGCGCCGATCTCCTGCACGATCACGTTCTTCTCCCGCTCCAGCTCGTCGGGGGCGAAGGCCGGCTCGGTGAGGATGTCGGCGAGGATGTCGATGCCGAGGCCCACGTCCTCCCCCAGCACGCGGACATTGTAGGTGGTCTGCTCCACCGATGTGGCGGCATTGATGTCGCCGCCCACCTGCTCGATCTCCTCGGCGATGCGGCGGGCGGAGCGCCGCCGCGTGCCCTTGAAGGCCATATGTTCCAGCAGGTGGGAGATGCCGTGCTCGTTCTCCTGCTCGTCCCGCGCGCCCGCGCCCACCCAGATGCCGAGGGAGGCGGTGCCGAGATGGCTCATTTCATCGGTGATGACGGTGACGCCGTTGTCGAGGACCGAAATCTTCACGCTCATGCCGCCGCGCCCCGGGCGATGCGCGAACGGGCGCGGATGAAGGTCTCGATGGCGGCAAGATCGTTGGGCAGCACGCTCAGGCTCTCCCGGCGGGTCAAGAGGTCCGCCATGTGCGGCGGCAGGGCGGGGCGATGGCCGGTGGCGGCTTCCACCGCGTCGGGGAATTTGGCGGGATGGGCGGTGGACAGCACCACCTGCGGCACCTTCGCCGCGTGCTCCACCTTGTCCGCCACTGCAAGGCCCACCGCCGTGTGCGGATCGGCCAGATAGCCCGCGGACTGGTAGAGCCTGGCGATGGTGGCGGCGGTCTCCGGCTCGTCGGCGCGGGCGGCGGAGAAGTCGGCGCAGATGGCGGCCAGCGCGCCGCGCGGCACGCTGAAGGACCCCGACTGGGCGAGCTGATCCATCAGCTGGCGCAGCGCCGCGCTGTCGCGGTCGAGGGCCTCGAACAGCAGGCGCTCGAAATTGGAGGAGATCTGGATGTCCATGGACGGCGAGGTCGAGGGCAGCACCCCCTTCACCTCGTAGCGGCCGGTGTCCAGGGTGCGCACCAGGATGTCGTTGACGTTGGTGGCGATGGTGAGGTCGCGGATGGGCAGGCCCATCTTCTTCGCCACGAAGCCGGCGAGGATGTCGCCGAAATTGCCGGTGGGCACCACGAAGGAGACTTCGCGATGGGGCGCGCCGAGGGCGGTGGCGGCATAGAAATAATAGACCACCTGGGCCACGATCCGCGCCCAGTTGATGGAATTCACCCCCGCCAGCGCCAGGGAGTCGCGGAAGGCGTGGTGGTTGAACATGGCTTTGACGAGGCCCTGGCAGTCGTCGAACGTGCCTTCCACCGCGATGGCATGGACGCTCGGCGAATTGACCGTGGTCATCTGCCGGCGCTGCACCTCGGACACCCGCCCGTGCGGGTAGAGGATGAAGACATCCACCGCATCCGAGCGCCGGAACGCCTCGATGGCCGCGCTGCCGGTGTCGCCGGAGGTGGCGCCGACGATGGTGGCCCGGCTGCCGCGCGAGGCCAGCACATGGTCCATCAGGCGGGCGAGCAGCTGCATCGCCACGTCCTTGAAGGCGAGCGTCGGGCCATGGAACAGCTCAAGGATGAAGCGGTTGGCGCCGATCTGGGTCAGCGGGGCCACGGCCGGATGGCGGAAGCCCGCATAGGCGTCGTCGATCATGAGGTCGAGGGCGCGCTGGGGCAGTGCATCGGCCACGAACGGCCCGATCACCGCCTTGGCGACGGCAGCGTAGGGTTTTCCCGCCAGCGCCGCGATCTCGTCCCGGGAGAGGGTCGGCCAGGCCTCGGGCACATAGAGGCCGCCGTCGCGCGCGAGCCCCGCGAGCAGCGCGTCGGAGAAAGAGAGAACGGGAGCTTCACCACGGGTGGAAACGTAACGCACGGGGCCTCGACCTGATCTTCGGCCGCATATCGGGCCACCTGGTAAACTACCCGCAAGCGGCGTTGCGCGAAAGACGGTTGGTAAAAGCGGCGTGTCTCAGGCAGAAGGCGTGCTGCTTCGACCGGACACGCGCCGCCCCCCGCCTGCCTGCGAGACCTCTGCGAAAGGCTCTCGATCGGCCGTCCTCCCCTCTCCCTCTCCGAAGCCGGATGTTTCCGGCTTCGGCTCTGGGAACCGAACTCGGCAGCAGCCGAGTTCGGGGGAAGGGGAGAGCCGGCTCTTTGAGCCAACCGAGGTGGTCCGCAGAACTCCCGCAAGCGGAAGAGGGAAACCAGCTGCCTCAGCTGCGCGCCCGCACGTAGCGGCCGGGCGCATCCTCGATGGGGGCGAGCCGGTCGCCGCCGATGGTGCGGGCGGGCACCTCGTCGGGATGCTGGGCGCTGAACCAGGAGACCCAGTCCGGCCACCAGGAGCCGGCATTCTCCCGCGCCCCTTCGAGCCACAGGTCGAAGCTGGGTCCGGTCGGGCCGTCCGCCCAGTATTGATACTTCCCCCTGGCCGGCGGGTTGACCACGCCGGCGATGTGGCCGGAGCCCGCGAGCACATAGCGCACCGGGCCGGACAGGAGATTGGCGCCGATATAGACCGAGTTGGGCGGCGCGATGTGATCTTCCTTCGTGGCCAGCGAATAGACCGGCACCGAGATCTTGTGCACGTCGATGCGAATGCCGCCGAGTTCCGCGAGCCCGCGCGCGATATTGTTGGTGAGGTAGCAGTTGCGCAGGTAGAAGGAGTGGTTCGCCGCCGGCATGCGGGTGGAATCGGCGTTCCAGAACAACAGGTCGAAGGGGAACGGCGATTTGCCCTTCATGTAGTTGTTCACCACATAGGGCCAGATCAGGTCGTTGGAGCGCAGCAGGTTGAAGGCGGACGCCATCTTGCTGCCCTCGAGATAGCCCATGTCCTTCATCTTGCGTTCGATGGAGGCCAGCTGCTCCTCATCCACGAACACCTTGAGATCGCCCGCATGGGTGAAGTCGATCTGGGTGGTGAGGAAGGTGGCGGAGGCGATGCGGTCGTCCCCCGTGGCGGCCATGTAGGCCAGCGTGGTGGCGAGCAGGGTGCCGCCCACGCAATAGCCCATGGCATGGGCCTGCCGCTCGCCGGAGGCGATGGCCACCTGGTCGAGGGCGGTCATGATGCCCTCGCGCATGTAATCGTCGAAGCCCTTGGCGGCCAGCCGGGCATCCGGATTGACCCAGGAGATGACGAAGACGCTGACGCCCTGGTCCACCAGCCACTTGATGAAGGACTTCTCGGCCGTCAGGTCGAGGATGTAGAACTTGTTGATCCAGGGCGGCACGATCAGGAGCGGCGTCTTCTTCACGGTCGCCGTCGTGGCCTCGTACTGGATGAGCTGCATCAGCTCGTTCTCGAAGATCACCTTGCCCGGAGTGGTGGCCAGATTGCGGCCCACCTCGAAGGCGCTCATGTCCGTCTGGCGGATCTTGAGCGAACCCTTGCCCTCGATCAGGTCCTGGGTGAGGTTCCGCATGCCCTTCACGAGGTTCTCGCCGGACGAACTCAGCGTCTCGCGGATCAGCTCGGGATTGGTGAACACGAAGTTCGAGGGCGAGATGGCGTTGGAAACCTGGCGCACCAGGAACTCGGCCTTGTGCTTCAGGTGCGGGTCGAGGCCCTCGGCCTCCTCCACCATGTCCTCCGCCCATTTGGCGGTGACGAGATAGGCCTGCTTGAGCGCATCGAAGATGGGGCTGTCGCGCCAGCCCTCGTCCTTGAAGCGGGCGTCCTTGGCGTCGGGGGCGGTGACCGGCGCCACCTCCTCGCCGGCGAGGCGCTTCATGGTATTGGCCCAGACCGACAGATAGCCGGCCATCAGGCGCGACTGCGCCTCGACGGTACGCTGGGGATCGGCCATCCAGTATTCCGCCACGCTGCTCACGGTCTTGAGCGCGTCGGCGATGTCCTCGGCCATGTCGTCGGTCTTGCCCGGCTGGCGCGGGGTCATGTAGGCCGCCATGGCCTTGCCGCCCTCCTCCATCATCTGGGCGAGGTTGCGGGCGAGCACCTCCACGTCCATGCCGCTGCGCGCGCCGTCGCCGGCGGCCGAGGACCCGGTGGCGGGCGACGGGGTGCGGGTCTTGGACCCGGCGGCGGGAGCCGGTTTTGCGGACGCGCCCTCCGTGGGCACGCCTTTGGTCTGCGCCGCCTTGCCGGCAGCCGGTTTCGGCGCCTCGGCCGGTGCCGGAGGCACCACGGTCAGGTGCGGCGCCGGCATCTCCACAGGCGGAGCCATGCCCGGGCCGTTTCCTGCCATGTTCGACGTTTCCTCTGCACGGGACATGGGTCATTCCCTTTTAGCGGGCCGTTACGGAAGGCTCGGTCCATCTTTATCGCTACGCGCCAGTCCTTCATACTCCGTCAAGGTGACGGGATCGAGCCTCTGGCGAGCGCAGCCGGCACGCAACCACAGGATCATGCCAGATCGAATTATGCAAAGTCTGCCAATGCGAAACCTCCCCGTGGCAAGTGTGCACCGCAGCGCTATAAGGGACAGATGATCCAGGTTGCGACCCCATACGCCGGCCCCCGCCCGACGCCGCTCCACCGCCCGCGCCCGGCCGCCGTTGCCGGCGCCCGTGCCCTGCTGCGCGCCGCCATTGCCGGCGTGCTGCTGTGCGGGCTCGCCGCCTGCGCCGGCACGGAGGGCCTGCCAGGGCTGGCGCCGCCTCAAACCAATGTGCGGGAGGTTCCGGACAACACCTTCCCCACCATCGGCACCACCGCACCGTCCAAGCGGGCACCGCCGCTCACGCCCGAAGCCCAGCAGAAGCTGCAGCGTGACCTTGAGCGCCTCGCCCGGACCCAGGATAAATAGCGGCTTGCGCACACCCTGGTGCATGTTGCGGTGCGGCGAACAGGGTTCTGCCGCACTCCCATCGCATTCATGGCTTTTCCATTCACACAAGAATGATACAAAGCCCGACTGCCGCGCCGGGAGAATGAGCAACAGCGCGGCCTCTGGAGCCCTGAGATGACGACCGATTTCCACCGCATTCGCCGGCTGCCGCCCTACGTGTTCGAGCAAGTGAACCGCGTGAAGGCCGCCGCCCGCAATGCCGGGGCTGATATCGTCGACCTCGGCATGGGCAATCCGGACCTCGATGCGCCGGCGCATGTGATCGAGAAGCTGAAGGAAACCATCGGCAAGCCGCGCACGGACCGCTATTCCGCGTCCAAGGGCATCCCCGGCCTGCGCCGCGCCCAGGCGAACTATTACGAGCGCCGATTCGGCGTGAAGCTCGATCCCGACAAGCACGTGGTGGCCACCCTCGGCTCGAAGGAGGGCTTCGCCAACATGGCGCAGGCCATCACCGCGCCGGGCGACGTGATCCTGACCCCCAATCCGTCCTATCCCATCCACGCCTTCGGCTTCCTCATGGCGGGCGGGGTGATCCGCTCGGTACCGGTGGAGCCGGGGCCGGAATTCTTCCACGCCATGGAACGGGCGGTGCAGCACTCCATCCCCAAGCCCATCGCGGTGGTGCTGTGCTATCCGTCCAACCCCACGGCCTGCGTGGCGGACCTGGAGTTCTACAAGGACGTGGTGGCCTTCGCGAAGAAGAACGACCTCATCGTCCTTTCCGACCTCGCCTATGCCGAGCTTTATTTCGACGACACCCCGCCCCCCTCGGTGCTGCAGGTGCCGGGCGCCATGGACGTGACGGTGGAATTCACCTCCATGTCCAAGACCTACTCCATGGCCGGCTGGCGCATGGGCTTCGCGGTGGGCAACGAGCGCCTCATCGCGGCCCTGTCGCGGGTGAAGTCCTACCTTGATTACGGCGCCTACACCCCGATCCAGGTGGCGGCGACGGCGGCGCTGAATGGCCCGCAGGAGTGCATCGCCGAGATGCGCGAGACCTACAAGAAGCGCCGCGACGCGCTGGTGGAGAGCTTCGGCCGCGCCGGCTTCCCGGTGCCCTCGCCGCGGGCCTCCATGTTCGCCTGGGCACCCATCCCCGAGCCGTTCCGGGCCATGGGCTCGGTGGAATTCGCCAAGCTGCTCATCGAGAAGGCGGACGTGGCGGTGGCGCCGGGCGTCGGCTTCGGCGAGCACGGCGACGACTTCGTCCGCATCGCCGTGGTGGAGAACGAGCAGCGCATCCGCCAGGCGGCGCGCAACATCCGCCGCTTCTTCGAGCAGGCGGGTACGACGCTCCACAATGTGGTGCCCCTCAGCGCCGCACGCTGATGCCAAAGCCGGTGAGCCCTGTTCACCGGCCCTTGTTCAGCCGCGCGGCACTTGAGCGCTCCCTCCCGGCACCGGTCGAAGACCGGGCCATTGGGGGAGGAGTGGTGCATCCGGGCGCCGCGCGCTAAAAGCACGGCGCTTTCCATCAGGCGAAGAACCGGTCCGATCCCATGAGCGAACTGAAAGTGGGCCTTGCCGGCCTCGGCACCGTCGGGGCGGCGGTGTTCCGCATGCTCGAACGCCGCAAGGCCGAGCTTCAGGCCCGCACCGGCCGCACCCTGAGGGTGACGGCGGTGGCGGCCCGCGACCGCAGCCGCGACCGTGGCCTCGACCTTGACGGCGTGGCCTGGTTCGACGACCCGGTGGCGCTCGCCCGCGACGGCGACATCGACGTGTTCGTGGAACTGATGGGCGGCGAGGGTGACCCGGCCAGGGCGGCGGTGGCCACAGCCCTCGACCGCGGCCTCCCGGTGGTCACCGCCAACAAGGCCCTGCTCGCCAAATGCGGCGTCGATCTCGCCCAGCGGGCCGAGGCCTCCGGCGCCGGCCTCCATTTCGAGGCGGCGGTGGCGGGCGGCATTCCCATCGTGAAGACCCTGCGCGAGGCGCTGGCCGGCAACACCATCGAGCGCGTGTCGGGCATCCTCAACGGCACCTGCAACTACATCCTCACCCGCATGGCGGAGGAGAAGCTCTCCTTCCACGTCTGCCTCGGCGAGGCGCAGCGGCTCGGCTATGCGGAGGCGGACCCCACCTTCGACATCGACGGCTTCGACACCGCCCACAAGCTCGCCATCCTCACCTCGCTCGCCTTCGGCACGCAGGTGGATGCGGAGTCCATCTATATCGAGGGCATCCGCCAGCTCACCCTTGCCGACCTCGAAGCAGCGGATGATCTCGGCTACCGGGTGAAGCTGCTGGGCGTCGCCGTGCGCACCGATACCGGCATCGAGCAGCGGGTACATCCCACCATGGTACCGAAGCACTGGCCCATCGCCCAGGTGTCCGGCGTCACCAACGCGGTGGCAGTGGACGGCGATGCGGTGGCGCTGACGCTGGTCGGCCCCGGCGCCGGCGGCGAAGCCACCGCCTCGGCCGTGGTGGGCGACCTGTTCGACGTGGCCCGCGGCGCCAGGGGCTACGCCTTCGGCCTGCCCGTGGCCGAGCTGACCCGGGCCGAGCGCGCGCCCATGCAGCGCCACGAGGGCGGCTACTACATCCGCCTTGCGGTGGTGAACAAGCCGGGCACCGCCGCCACCATCGCCCGGCGCATGGCGGACGAGCAGATCTCGCTCGAATCCATCATGCAGCGCCGGCCCGACGGGGCGGAGACGGCCCGCGTCATCCTCATCACCTATGCGACCACGGAAGAAGCCGTGCGCCGCGCCATTGCCGCCATCGAGGCCGACGGGGTCATCTCCGCCCTGCCCCAGGTGATCCGCATCGAGAAGGATTGACGGCCATGCGCGTTGCCCGGATGCCCCAGGTGCTCGACCGCCGCCTGTCCCTGGACATGGCCCAGGTGACCGAACGCTGCGCGGTGGCCGCAGCCCGGCTGCGCGGCCGCGGCGACGAGCAGGCGGCCGACCTCGCCGCCATGGCGGCCTGCCACCGGGAACTCAAGCTCATTCCCGTCTCCGGCACGGTGGTGATCGGCGAGGGCATCGAGGGCGAGTGCGACCAGTTGTTCGTGGGGGAGAGGCTGGGCACCGGCGGCGCCCATGTGGACCTCGCCGTGGATGCGCTGGAAGGCTCGACCCTCTGCGCCAAGAACATGGAAGGCTCGCTCTGCGTGCTGGTCCTCGCCGAACGCGGCTCCCTCCTGAAGGTGCCCGACGCCTATATGGAGAAGCTGGCCATCGGCCCGGGCTATCCGGACGGCATCGTGTCGCTGGCCCAGAGCCCGCAGGAGAACATCCAGGCGCTGGCCGAGGCGAAGGGCGTGCCGCCGTCCGAGATCACCGCCCTGATCCTGGACCGCCCGCGCCACGCGCCGCTGGTGGAGGCGGTGCGCAAGACCGGCGCCGCCATCAAGCTCATCACCGATGGCGACGTGGCGGGGGTGATCCACACCACCAACCCGCACGGGAGCGGCATCGACATCTACCTCGGCCTCGGCGGCGCGGCCGAGGGCATCCTGGCGGCGGCGGCCCTGCGCTGCATCGGCGGGCAGATGGAAGGCCGCCTCGTGCTCGATACCGAGAAGAAGCGCGCCCAGGCCAAGGCCCTCGGCATCCGCGACGGCGCCAAGATCTACAAACTGGAAGAGATGGTGCGCGGCGACTGCCTGGTGGCCGCCACCGGCGTCACCGACGGGGCGCTGCTGAAAGGCGTGCGCTTCAGCCGCGAGATGATCGAGACCGACACCATCGTGCTGCGCGCCGCCACCGGAACAGTGCGCCGGATGGCCACTGAGCACCGCGACTTTCGCAAGTTCCGCCTGGAAGGCTGAGGCGGGGCCTGATCCCGGCCGATTGAAACGACGCGCCTGCGCGGGGGGGCGGGGGTGGAAGAAGGTCGCCCGGGCTTCGAAACGGCGGACGAACAGAACGAGAAGACCCGGAGGCAGCCGATTCGGTCCCGCTGCGTTCCCGCGGCGTGCGGGTCCTCGGCCAGAGCCGTGCCGAAATGGGACGGTGCATCCGCCGAATGGTTCGACCGTCACAGCGGCGGTGCCCCCCTTCCCCGCCTCCCTTGAGCGGGCCTTGGAGCGCGCGACCGGTCGCAACGGCAGGCCTTCCAGCCGCGAACCACGAGCCAATCCGCGCAGCCGCGCAAAAAGAGTATATAAACAGAAAGAGATAGCCGGGAGCATGCCATGGACGAGCTGATCTTCCGCCTCGCGGTCGCGCTCGCCATCGGGCTGGTGGTGGGGGTGGAGCGGGGCTGGCGCGAGCGCAGCGAGCCGCCCGGAAGCCGCACCGCCGGCGTGCGCACCTATACCCTGTGCGGCCTGCTCGGCGGGGTCAGCGCGGCCCTCGCCCAGGCGCTTGAGAGCCCGGCGGTCTTCATCGCCTCGAGCCTCGGCTTCGCCGCCGTCTTCGCCGGCTTCAAGTATCGCGAGATGGTGAAGGACGAGGAGTTCGGCATCACCGGCATCATCGCCGCCTTGCTGGTGTTCACCCTTGGCGCACTGGCGGTGGCGGGGGACGCGGCGGCGGCGGGCGCGGCGGCCATCGCCGCCACCGGGCTTCTGGCGGCGCGCGAGGTGCTGCACGGCCTTCTCGCCAAGCTCACCTGGGTGGAACTGCGCTCGGGCCTCATCCTGCTGGGCATGACGGTGATCGTCCTGCCGCTGCTGCCCGATCGCACCCTCGACCCGTTCGACAGCATCAACCTGCGGCAGATCTGGCTGTTCATGGTACTCACGGCCACCATCTCCTTCGCCGGCTATGTGGCGGTCAAGGTGGCCGGGCCGGAAAAGGGCATCCTCATCAGCGCGCTGGCCGGCGCGCTCGTGTCCTCCACCGCCGTCACCATCGCCTTCGCCCGCCGCGCGGCGGCTGGAGAACCGGCGGCACGGCTCGCCGGCGGCGCGGCGCTGGCGGCCATGGTCTCGCTGCTGCGGGTGCTGGCGATCTGCATGGTGGTGGCGCCCAGCCTGCTCACCACCCTGGCCCCGCCGGCGCTGGCGGCGGCCCTGGCCTTTGCCGTGTCGGGCATCCTCATGGTGCGCCATGCCGGGGACGCCGAAGGCGAGGCGACCCTCGGCAACCCGTTCGACCTCGGCCCCCTCGCCGCCTTCGCCGGCATGTTCGGCCTCGTCTCGGCGGTGAGCGGCATCCTGCTGAAATATGTAGGGCCGGGCAGCATTTACCTCGTCAGCGCGGTGGCCGGCGTCATGGATGTGGACGTACCGTCCCTGAACGCGGCGCGGCTCGCGGGCAACGGCCTGTCGCTGGAAGGCGCCGCCCTCGCCATCCTGATCGCGCTGGGCATGAACGCCCTCGGACGGGTGGGGTTTGCCGCGGCCGCAGGCTCTACGGGCTTCACCCTGCGTCTTGGCTCCGCCACGGCCGCCGCAGCGGTGGCGGCATGCGGGGTGTTTCTCATCGCCCAGGGGCTGTGATCCCCGCCGGTCGCTCGACGGGAGGGGCCGCATCTGGCTTGATGCGCGCGTGAACATAGCCTTGCCGAATCGCCTCTTCCTCGACGTCGCCCGCTCCGCCACCGGCCGCACCTGGCGCGAGCGCCTGGACGTGCGCGGCGCCCAGACCGCCCTCGCCATGGCCCAGCGCACCGGCATCAGCGAGCTGCTCGCCCGCGTGCTGGCCGGCCGCGACGTGCCGCTCGATGGGGTGGAGCACTATCTCGATCCCTCCATCCGCACCCTGCTGCCGGACCCCGACACCCTCACCGACATGGGCGCCGCCGTGGAGCGCCTGTCGCGCGCAGTCACCAGGGGCGAACAGGTGGCGGTGTTCGGCGACTATGACGTGGACGGCGCCTGCGCCACCGCCCTCATGGTGGGGGTGCTGCGGGCGGCGGGCCTTGATCCGCTGTTCCACATCCCCGACCGCATCTTCGAGGGCTACGGCCCCAATGTCCCGGCCATCGAGCAATTGGCGGCACGCGGGGTGACCCTGCTGGTGACGGTGGATTGCGGCACCACCTCCATGGAGCCGCTGGCCGCCGCCCGGCAGCTGGGCCTGGATACGGTGGTGATCGACCACCACCAGTCCGGCGAGCGCCTGCCCGAGGCCGCCGCCATCGTGAATCCCAACCGGGAGGATGACCTCTCGGGCCTCGGCCATGTGTGCGCGGCGGGCCTTGCCTTCGTCACCGCGGTCGGACTGGTGCGGGCGCTGCGCCAGAACGGCCATTTCAATGCCGCCCGGCCGGCCCCGGACCTGCTGGACACGCTGGATCTGGTGGCGCTGGCCACGGTGGCGGACGTGGTGCCGCTGAAGGGTCTCAACCGCGCCTTCGTCACCAAGGGCCTCATCGCCATGCGTCGGCGCGGCCGCCTCGGCCTCACGGCGCTGATGGACGTGGCCCGGCTCGACGGACCGCCGCGACCGTTCCATCTGGGCTTCCTCATTGGCCCGCGCATCAATGCCGGCGGGCGCATCGGCGAGGCGACGCTGGGGGCAAAACTGCTCCTCACCCAGGACCCGGCGGAAGCCCGCCAGATCGCCGCCGAGCTGGACCGCCTCAATGGCGAGCGGCAGGAGGTGGAGCGCGCCATCCTCGCCGCCGCCGAGGCGGAGGCCGAGGCCGCGCTGGGGGCCAGCGACGACGGCTCGGTGATCGTGGTGAGCGGGGATGGCTGGCATCCCGGCGTGGTGGGCCTGGTGGCCTCGCGGCTGAAGGAGCGCTTCCAGCGCCCGGCCTTCGCCATCGCCTTCAACGGCGAGACCGGCACCGGCTCCGGCCGCTCGCTGCCCGGCGTCGATATCGGCCGCGCCGTGCGCGCGGCGCTGGAGGCAGGACTGCTGGTGAAGGGCGGCGGCCATGCCATGGCCGCCGGGCTGACGGTGGAGCGCTCGCGCCTCGGCGCCTTGCGCGCCGCGTTCGAGCAGCGCCTCGCCGCCGACGTGGCGCGGGCGCGGGCCGAGGGCACGCTGTCCATCGACGGCGCGCTCACCGCGCGGGGGGCGACGACGGATCTTGTCGAGATGGTCTCCCGCGCCGGCCCGTTCGGCGCCGGCAATCCGGAGCCGGTGTTCGCCTTTCCGGGCCACCGCATCAGCTATGTGGAGAGCTTCGGCGCCGGCCATGTGCGGGCGCGCATCTCATCCCCCGACGGCACCACCCTGAAGGCCACCGCCTTCCGCTGCGCCGAGGAACCCCTGGGCCGCGCCCTGCTTGCGGCGCGCGGGCGGCCCCTGCACGTGGCGGGAAGCCTGGAGCTGGACACCTGGCAGGGCGAGACCCGCGTGGCCCTGCGCATCCGCGACGTGGCCGAGCCGGGCTGAGGCCCCCGCCGGCCGAACGGCGGCCGCTGGGCGGCGGGGTCGACCTCTTCGCTTCGGGAGCAGACGACCGAGCCGGACGCACCGGCTGGGTCCGCCCCTGCCCTCACCGCTCCTCGGACACCCGCAGCGCGGCGCGGCCGGTGATCTTGCGCTTGCGCGGGGCCGGCGCGGTGGACGGATCCTTGGCGGCCTCGTCCTTCGCAGCCGCCTCCTTGCCGGCGGGCGCCTTTTTCGAGGCCGCCTTCTTCGCCGGCTTCTCGGGCGCGGCGGCGGGCGCACGGCTGCCATCGGCGAGGGCAAGCAGCGCCTTGATGCGATCCCCCGGCTGGGCCAGCGCCGGCCCATGGGGATCGGCGCGGGTGAGCAGGGCCTTGGTCTTGGGCGCCGGCACGCCATCCAGCGCCTCGGCGAAGGCCGCCGGACCGAGGAGGGCGCGGATCTGCCGGACCTCCCCAAGGCCGGTGCCTTCGGCGACCAGCTGGGCGCGCACGATCTCGTTCACCGCCTTGCGCGCCACGTTGCCGGCGGCGGAGAACAGGACGGGCGTGCCGCCGATGGCCCCGAGCAGCCGGAAGAAATCAGTTTCCTCACTCATCGAGCCGTCTCCGTGTCTCGGTCACGAGGTCGCGCACCTGACCCAGCGCCCGGTTCCACTTCTGCTCGAAGGTGGGCGCGTAGGGAAAGTTCTCCGGATCCATGGCCCGCTCGATGGACGCCTGGTTGTCCACCTCCAGATCGAACATCTCGAACACCGCGTCCGGCTCGTTCGCTTCGTTGCGCAGGCTGGCGAGGGTCTCGCGATGCTGGATCTTGTTGCCGTTCACCCGGCTCGCCAGCACCACCGGCCGCCGCTTGGGCTGCGGCAGCGCGGAGCGGGTGACGTGGGCATTCTCCCACACCGAGGCGCGGAAGGCATCAAAGCCGAGGGTGGACAGATAATCGGGAATGGTGGGCACCACCACCATGTCGGCAAGGCGGATGGCCACCTCGGTGAAGGCGGAGATGCCGGGGGCGCAATCGAACAGCACATAGTCGTAGCGCGCCCGCAGCAGGACCAGCGCCTCCTCCAGCACCTTCAGCGACTGCCCCTCAAGCGACCGCATGCCGAAATTCTTCTCGGTGAGCCGCAGCACGATCTCCCGCTCCAGCAGGCGCAGGCGGGGGCTGGCCACCACCATGTCGATGGCCAGCGGGACACCCGCCTTCATGACGTGGGAAATGTCCTGCGCGAGATAGTCGGTGATGGGGGTGCGGTCGCCGTAGAGCAGCCGGTCGGCGAGGAAGGACGTCACCGACCGGCGCTGCTCCAGGATGGTCTTCAGCTGCTCGTCCGGGGCGAAGCAATAGGAGGCGTTGGCCTGGGCATCGAGGTCGAGCACCACCACCTTGTGCCCGGCCTCGGCCAGCCCTTCCGCAAGCATGACCACCGTGGTGGTCTTGCCGACGCCCCCCTTCATGTTGGCAATGGCGATCACTCGCCCGTCAGCGTCCGCCATCGGTGCCCGCCCCCGCCCGCTTGTGCGCCGCAACATACCGGGGGAGAGGTGCCCGCTCAATACAACCGGGTCAATAGAGTCCGGTCAGATAGTAGAAGCCGATGACGAAAAATACCGCCGCGGTCTTGATCAGGGTGATGGCGAAGATGTCGCCGTAGGACTGGCGATGCGACAGGCCCGTCACCGCGAGCAGGGTGATGACCGCGCCGTTGTGCGGCAACGTGTCCATGCCGCCGGAGGCCATGGAGGCGACGCGGTGCATCACCTCCAGCGGAATGCCGTGGGCGTTCGCCTGGGCGATGAACTGGTCGGCCATGGCCGCCAGCGCGATGGACAGGCCGCCCGAGGCCGAGCCGGTGACGCCGGCCAGGGTCGTCACGGTGATGGCCTCATTGATGAGCGGGTTGGGGATGGCGCTGAGGGCGGACTTGATGAGGAGGAAGCCGGGCAGCGCCGCGATCACCGCGCCGAAGCCGTATTCCGTCGCCGTGTTCAGGCTGGCGAGCAACGCGCCGGAGACCGCGTCCCGGGAGCCGCCGGAGAATTTGCCGGCGATGGCCTTGAAGCCGAACACCGCCACCGTGAGGATACCCAGCAGCAGCGCCGCCTGGACCGACCAGATGGCGGCCCAGGTGCCGGTGGGCACGCTCACCGCCGCCGCGCCGTCCACCAGGGTGGCGCTCGCGGTGGTGCCGAACCAGCCGGGGATGAGCCTGGCGAAGACGAGGTTGGCGACGCCCACCACCACCAGCGGCAGCAGCGCGAGGAACGGCGAAACCAGCGGCACGCTGGTGTCCACCACCACCTCGTTCATGTGGCCCTCGCCGTAGCCCTCGCCCTTCTTCTGGGCCTGGCGGCGACGGAACTCCAGGTAGCTGATGCCCACCACCACCATGAAGATGGAGCCCACGATGCCGAGGATGGGCGCCGCATAGGCCGTGGTCTTGAAGAAGGTGGTGGGGATGATGTTCTGGATCTGCGGGGTGCCGGGCAGCGTGTCCATGGTGAAGGAGAAGGCGCCGAGCGCCACCACCGCCGGCAGCAGCCGCTTGGGGATGCCCACTTGGCGGAACATCTCGGCGCCGAACGGATAGATGGCGAACACCACCACGAACAGCGAGACGCCGCCATAGGTGAGCAGTGCGCCCACCAGCACGATGGACAGGATGGCCCGCGCCGGCCCCAGCAGCTTCACGATGGAAGAGACGATGGAGCGCGAGAAGCCCGACAGCTCGATGAGCTTGCCGAACACCGCGCCCAGCAGGAACACGGGGAAGTAGAGCTTGATGAAGCCCACCATCTTTTCCATGAACAGGCCGGAAAAGATGACGGGCACCGCTGACGGATCGGTCAGCAGGACGGCGCCGATGGCCGCCACGGGCGCGAACAGGATGACGCTGAAGCCCCGATAGGCCACCAGCATCAGGAAGCCAAGCGCGGCAAGGCAAATGAGGAAGCTCATGGGATGTCCGGGAATCGAGATGGGAAAATAGTAACGGTAGATGGGGAAGCTACTCTGTCCTATAACCCTTGGCGACTAGACTTGAGTTTGTGTCCCCAGCGTCAGCTGTGCCGGCTCGGGAACGCCCGATGAGGGCGAACAAGCTGATCGGAAGGACGTCTGCGGAGGCGGCAGCAGCACGCGGGATTTTTCGCGTCATGCACGCCCGCGATGCACGCCACGCGATGCACGTCACCCGCGTGTGAGCGCCGCCGAATCAGCGGCCCGGATTCCTGCTGCAAGGTGTTCCCGTTGCAAGACCGCCACGCGCATGGACCCTTGCGGCCGGCGCGCGAACGCGCACCATGGACCTGTGGGAAGGGCCATCATCTGCACCGCACAGCTGCACCGCATGCACGCCGGCCATGGGAACGAGCATGGGATCGAGGCGAGCGCCACCAACCCGGACCGCTGCACCCCCGACCACGCTTGCGCCGGCCACGGAAGGGCCATGCGCGCGGCCCCGCGGCCCTAACGCGGTTCCCCACGGCGATCATGTGGACGATCTGGTGGACGGCCACCTGCCCCACCCGCACGCCGACCATTGCGGCGACCACGGCCCCATCGCGGTGGTCCGCGGCTGACGAGCAGACCTCAGGCGGTAGAGATCGGCCGGAGGGTTCCTTGCGAAACGGCTGCGCCCGCCAGGGACGCAGCCGATTTCACATCACGGCATGAGGGCGATCTGGTCGAGCCCCAGGGTCTCGGGGAAACCGAGCACCAGGTTCATGTTCTGCACCGCCTGGCCGGAGGCGCCCTTCACCAGGTTGTCGAGGGTCGAGACGAGGATGGCCCGGTTCGGATTACGGTCGGCGGCGACGCCGAGGAACACCATGTTCGAGCCGCGCACGTGCCGCGACTGGGGCACTTGCCCGAACGGCAGGACATGCACGAAGGCCTCGCCCTTGTAATAGTCGGCGAGGATGGAATGCAGGTCCTCGGCCCGCACGCCCGTGGTGCGCACGAAGATGGTGGCGTAGATGCCCCGGTTCATGGGCGCCAGCACCGGCACGAACATGGGGGCCACGGGACGGCCCGCCGCCTTGGAGAATTCCTGGTCCAGCTCGCCCATGTGCCGGTGGCCGGAGACCGCATAGGCGTGGATGCCCTCCGACACCTCGGAGAACAGCATGGCCTCCTTGGCGGAGCGGCCGGCACCCGACATGCCGGTCTTGGAATCCACCACGATGCTCTCCGGCTCGATGGCGCCGGCTTCCAGCAGCGGCACGATGGGCAGGATGGCGGTGGAGGAATGGCAGCCGGGATTGGCCACGAGTCGGGCCTTGCGGATCTCCTCGCGATAGATCTCCACGAGGCCGAACACCGCCTCCTGCTGCAGTTCCAGCGCCTGGTGGGGGTGGCCGTACCACTGCTCGTAGGCGCCGGGGTCCTTCAGGCGGAAGTCGGCGGACAGGTCCACCACCTTCACGGCGGGCGCGGCGTCGAACACCTTTTTGATCACCAGCTGGGTGGTGGCGTGGGGCAGCGCGCAGAACACGAGGTCGACGCCGGTGAAATCGACCTCGTCGATGGTCACAAGCTTCGGCAGCGCAAACGGCGCGAACTGGGGGAAGACCTCGGCCATGGTCTGGCCGGCCTTGCGGTCGGCGGTGAGCGCCACCAGGTCCACGCGCGGATGGCGCAGCAGCAGGCGCACCAGCTCGGACCCGGTGTAGCCGGAGGCGCCGAGAACTGCGATCCGTGCCTTTGCGTCCGCCATGCTGGCTCTCCATCATCGGCGCGCGGGGGGTTCTGCGCCGGCGCCGGGCGTCGCTGTCTACACCGCTTTTTGCGACGAATGAAGGACACAACGCCCACGGTTCCGGCCAAACCGCCGGCAGGGACGCCGGACGAGCAGCGTGCGCCCCCTCCCCTGCTACGGCGGGCCGGCGGCGCGGGCCGGGCGCAGGCCGAGGGGAAGCAAGACCTCCACCCGCGCGCCATGGGGCTCCACGCGCCCCAGACGGATCTCGCCGCGCATGGCCTCCACCCGGCTGGCGAGGCTGGCGAGGCAGGGCCACGCGCCGCCCGACTGCGACGGGGCCTCGGGAAAGCCGGGCCCGGTATCGCTGATGGTGAGGACCAGATAGCCCTCCCGCGCCTGGGCCTGCACCGCCTGCCCCGTACCGCCGCCGTGGCGGAAGCTGTTGGACAGCGCCTCCTGGACGATGCGGAAGGCGCTCACCTTCACGGATTTGCGCACCTGGGGCGGCAGGATGCCGAGGCGCAGGGCCACCGGCCGGCCGGTGATCTTCTCATGCCCGGCCACGGCGAGCCGGATGACGCCCTCAAGGTCCTCGGCTTCCAGTTCCGGCAGGGCAAGGCCCGTGGTGATGTCACGCAGTTCGTCCACCACCTGCTGCAGGTCGGCGCCCAGGCCCCGCCCGGGCTCAAGGCCCCGCTCCGGCTCAGGGCCCCGCCCCGACTCGCTCTCCCCCAGCCGCAGGGCGAGGATGGCGAGGCGCTGGATCGGCCCGTCATGGATGTCGGAGCCGACCCGCGCCAGGGTCTTCTCGATGGCGACCATGGCATCGTGGCGCGCCTGCTCGGCGAGGCGCGCCAGCACGGCGCTGCGCCGCCCGAGCAGACGCGCACGCTGCGCCTGCCGCACCAGTGCCGCCCGCTGCCGCTCGATGGTCGCCGCCGCGTTGGTGACCAGCAGATAAAGGAGACCGACCATGACCACGGTCGCGGCGCCCACCATGGGCCAGGTCTTCAGGCTTTCAGCGCGCGCCAGGCGATCGATCTCGTCGCTGCGCTGGTCCGCGCCGGCGATGGCAGCCACCGCCCCGGTCGCCGGATCGAGGACCGGGGCATAGACGCGCATGTAAGCACTGCGCTCGGCGTGGAAGGCGGCTCCCCCCGGCCGCACCATGGTCTCGCCGGCAAGCACGCCGGTCCGCACGTCCGGCGGCAGCGCCTCTTCCATGGCCCGCCGGCGCGTGGAGAAAACCTGGACCCCCTGCGGGTTCCAGATCGTGATCGCCGCGAACTCCTTGCCGAGGTTCCCCCCGATCTCCGCGGTCAGCCACCGCGCGGTCTCCCCCGACCTGGGATCGGGATGGGACATGAGTTCGCCCACATGATCGCCCAGCGCGTCGTCGAGGAAGCGTCCGGTGGCGGCGATGGCGCTCTGGCGCCAGTCGGTTTCGATGCGGCCCTGGATCCACGCACCGAGCACCAGCATGGTCGCAGCAAACAGGAGCGAGGCAACCAGCAGGAACTGGGTGCGCAATCCGACCTGCCTCCAAAGACCGACTAAAGTCCCGAGACGCAATACCGACCAAAGTCCGTTCTTTTCCCGCCCAAGAGAACTGGGGATTCCCCGGTAATGGGCGGACCCAGAGTACGAGACCTTCTGGTCTATGTCGTTTTCCACGACGTGTTCACCATCACCACGACTGATGCAATCAGGGTAGCGGCAATTTCGCCTTGGGCCAAAGAAATAGTGGCCGCCGCGAAACGTCCCCGCACTGCTGAAAGTCTTGAGCCCTGCCGGGAAGGATTTCCGCGTGCGGGGGCCGCCACCGACGGAGGGCGTCATGGTCCAGCTGGTCCGCAATGATCTCGAATTCGTCCTGCAGCAGATCAAGATTTCGGAGGCCCATGCGGCGGGTATCCCGCTGACGGAAATCCGGCTCGACGCCAACGGCGTCGTGATCGCCGATCCCGCCTGGTACCTTTCGCCCGCGTTCGACCCGAACGCGCCGCGCGCCATTCCCGATCCCAAGACGCCCTTCGGCCTGCGCACGGTGGACGGAACCTACAACAACATCGTCGATGGCCGAGAAACCTGGGGCGCGGCGGACCAGCCCATGCCGCGCATGCTCGACCCCAATTTCATCAACGACGCCGACGGCGACCAGATGGACCTCGGACCGGGCGGCATCGTCACCAACACCGATTATGGCGCCTCCGGAAACGTGGCGGACGCCGACCCGCGGCTCATCTCGAACCTCGTGGCCGACATGAGCTTCAACAATCCCGCCGCCATCGTCGCCGCGCTCACCTTCGCCGGCTCCACCACCATCTACGGTGCCGGCGGCGACCTCGAACAGGTGCGCGACGGCCATGCCGCGCTCATGGCGGTGCTCTCCGATCCCGGCGCGGACCAGGCGGCGAAGGACGCTGCGCAGGCGACCTTCGACGCGCTGCTGGGTGCCAAGGGCCTTGAGCAGGAGAACGGCTCGCTCGTCATCCCGAACGTGGCACCGGACGAAGGCCTGTCGGCGCCCTTCAGCGGCTGGATGACCTTCTTCGGCCAGTTCTTCGACCACGGCCTCGACCTAATCTCCAAGGGCGGCAACGGCACCATCTTCGTGCCGCTGGCCGCCGACGACCCGCTCGTCACCCACGGGCCGGACGGCATCCCCGGCTCGGGCGACGAGGTCTCGCCGCAGAACGCCTTCATGGTGCTCACGCGCTCCACCCCGGTCGCGGGGCCGGGCGCGGACGGCGTCATGGGCACCGCCGACGACACCACCCATGAGGCGGTGAATACCACCACGCCCTTCGTGGACCAGAACCAGACCTACACCTCCCACCCCTCCCACCAGGTGTTCCTGCGCGAATATGCGACCGGGACCGACGGCAAGACGGTCGCAACCGGCCGGCTGCTCGACGGCGCCGATGGTGGCCTGCCCGCCTGGGGCGATGTGAAGGCACAGGCGCGGGAGATGCTGGGCATCGAACTCACCGACGGCGACGTGGTGAACCTGCCCCTGCTGCGCACCGACGCCTATGGCCGCTTCATCCCCAACGCGGACGGCTACGCGCAGGTCATCGTCGGCGTCGGCGTCGATGGCATTCCCAATACGGCGGACGATTTGGTCGTGTCGGGCACGGCCGACAATCCGGTGAACACCTTCACGGCGGCCGCCATCCGCACCGGCCATGCCTTCCTCGACGACATCGCCCACGCGGCCAGCCCCATCAACAGCCAGACCGGGGCGCTGAAGACCGAGGACGCGGACGGGGTCGTCAACGGCGACCTGGACGGCAACGGCGTCATCGACGGGGCCGAAGTGGCGCTCCAGCCCGGCGCCTATGACGGCGAACTGCTGAACCTCCACTACATCACCGGCGACGGGCGCGGGAACGAGAATATCGGCCTCACCGCCGTCCACCACGTCTTCCATTCCGAGCACAACCGGCAGGTGGACGCGCAGAAGCTCACCATCCTTGCCACCGGCGACACCGCCTTCATCAATGAATGGCTTTCCGGCTCCTTCTCCGGGCTGCCGGAGGGCTTCGCCGAGATGACGAAGCTGGAGCAGCTCGACTATGCCAACACGTTGAGCTGGGACGGCGAGCGCCTGTTCCAGGCCGCCCGCTTCGCCACCGAGATGCAGTACCAGCACCTGGTGTTTGAAGAATTCGCGCGGAAGATCCAGCCGGCCATCGACCCGTTCGTCTTCAACAGCGTCACCGACATCAATCCCGCCATCTTCGCGGAGTTCGCGCACACGGTCTATCGCTTCGGCCATTCGATGCTCACCGAGAACATCGCGATGGTGGACGGCAACGGACAGGTGACGGAGATGGGCCTCATCGAGGCCTTCCTGAACCCCACCGCCTTCGCCGGGCTCGGCACCGCGGACGAGGCAACCGCCGCCCTCATCCATGGCATGTCCATGCAGCAGGGCAACGAAATCGACGAGTTCGTCACCGGCGCCCTGCGCAACAACCTGCTCGGCCTGCCGCTGGATCTTGCCGCCATCAACATAGCCCGTGGCCGCGACACCGGCGTTCCCACATTGAACGACGCGCGGGCGCAGCTCTATGCCGCCACCGGATCGAGCTTCCTCACGCCCTACGAGAACTGGGTGGAGTTCGCGGCGAACCTGAAGAACCCGCTGTCGGTGGTGAACTTCATCGCCGCCTACGGCACCCACGCCAGCATCACCGCCGCCACCACCTCCGAGGACAAGCGCGCGGCGGCGTGGGACCTCGTGTTCGGCGTCGCCGGGGAAACGGTCGAACAAAAGGCCGAGCGCCTCGCCTGGCTCAACGGGCCGGCCGCGGAAACCGGCGTGAACGCCATCGACCTGTGGATCGGCGGCCTGGCGGAAAAGGAGATGCCGTTCGGCGGCATGCTCGGCTCCACCTTCAACGCCGTGTTCGAGGCGCAGCTGGAAAACCTGCAGGACGGCGACCGCTTCTACTACCTCACCCGCACCCAGGGCCTGAACTTCCTCAACGCCCTGGAGCAGAACTCCTTCTCCAAGATGATCCTGGCCAACACCGATCTTGCCGATCCCGGCCCGGACGGCATCCGCGGCACGCCGGACGACATCGTGGCGCGGCATCTGGGCGTCGACGTCTTCGCCCGCTACAACCACTACCTGGAGGTCAACGCCGCCATGCAGCTTGAGCCCGACCCCACCGGCAACGATCCGGTGCTGGAGGGCATGGGCCTTGGCAAGGTGCAGCGCGACAACCCGGCCACCCCCGGTCTCGACACCAACTACCTGCGCTATACCGGCGGCGAACACGTCAATTTCGGCGGCACCAACGGCGATGACATCATCATCGCCGACTTCGGCGACGATTCCATCTGGGGCGACGCCGGCAACGACCGCATCGAGTCGGGCGCGGGCGTGGATCTCGTCAATGGCGGCGCCGGCGACGACATCCTCACCGATTCCGGCGACACCGGCGACTTCCTGAAGGGCGAGGCCGGCGACGACGTGATCGCCAATTCCAACGGCCTCGACATCCTCATGGGCGGCACCGGCAAGGATGCCATCTTCGTCGGCGTGGACGACACCGAAGTCTTCGGCGGCGAAGGCGACGACTTCATCCTAGGCGGCGCGGGCGTCGACCTCCTGATGGGCAATGAAGGCGACGACTGGATCGAGGCCCGCGCCGGCTTCGACACCACCGCCGGCGACAATTCCCAGCTGTTCTTCAACTCGAACATCCTTGGCCACGACGTGATGTTCGCCGGCTCCGACGAGCATGATTTCGACGCCGAATCCGGCGACGACATCATGGTCCAGGGCGAGAGCGTCATGCGCAACGAGGGCATGTTCGGCTTCGACTGGGCCAGCTTCCAGGGTGCGAACATCAACGGCTATGCCGACATGCGCATCCAGATCTTCACCACCGAGCAGCAGGACATCCTGCGCAATCGCTTCGACAAGGTAGAGGCGCTGTCCGGCTGGCAGAACGACGACACCCTCATCGGCGACGACCGCACCGCGACGGCGCCGGAGCCGGTGCCCGGCCCACCCGTGACCGCGGTCAACGAGGGCGTCTTCTTCAACGACGAGCTGACCCAGGCCGGCGTCAACCGCATCGACGGCCTGCGCCAGTTGCTTGGCCCGCTGGTGGCGGCAGCGCCCGTGGGCGCGAGCGCAGCCGAGCTGGAAGCCATCATCGCCTTCACCGGCGGCAACATCCTGCTCGGCGGCGGCGGCTCGGATCTGCTGGAAGGCAATGGCGGCAACGACGTGCTGGACGGCGACGCCTGGCTCAACGTGCGCATCCGCATCACCGCGCCGGGGGCCGCCAACACCGCCGCCAACGAGGTGGCCACCATCGACAGCCTCTCCCACGTCTTCCCGGCGGATTTCGCCAACGCGGACTGGGCCGGGAAATCGGTGTTCGAGCTGATGGTGGATCGCCAGATCACGCCCTCCCAGCTCCATATCGTGCGCGAGGTGCTCACCGATACCGCCCCCGGCGCCACCGATACCGCGGTCTTCTGGGACCTCCAGGAGAATTACACCCTGACGCCCAATGACGACGGCACGGTCACGGTCACCCATGTCACGGTCACCCCCGGGGTCATCGACCCGAGGACCGGCCGCGCCCGCGTCTCCGACGACACCGACCGGCTGAGCAACATCGAGCTGATCCAGTTCGCCGACGGCCTTGTGACGGTCGCGGACCTCTTCCCCGATCCCAACAGCCCGGCGACCGGCGCGCCTGCGATCAACGATCTCACCCCCACCGAGGGGCAGGCGCTGACCGTGAACGTGGCCGGCATCGCCGATGCCAACGGCCTCGGGCCGCTTGCCTACCAGTGGCAGGTCTCCACCGACGCCGGCGCCACCTGGACCAACATCGCCGCCGCCCAGGGCGGCACGGCATCGACCTTCACGCCGGCCCAGGCCCAGGTGGGCGCGCTGCTGCGCGTCGCCGTCTCCTTCACCGACGGCGACGGCTACGCCGAGAGCGTCACCTCCGTGCCCACCGGCGTGGTGGGCGACCTGTTCGTTGGCGCGAACGCCACCAACAACACCTTCAACGGTACCGCAGGCGACGACATCGCCACCGGCGGCAATCCGGGTGGCTTCCTCGGCCTCGTCGGGGGCAACGACACGCTGAACGGCGCCGCCGGCAACGATGTGCTGGACGGCCTCGGCGGCAGCGATACCCTCAATGGCGGCGCCGGCAACGATACGCTGCGGGGCGGCGACGGTGCGCTGGACACCGCCGTCTATTCCGGCGGGCCCGGCAACTTCAACTTCGCCCAGTCGGGCACCGACCTCGTGGTCACCGACCTCACGGGCGCGGAAGGCACGGACACCGTCAACGGCGTGGAGCGGATGCGCTTTGCCGGAACGGACTACACCGTGGTCACCAGCGCCACCAACACCCTCAACGGCGGCACCGGCATCCTGCAGGGCAACCGCGCCGACATCCTGCTCGGCTTCGCCGGCGCCGACACCATGAACGGCAATGGCGGCAGCGACATCCTGTTGGGCGGCGCCGGCAACGACACGGCCAACGCCGGCGCCGGCACCGACACCATCCTGTGGCGGGTGGGCGACGGCCGCGATCTGATGGATGGCGGCACCGGCACCGACACCGTCCATGTGGCCGGCGACAGCACGGCGGAGACGTTCCACATCTGGACGGTGGCGCAGGCCACGGCCGCCGGCATCACCGGGCTCGCCGGCACCACCGAGATCGTCATCACCCGCAACGGCACCAACAACGCCGCCGTCATCGCCGAGCTGGACAATATCGAGGAAATCATCATCAACGGCCTCGGCGGCGGCGACACCTTCGTGCCCCACGGCGATTTCGGCACCACCTCGCTCTCCACCAGCACCATCACGCTGGAGGGCGGCGCGGGCGATGACACCGTGGACATCAGCGCCCTCACCTCGGCGCACCGGGTGGTGTTCCGCTCCAACGGCGGCAATGACACGGTCATCGGCACGGCACGGCCGCAGGATGTGTTCGACGGAGCGTCCATCAGCTTCACCGGCGCCGCCGGAACCGACCCGGGTGGTGGCGGCTCCGGCGGCAGCGAAGACGACGGCCCCACCGGCGCCTTCGCCCTCACCCCGCGCGACATCGAGGGGCTGAAGAAGCTCATCTCCGGCGTCCTGCCCTTCCCGGATGACGACGACGCCGAGCACGCGCTTGGCCCGCGCGCCATCTCCGGCGCCGGCAACAATGTGGACAACCCGGACTACGGCAAGTCGGACACCCTGTTCCTGCGCCTCACCCAGGCGCGCTACGGGGACGAGGACCCCGCGACCGGCAACCGCGCCCTCAACCCGATCTACGACGGGCTGGACCCGCGGACCATCTCCAACCTCATCGGCACCCAGGAAGCGGGCCTGCCGACCAATGCCGAGGGCGCCAACATCTTCTTCATGGCGTTCGGCCAGTATTTCGACCACGGCCTCGACTTCATCGCCAAGAGCGCGGCCAACGGGAAGATCGAGATCGGCGGGGCCGGCACCGGGGCGCCGGGCTCAGGCAATCCGGCCGACCTCACCCGTGCCGAAGTGGTGGGCTTCGACGCCGACGGCACGCCGCAGCACATCAACAAGACCACCGCCTTCGTGGACCAGAACCAGGCCTATGGCTCCCACGGGCTCGTCGGCCAGTTCCTGCGGCAGGGCGATGGCGAGGGCGGGCTCTCGTCCTACCTGCTGAAGGGCGCGCCGGACCCGTCCAGCCCGACCTTCGCCCTGCTGCCGACCCTGCGGGAAGCGCTCCAGCACCATTGGGACAACAACACGGTCTTCACCGACCCGTCCCTTCCCGGCGGCTCGGTCGCCTTCCGCGACTACGTCACCGATCTCGAGGTCTCGCCCGGGGTCACGGCCGACCTCTTCAACCCCGACGGCAGCTTCAACTCAGGAGTGGTGGCGAAGCTCGCCGGCGACTTCATGGGTTCGGGCCAGGCCCTGCTGCTGGACGTGAATCCGTTCATGAACCTGCTCGACAACTACGTGGCGGGCGACGGACGGACCAACGAGAACTTCGCGCTCACCTCGGTGCACACCATCTGGGCGCGGAACCACAACTTCCATGTGGACCAGCTCAAGGCCGCCGGGTTCGACGGCACCGACCAGGAGCTGTTCGACGCCGCCAAGGTGCTCAACGAGGCCGAATACCAGCGCGTGGTCTTCACCGAGTTCGCCGACAAGCTGCTCGGCGGCATGCGCGGCGACGGCGACCACGGCAATGGCGGCTACAATCCGGACGCCGACCCCGGCATCTCCCACGAGTTCGCCGCGGCCGCCTACCGCTTCGGCCATTCGCTGATCGGCCAGACCCTGACCGTGCTCGACGCCAACGGCCAGCCGAAGCAGGTGGCGCTGTTCGACGCCTTCCTCAACCCCACCAACGACGCGGAGGCGTTCACCACCGATCCCACCGCCTATTACACGCCGCAGCCCGGCTACGAGCAGTTGGGCGTCAACGCCATCCTCGGCGGCATCGTCAGCCAGCCGGCGGAGGCGGTGGACTTCAACATCGTGGACGCCGTGCGCAACGACCTGGTGCGGCTCAACGCCGACCTGTTCTCCTTCAACCTTGCCCGTGGCCGCGATGTGGGCCTCGGCACGCTGAACCAAGTCCGCATGGACCTCGCCGCCTCCGACGACCCCTATGTGCAGGAGGCGGTGGGCTTCGCCGGTGCCATGACGGCCTATGCCTCCTGGGAGGATTTCCAGCAGCGCAACGGCCTCTCCGACACGGTGATCGCCCAGTTCAAGGCCGCCTATCCCGACCTTGTGCTGGATACGCCGGAGGACATCGCCGCCTTCGTCGCCGTCAATCCGGACATCGCGCTCCTCGACGGCGACAACGGGGCGAAGATCGTCAAGGGCATCGACCGGGTCGACCTGTGGGTGGGCGGCCTCGCCGAAACCCACGTGAACGGCGGCATGGTGGGCCAGACCTTCTGGACCATCCTGCATGAGCAGTTCGACCGTCTCCAGGAAGCCGACCGCTTCTACTACAAGGACCGCGTCGAAGCCTTCGACTTCTATGAAGACTTCATCGACGGGCAGGAGTTCTCGGACATCATCCTGCGCAATACCGGCCTTGAGGGCCTCGCCGAAAGCGTCTTCGACACCGAAATACCCGATGACGCGGACGAGGACGACGAGGTGACCGAAAACGATGGGGAGGACGACGAGGCAAACCCGGACGACACCGCCGGAAACGACGATGACGAGGATGAGGACGACGAAGACGACGTCGCCGAGAACGACGACGATGACGAGGAAGCGGAAGAGGAGGATGACGAGGAGGAGGACGGGGACGACGAGGTGACCGAAAACGACGATGACGACGAAGACGAAGACGACGAAGACGAAGACGACGTCGCCGAAAACGACGACGACGACCACGCTCCCACCACCCCGGCGCCGTCCACGCCCCAGACTCCGGCCGCCGCCATCGCGGCTTTCCTGGAGCAGTTCTTCGGCGGGCGCGGCGGCGATGCCCTCGGTGGGCTGGTGGAGAAGCTCACGGCCTTCCTCGACCGCTTCGGCGACGATCGCAGGCCGGCCAATGCGGACGACGAAGCCCAGGGCACGACGCAGGTCGCCGGCACGAGCGAAGCCGACGACAGCAGCGACGAACCCGCCGCCGGCCGGCTCGATGGGGATTGGCACCACCGCGGGCGGTTCGACCGGAGGGACGACACCCGGGACCATGACGATGACGGCCTCGCCGCCCTCGCCGCCGCTCCTGCGCCGGACGCCTCCCACGGCCCGCGCCCCGGTCCGGCACACCTCACGCTGGACCAGTCCGATGCCACCGCCGACCTCACGGTCGCCCTCGATCAAAAGGGCGATGGCGGCCACGGCCACCATGCCCATGGACGCGGCGGCTGGGGCGGCTGGGGCGACCGGGACGGCCGGGACGGCCAGAACGTGGTCACCGGATCCGGCGACGACACCATCGTCGCGGGTCGCCGCGCCAACGCGATGGACGGTGGCGAGGGCGACGATGTCTTCGTCTTCCGCTCGGTGCGGGCGGCGGATGGCGACACGATCCTGGGCTTCGAGCCCGGCGACCGCATCGACCTCTCCGCCATCGACGCGGACCGGGGCATGGCCGGGGAACAGGCCTTCACGCTGGTCAATGGCCCGCTCAGCGGACCAGCCCAGGTCGCCGTCACGGTGGAGACCGGCGCGGCGGGCGAGGTCACCGTCATCGAGGGGTCGGTGGACAACGACGCCACCGCCGACTTCCGCATCGAGATCGCGGGGCGGCACGACGTGAAGCCGGAACACCTCGTGCTGTGATCTCCTGGAGCACGCGCCGATCAGCTTGCATGGCAAGCTGATCGGGCAGCGCGGTCTCTTTCCCGGATCTGCCCGGATCGATCCCAGCAGATCCGGCTCCAGGGCGGGGGCGCCCCAGCCCCCGCCTTTCCCCGAGTCTCCTCAAAGTGGTTCATCAGGGCGGCCCACCATGGCGACCTCTTCCAGCGCATCCGCCAGATCCCGCACAGCCCGTGAGCGCGACCTGAAGAAGCTCACGGCCGGCTTCCGCAGCATGGCGGTATTCCTGTTCATCGTCTCCGGCGTCATCAACATCCTGGCGCTCACCGGCTCGTTCTACATGATGCAGGTGTACGACCGGGCGCTCACCTCCGGCAGCATCCCGACCCTCATCGCGCTGTCGGTGCTGGCGCTCGGGCTCTATGTGTTCCAGGGGGCGTTCGACCTCATCCGCTCGCAGGTGCTGGTGCGGGTGGGGGCGCGCTTCGACCGGTCGGTGGCGCCCATCGCCCACAAGGTGGTGGTGGACATGCCGCGCCTCGGCTTCTCCACCACCGAGGCCATCGAGCGCGGGCGCGACGTGGACACGGTGCGCAACTTCCTTGGCAGCACCGGCCCCGGCGCCCTGTTCGACCTGCCCTGGGTGCCGATCTACGTGGCCTTCGTCTACATCCTGCATCCCTGGCTCGGGGCGCTGGTGCTCGGCGGCGCCGTGGTGCTCACCGTGCTGGCGCTGGCGAGCGAACTGGTGTCGCGCCGGCTCGCGGTGGAGACTCGCAAGGCGGCGCTGGTGCGCAACACCATCGCCGATTCCAACGCCCGCAATGCCGAGGTGCTCAAGGCCATGGGCTTTGCCGGCGATGCCGTCGAGCGCTTCCGCATCGCCAATGTGGAGCACCTCACCCTGCAGACGCGGTCCAACGACATCACCGGCGCGTTCGGCGCCATGTCGCGGGTGCTGCGCATGGTGCTGCAATCGGCCACCCTCGGCCTCGGCGCCTATCTCACCATCCATGGCGACATGTCGGCGGGCGGCATCATCGCCGCCTCCGTGGCCGGCGGCCGGGCTTTGGCGCCGGTGGACCTCGCCATCGGCAACTGGCGCGGCTTCGTGGGCGCGCGGCAGGCCTTCGGGCGCCTCAAGGAGACCATCGTCGCCCTCGGCAAGCTGCCGGAGCGGATCGAACTGCCCACCCCGCGCGCCTCCCTGAAGGTGGAGAAGATCACGGTGGCGGCGCCGGGCAACGGCCAGGTGCTGCTCAGCGAGGTCGCCTTCGAGATCAGGGCCGGGCAGGCGGCCGGCATCATCGGGCCGAGCGCGGGGGGCAAGACCACGCTGGTGCGTGCCCTCACCGGCATCTGGCCCTGCCTGCGCGGCGCCGTGCGCCTCGACGATGCGGAGATCGGCCAGTGGACCGAAGAGGCCATCGGCCGGCATCTGGGCTACCTGCCGCAGAATGTGTGCCTGCTGGACGCCACCGTGGCGCAGAACATCTCGCGCCTCGCCAGCGTCCGCGACGACGCGGCGGTGGTGGAGGCGGCGAAGGCCGCAGGGGTGCACGAGATGATCCTGCGCCTGCCCGAGGGCTACCAGACCCCCCTCGGCTCGGAGGGGGCGGCGCTCTCGGCGGGCCAGCGCCAGCGCATCGGCCTTGCCCGCGCGCTCTACGGCAACCCCTTCCTGGTGGTGCTGGACGAGCCCAACGCCAATCTCGATTCCGACGGCGAGATGGCGCTGAGGGATGCCATCACCGCGATCCGCGCGCGCGGCGGCATCTGCGTGGTGGTGGCCCACCGGCCGAGCGCGCTGGCCGCGGTGGATCTCGTCGGACTGGTTCAGAACGGACGCCTCGCGGCCTTCGGTCCGAAGGAAGAGGTGTTGCGGCTGGAGGCGGTGGACGGCAGGCAGGCCGACAAGTCCCGCGTCGCCCCCGCCCAAACCACCGCCCAGACGCCGTTTCAGGCCGTGGGCGCATGACATCGGGCGCATGACATCGAGCGCATGAAACAGGGCGCGTGAATTGGGGAGCGTGACATGATCATCGTGAAGGGAACCCGCGCCGGCGGCGCGCAACGCGCACCCGCCGAGATCTACCGGACCCACGACGAGAAGCCGGGCGGGCGCATCGCCGCCCTGGTCAGCGCCAGCCTTGCCGGCGCGCTCGCCTTTCTCGCCGCCGGCACCACCGGCGCCGAGGCCAAGCCCGAGCCCCCGCCCGGGC
>NZ_JAIVFO010000384.1 GCF_029991245.1 Xanthobacter autotrophicus
ACCCGTACGAGCCCTACGCGTCGTACGTCGAGGCGTTCCGCCGTGGCATCCCGCCGCACGGTGGGTTCGCCATCGGGCTCGAGCGCTTCGTCGGCCGGCTCACCGAGTCCGCCAACATCCGTGAGGTGACGCTGTTCCCGCGCGACCTCCACCGGCTGGCGCCGTGAGGGGCTAGCCGGTGCAGGCGACGCCGTCGACCGGCGCGTAGGTCGTGGTCACCGTCTCGTCGCGGTCGGCGACCGGGTCGGTGAGGCTGTGCAGGTGGCGGGCGACGTCGACGGTGAAGCCGCGCTTGCCCGGCGAGGCGACGCAGTCGGCGCCGGCGACGTCGGTGACGGTCGGCTCGACCAGGTTGTAGCGGGCCGAGGTCGAGGTGGTGACCTCCCAGGCGGCGGTCGACCACAGCACGATCGTGACGACGCCCGGGCTC
>NZ_JAIVFO010000385.1 GCF_029991245.1 Xanthobacter autotrophicus
AATTTTCTTGAATGGACATTTATAAGTTTTATGTCCATATTTGCAACAAAAGTTGTAATTGCTTTGGTGCCGAACATGTAAGACGGGGCCTTTAATGAAGGTGGTTGGATTTTGGTGAGGACTTCTCACAAATCCGATTCCACTTTAGGAACGTGACCCTTATTTGTAAGGATCATGTTTAAAAACTTACTACCAACCTCAAATTTCTTCAAGGTGTCCTTAAGTAGCAAGTTCTCCTTTTGGATAGATTCTAGATCATAACATTTTATACAAGGAGCTCAACTATCATGATATTCAGTTTTTAATTTATCGATATCACAAGTGAGACTATCATGCTCCTTTTTTAGCAATTTGTATTTTCTACTAATTGTCTTATATTCATCAAATAACTCATGGAAGGCATTTAATAATTCATGATATGGTAAATC
>NZ_JAIVFO010000386.1 GCF_029991245.1 Xanthobacter autotrophicus
TATCAGGACTACACGGTCCGCGCCAAGGTGTCGGAACTGGTCCTCGCTGCCAGCTCGGCACGTACGTGCGTGACGGAGTCGTTCCAGGCCAATGGCGGTTTCCCTACCGGTCTTAGTTCGGACTGCGCTGTCGCGGTGGTCGGTAAAGTCAGCGCTGCCGGAGTCGGTACTGTTACGAGCGGTGCGCTTATCTCTGTGGTCGGTGCTCAATCCGCAATTGGTGGAGCTTCCGGTGCCACCGTGGTCTTGAATGGCCTTACCACCGGCGGAACGATCACTTGGACCTGCAGCGGCACGCCCGCGAAATATCTGCCTTCTTCTTGCCGCGGTTAAGTGGTATCGCGGGATTTCAATAGAATTCCCGTATTAAACAGCAGGCCTGGCACTCTCAATGCGCCAGGCTTTTTTATTTCTACTAGAGCTATTG
>NZ_JAIVFO010000387.1 GCF_029991245.1 Xanthobacter autotrophicus
ATTATACATACCGTGATCAGATACCAAAACTATGTTAGTGCTATCTAAGAGATTAGCTTTTTTTAAACCATTTATCAAACTGCCAACTAAATTATCAAGAACAACTATAATACTATCAATCTCTTTGCTATCTGTGCCGAATTTGTGCCCATAAGTATCTGTTGCATCAAAATATAATGTAAAAAATTTTGGTCTTTGGTTATATGGTAGAGTAATCCAACTTAAAATTGAATCTACTCTTTGAGTATATGGGAAAAAATGATCATATTTTTTGTATATAGAAGGCCTTTTGAAAGGAATACTATTATCAGAAAATGGCCAAAAATAAGCGGATGTTTTTATACCATTCTTTTCAGCAGTTTCCCAAAATGGTTCACAATTATACCAGTATGGGTTTCTAACTTCGAAAGTATCAGTGATTTTATAT
>NZ_JAIVFO010000388.1 GCF_029991245.1 Xanthobacter autotrophicus
CAATATACCTTACCTTACATTATCTCTCCATTACTCATTCTTTGTGAACTTTGGTGTTCGTCCACTGATTATTGATTGATCTACGGCAGGCCTGGTAATAAATAAGAAGTCAGAAATCCAATACTGTTTCTCTTTTACACCCGCTTCAAGATATGATTACTAATGAAATAATCTCCATGTTAGGGTCAACAGTTTACACAGCTTATGTTTACTTCCACTTTCTTATCTTCATGTATGTATGTCAATAGGAAATGATATAAGATCCTCTTACTTAGCACCATTTCGAAGTTGTTTTTACTAACAAGGCACACGACTATATTAATTGCAAAAAACGAGTACAAGCCCCTTCTATCTTCGCAGAATAATGAAGCCAACTAAGCCATACAACACAAAGGATTTGGTGCTTCTAGCATATGTTGCTAATC
>NZ_JAIVFO010000389.1 GCF_029991245.1 Xanthobacter autotrophicus
ACTGGCTGCTGTTCGGCGAGCGCCAGCGGGCGGCCGACAGCCTCTGCGCCGCGGAAATCGGCGCCTGGCAGGCCCAGGGCTTCCTGCCGCGGCTCGATCGGGTGTTCTCGCGCGACCCGGGCGCTCCGCACCGCTACGTGCAGGATGCCCTGCGGGAGCACGCGATGGAACTGCGCGCCTGGCTGGACGACGGCGCCGTCGTGTTCGTCTGCGGCAGCGCCGAAGGCATGGCGGCCGGCGTGGACCGGGTGCTGGCGGATCTGCTGGGCGACGAAGGCGTCGAGGCCCTCATCGCCGACGGCCGCTACCGCCGCGACGTCTACTGAGCGCGGGCCGCAGGATCAGCGCAACTCGCCGTACTGCGTGTTGCTCAGGTCCGGCGAGGAGGCGTGGTCGCGGCCGGACGTTTCCGCGTCGTCGTAGCC
>NZ_JAIVFO010000390.1 GCF_029991245.1 Xanthobacter autotrophicus
TTATTATATCTTTTGCCTGAATTGATAAATTTGCTTTTTCTGGCAATTTAACCTGAACAATTGGATCTCCAACAAGTAAATTTGTAAGTTTATATAATAAATAAGAACCAGAATTTGAATACGTATTCACAATACTATTCTTAGTTAGTAAGTGCATTTCGCCAATTGATTTACCCGGATTACCAATATTTAAATTAAACCAAAAATTAGGTGCTGTATAAGCTGTACTTGTATAACCTAAAGAACTATTTCCAATATATGCTATTGCTTTTGCATTTATTTTACAAGTTGCAATTTCACTAAAAGATAATATGTCTGGTTCCCCAAATTTTCCAGTAGAACAACCAAAATCTATTATTATTGGATATAGATTTTTTTTACTATTTAATTGAGTTATATCATAAATTCCATTATCCCATGTAGAT
>NZ_JAIVFO010000391.1 GCF_029991245.1 Xanthobacter autotrophicus
GCTCTGGGCCGAGATCGCCGTGGCCGTGCTCGTGCTCGTGGGCGCGGCGATCGCGATGCTGGGCTCTCTCAGCCTGCTGCGGCTCAAGACGTATTTCGAGCGCGTGCACGCGCCTTCGATCATCGCCACCATGGGATGCTGGTGCATCATGCACGGCACGCTGCTGTATTTCTCGATCGCGGGCCACGGCCTGGCGCTGCACCCGCTGCTGATCGCGCTGTTCGTCGCGGTGACGGTGCCCGTGACCAACATCTTCCTCATGCGCGCCGCCCTGTTCCGCGCGCGGCGCGCGGGCCGCGACGTTCCGCCGAGCCTGAGCCGCCACGCCGACCAGGCCAGCGAGCGCGACTCCTGACGGCTGCGGGCTGTGGGCTGCAGGCTGGGGTCCGGAGGCCCGCCGCCGCAGCCGAAGACCGCACCCGGGT
>NZ_JAIVFO010000392.1 GCF_029991245.1 Xanthobacter autotrophicus
CCCAATGACTGGCGCATCGACCTTTGTGCAGGGCTGGGACCGGTCGAACTGGCTGAGATCATCCGTAGCGTCTCGGCCCAAATGGGCGGCACCGCCAGCGATGATTTTTGGCCTGAGATGGCCTCCGACCTGATTGCTCAGGTAGGCATCCTGCTGCAGGCTGTCGAGCTGACCAATGCAGGCAAGGCATGGGCCGAGGAGCGAAAGATGCGCGTGCACTCGATCCTCAACTTGCTGCGTGTGGCAGGCTCGGATGAGCTGATCGATGAGAACCTGGCCATCATCGCGGAGGCAATGAAAACGGACGAGTACGACGCCTTGTCGGCCAACGTTCACATGCCTCAGCTGCTGGACAGCGTGACGTACCTGAGCGGCACGTATCTGCCCCTCGCTGCAGCGACGAAAGACGGCATCCGAGCCAACA
>NZ_JAIVFO010000039.1 GCF_029991245.1 Xanthobacter autotrophicus
GCGTAGGGGTGGGCGGCCTTCTCGGGGGAGCCCAGATATTTCTGCCAGCCGTCCGCCCACTTGCAGCCGCACGTGCCGGCCTCGGCCGCGCGCAGCGAGGCGGTGGCGAGGCTCGGATCGAGCATGGGGGAGATGAGGATCTGCCCGGCGAGGGGGGGCGCTTGCTGGTCACGGGCCATCATGGCGAGGCCGGCGGCCAGGTTGCCACCCGATTCCTCCCCGGCCACGTAAAGCGGGGCATTGCGGCCGGCGAACTCGGCCCGGCGGCTGTAGAGGGTGGCCAGCGCGCCGAAGGCGGCGGTCAGGGCGAAGGGGAAGGGATGCGCGCAGGCCAGCGGATAGTCCACCGATACCACCACGGCGCCGGCATCCGCGAGCAGGGCGGCAATATAGGCGCCGCCCTCCAGCGTGCCGCCGGTGAAAGCACCGCCGTGCAGGTGTAAAATAAGCGGAGCCGCGCCCTTGGCGGGACGGGCACCATACAGGCGGGCCGGCATGGGGCCGGCTTCCGTCTGAAGGTGGGTCTCTCGCCAGTCGGGGGCCATCGCGAACCGTCCTCAATGCCGGCGGCAGAGGCCGCCTTGTGCAGTGCGAGAACGATATTGATCTATATATCGTCGATAAAGCTGCGAAACATGGTATCATTGTTCATAAATGTGAATAATGATACGGCATCCTAAGCGCGAGAGGTCGGGACATGGACCAGCTTGCTGCGATGCGGGCGTTCGTGCGGGTGGTGGAGACCGGGAATTTCACCCGCGCCGCCGACCTCATGGACATGCCCAAGGCGACGCTGACCAAGCATGTGCAATCGCTGGAGCAGCATTTGCGCACGCGCCTGTTCAACCGCACCACGCGGCGCGTCACCGTGACCCCGGACGGGGCGGCCTATTACGAGCGGGCGCTGCTGATCCTCAACGACCTCGACGAACTCGATGGGACCCTCTCCACGGCCCAGGCCCTGCCGCAGGGGCGGCTGCGCATCGACCTGTCACCTTCCCTTGCCACCCGCCTGCTGATCCCGGCGCTGCCGGATTTCCTCGCCCGCTTCCCCGATATCGCGCTCGACGTGGGCTGCACCGACCGGCCGGTGGATCTGCTGGGGGAGAATGTGGATTGCGTGATCCGCGTGGGCGAGATCCACGACCCCAATCTGGTGGCCCGCCGCATCGGCGAACTGAGCTTCGAGGCGGTGGCGGCCCCCGCCTACATCGCCCGTTATGGTACGCCCTCACATCCGCAGGATTTCGAGGCCGGCGGCCACGCGGTGGTCCGCTATTTCAGCGCGCTGACGGGGCGCTACCACCCGTTCGAGTTCGTCCGCGGCTCCGAGGTGGTGGAGGTGACGGGCCACTACCGCATGGCCTGCAACGACGGCAACGCCTATATCGCCGCCGGCCTTGCCGGGCTCGGCGTGATCCAGGCGCCGGTGTTCCAGGTGGACGAGCACCTTGCATCCGGCGCGCTGGTGCGCGTGCTCACCGACTGGACCGCGGGCGCCATGCCCATCCATGTGGTCTACCCGCCGAGCCGCCACCTCTCCAACCGTTTGCGTGTGTTCGTGGATTGGGTGGCGGAGCTGTTCGCCCGCTCCGATCTTGCCCGCCGGGCGGCGGCCTGATCCGCGTCGGGCCGAAGGTGGAGCGGCGCGGCGCTCAATCGCCCGAATAGCGCTCCTCGGCCCAGGGGTCACCGCGCATGTGGTAGCCCCGCGCCTCCCAGAAGCCGGCGGTATCGCGGGCGATGAACTCGATGCCCTTCAGCCACTTGGCGCTCTTCCAGAAATACAGGTGCGGCACCACCAGCCGCACCGGCCCGCCATGCTCGCGGGTGAGCGGCGCCCCCTCCCAGGAATGGGCGATCACCGCATCCTCGGCGGCGAAATCCTCCAGCAGCAGGTTGGTGGTGTAGCCGTCGTAGGAATGCAGCATCACCGCCGCCGCGTGGGGCGCGGGCCTCACCCGCTCCAGCAACTCGCGGGTGGAGACGCCCTCGAAGGCGTTGTCGTAGCGCGACCAGGTGGTGACGCAGTGGATGTCGCTGACAGTGCGGGTCTGCGGCAGGGCGCGGAAGCCGTCCCAGTCCAGCGACAGGGCGGTCTCCACCGCGCCGGTCACGTCGAGGCGGAAGGCCTCCCGTGTCACCACCGGCGTCACGCCGAGGTCGAGCACCGGCCAGTCCTTCACCAGGTGCTGGCCGGCGGGCAGGCGCTCGGTCTCCGGGCGGGTGACGCGGCCGGTCAGGAAGCGCCCTTCCTGCGCCCAGCGCTGCTTGGTGGTGGTGAGCTTGGTGTCGGGCGGCGGCGACGGATCTGCGCCGATGTCATTTCGGAGGTCTTCGCTCATGGGGGCAGCTCCAGGCGAAAGGGGGGAGGGCGAATGGTCCGCCATGATGCCACGGCATGGCGGCCCGGCAAAAGCCGGCGATGCTTGCCCTCGCGACCCTGTTGTGGGAGAGCGACCCACAGGATGGACGGACGGGCAGGATGAGCGTGGCAGAGACACTCCCGGCAGGACAGGGCTTCGAGGATCTGGTTCCCGGCCTCATGACGCGTCTTCCGGGCCTGCGCGGCTCCCTGAAGGCCAACGCGCCGCTCGCCGAATTCACCTGGTTCCGGGCCGGGGGGCCGGCCCAGCTGCTGTTCGTGCCGGCGGACGAGGACGATCTCGCGAGCTTCCTCGCCGGCCTGCCGGTTAAGGTGCCGGTCACCGTCATCGGCCTCGGCTCCAACCTCATCGTGCGCGACGGCGGCGTGCCGGGGGTGGTGATCCGCCTTGCCCGCGGCTTCACGGATATCGCGATGGAGGGCAACCGCATCATCGCCGGCGCCGGCGTTCCGGACGTGAAGGTGGCGCGGGCGGCGGCCGATGCGGGCCTTGCCGGCTTCTCCTTCCTGCGCGGCATTCCCGGCGCCGTGGGCGGTGCCCTGCGCATGAACGGCGGCGCCTATGGCGGCGAGACCAAGGACGTGCTGGTGCGTGCGGACGCCATCACCCGCGCCGGCGAGAAGGTGAGCTTCACCAACGCGGAAATGGGCTTCACCTACCGCCATTGCGCCGTGCCGGCGGACGTGGTCTTCACCCGCGCCGTGTTCGAGGGCCGCCCCGGCGATCCGGCGGTGATCGCCGCCGAGATGGCGAAGATCACCGAAAGCCGGGAAGCGACCCAGCCCATCAAGAGCCGCACCGGTGGGTCCACCTTCAAGAACCCGCCGGGCACCAGTGCCTGGAAGCTGGTGGACGCCGCCGGCTGCCGCGGTCTCACCATCGGCCGGGCGCAGGTATCCGAGCTGCACACCAACTTCCTCATCAATCTGGGCGGCGCCACCGCTGCCGAGATCGAGGGGCTGGGCGAGGAAGTGCGGCGCCGGGTGAAGGCCCATTCCGGCATCGAGCTGGAATGGGAAATCAAGCGCATCGGCCTGCCGGCCGCATCCTGAGCGGGCCATTAGCAAAGGCGCAAGGCAACCGCGCCATTTTGGGGCGCCGGCCCCACGGCAGCTCAAGGCGCGTTCATCCGGGCGCCGGCGATCAGATCGGGAACAAGGTCATGGCGAAACACGTGGCGGTGCTCATGGGCGGCTGGTCCTCCGAGCGCGAAGTCTCCCTGCGCTCCGGCGCCGCCTGCGCCGCCGCGCTGGAGGCGGCGGGCTACCACGTCACCCGCGTGGACGTGGGCCGCGACGTGGCCGAGGTGCTGACCAATCTTGCGCCCGACGTGGCGTTCAACGTGCTGCACGGCCAGCCGGGCGAGGACGGCACCATCCAGGGCATCCTGGAAATCCTGCGCATCCCCTATTCCCATTCCGGCGTGCTGGCCTCGGCCCTCGCCATGGACAAGGCGCAGGCGCGAATCATGCTGGCCGCCGCCGGCGTCCCGGTGGCGAAGGGCGGCCTCGTCTCCCGCGCCGAGGCGGCGAAGGCGCACATCATGCCCACCCCCTACGTGCTGAAACCCAATGCGGGGGGGTCCAGCGTCGGCGTGTTCATCGTGCGCGAGGACCAGGCCCATCCGCCGCAGGAATTGACCCGGGAGGACTGGTCGCACGGAGAAAATCTCCTGGCCGAAGAATTTATTCCCGGCCTTGAACTGACCTGCGCGGTGATGGGCGACAAGGTGCTGGACGTGATCGAGATCGAGTCCACACAGAAGTTTTACGATTACGAAAGCAAATATGCACCGGGCGGCTCGCAGCACATTCTTCCGGCCCGGATTTTACCCGAAATTTACCAACGGGTGCAGATGTTAAGCCTCACGGCGCACCGAGCTCTCGGATGCCGGGGGGTGTCGCGGAGCGACTTTCGATTCGACCCTTCGAGACAGGATGGCTCCGGCCTGATCTGCCTCGAGGTGAACACCCAGCCCGGGATGACGCAGACGTCTCTGGTGCCGGAACTGGCCGCCCACGCGGGCATCTCATTCGGTGAGCTTGTGACATGGATGGTGGAGGACGCTTCGCTGGAGCGCTAAGACCCCGCCCCGAGGCGGGGAGACGACCGCCGCAGCGTCCCGCTCCCGTGCCGCCTCCGGGCCGGCACAAGCGTCTCGCCATCGATCCACGCCCCACGAGCCGCATGGCGCTTCTGTTGCGCCGCCTGACGGTGCGTCTCGCCGGCTCGCGGCTGGGCCGGCGCAGCGCCAGCCTCCTGACCATCGCCGTGGTGGGCGGCTTCACCGCCTACGGCGTCATGCTCGGCGGCCATGCGGAGACGGCCAAGGGCATTGTGGTCGATGTGGCGGATGCGGCCGGCAACGTGGCCGGCTTCAAGGTCAAGGAAGTCAACATTTCCGGCCATAACCACGTGACCCCGGCGGAAATCCTGGAGACGGCGGGCATCAAGTCCTCCACCTCCATCCTGTTCCTCAATGCCGACGAGATGCGCGCCCGCCTTGAGGCGCTGCCGTGGATCGCGTCGGCCAGCGTGCGCAAGTTCTATCCCGACCGCATCGACATCGCGGTGGCCGAGCGGCAGGCGTTCGCCCTGTGGCAGGTCAACGGCGAGCTGAAGGTCATCGCCCGCGACGGCATCCCCATCGCGCCCTATTCGGACGATCCGCGCTACGTGCAACTGCCCATCGTGGTGGGCGAGGGCGCGCAGAAGAAGGTGGGCGAGGTGGTGGATGCGCTGGCCCGGGTCCCGGCCCTGCGCGACCAGGTGCGCGCCGCCATCCGCGTCGCCGAGCGTCGGTGGACGCTGAAGATCCGCAACGGCATCGACGTGCGACTGCCGGAAGAGGGCCTGGAGGAGGCACTGGTCGCGCTCATGGATCTCGACCGCGAGAAAAAATTGCTCAGCCGCGACATTTCCATCGTGGACCTGCGCCTGCCGGACCGCGTCGTGGTCCGGCTTTCGGATGCCGCTGCCGACGCCCGTGCGCAGATGCTCAAGGCGCGGGCCAAGGCTAAAAAGGGAGGCCCAGCATGAGGCACAGGCTCGCCCAGGGCTTCGCGCCGAAGATGCGCCCGATGCCGCCGAAGAAGAGCGGCATCGTCGGCGTGCTCGACATCGGAACCAGCAAGGTGGTGTGCGCCATCGCACGGCTGAAGCCGCGCGGTGCATCGGATGTGCTCACCCGGCGCACCCACGCCATCGACGTGCTCGGCATCGGCCACACCCGCGCCCATGGCATCAAGGGCGGCGCCATCGTGGACATGGCCAAGGCGGAACTCGCCATCCGCCAGGCCGTGGACATGGCCGAGCGCGCCTCGGGGGTGCAGATCGCCTCCGTGGTGGTGGGCGTCTCCGGCGGGCGGCTTGCCTCCCAGCATTATGAAGCCGCCGTGCGCCTCACCGCCCCGGCGGTGGAGGAGTTCGACATCCGCCGCGTGCTGGAGGCCGCCTCCACCTACGGCGTGGGCGACGGGCAGGCGGTGATGCACGCCCTGCCGGTGGGCTATTCGCTGGACGGGCGGCGCGGCATCGGCGAGCCGTGCGGCATGCTGGGGCGCCAGCTCGGCGCCGATATGCACGTCATCACCGCCGACCTCACGGCGCTGAAGAACCTCGTGCTGTGCGTGGAGCGCTGCCATCTCTCCATCGAGGCCATGGTGGCGGCGCCCTATGCGGCGGCGCTGTCCTCGCTGACTGACGACGAGATGGAGTTGGGCGTCACCCTCATCGACATGGGGGCCGGCACCACCACCTTCGCCATCGTCGCCGGCGGCCACTGCCTCTACGTGGACGGCGTGGCCCTGGGCGGCCAGCACATCACCAACGATGTCGCCCGTGGCCTGCCGGCGCGCCTTGCCGACGCCGAGCGCATGAAGGCCCTGCACGGCGCCGTGGTGGCGGTCTCCTCCGACGACCACGACATGCTCACCGTGCCGCCCCTGTCGGGTGATTCGCGCGACCAGCCGCACATGGTGCCGAAATCGCGCCTCGTCACCATCGTCCGCCCCCGGGCGGAAGAAATTGTCGAACTGGTGCGTGATCGCCTGAAGGCCTCCGGACACGCGGGCGATGCCGGCCGGCGCATCGTGCTCACCGGCGGCGCGGCGCAGCTCCAGGGCCTGCCGGACCTCGTGGCGCGGCTCATCGGGCCGCAGGTGCGCATCGGCCGCCCGCTTGGCGTTTCCAGGCTTCCGGAAGCGGCGCGCGGGGCGGCATTCGCGGTGACAGCAGGCCTTCTTGTTTACCCTCAGGTGGCAGGATTGGAACACTTCGAACCCCGCCGGAGGCAGGCGGTGGTGGGCGAAAGCCCGAATTATTTCGGCCGCGTGGGACGCTGGCTGAAGGACAGCTTTTAGACATGGTTAACGAAGCCTGGGCTAACAAAGTGGTCAGACAGGATTCGTGAGAGGCGGACAGGCCGATCGGGTTCGACGGAGCAAAAGCATGACGATCAATCTTCAGATGCCCGACATTCGTGAGCTTCGTCCCCGAATCACGGTGTTCGGTGTGGGCGGTGCTGGTGGCAACGCGGTGAACAACATGATCACCGCGGGCCTCCACGGGGTAGAGTTCGTGGTGGCGAACACCGACGCCCAGGCGCTCTCGCTCACCAAGGCCGAGCGTGTGGTGCAGATGGGCGTGGCGGTGACCGAGGGTCTCGGCGCCGGCTCGCAGCCGGAAGTGGGCCGCGCCGCGGCCGAGGAAGTCATCGACGAGATCCGGGACCACCTGTCCGGCTCGCACATGGTGTTCATCACCGCCGGCATGGGCGGTGGCACCGGCACCGGGGCCGCTCCCGTGGTGGCGCGGGCCGCCCGTGAGCTCGGCATCCTCACCGTGGGGGTGGTGACCAAGCCCTTCCACTTCGAGGGCGCCCGGCGCATGCGCGTCGCCGAGCACGGCATCAGCGAGCTGCAGAAGAGCGTCGACACCCTCATCGTCATCCCCAACCAGAACCTGTTCCGGGTGGCGAACGAGAAGACCACCTTCGCCGACGCCTTCGCCATGGCCGACCAGGTGCTCTATTCGGGCGTCGCCTGCATCACCGACCTGATGGTGAAGGAAGGCCTCATCAACCTCGACTTCGCCGACGTGCGCGCCGTGATGCGCGACATGGGCAAGGCCATGATGGGCACCGGCGAGGCCTCCGGCGACAAGCGCGCCATCCAGGCCGCCGAGGCCGCCATCGCCAATCCGCTGCTGGACGAGACCTCCATGCGCGGGGCCGGCGGCCTGCTCATCTCCATCACCGGCGGCAAGGACATGACGCTGTTCGAGGTGGACGAGGCGGCGACCCGCATCCGCGAGGAAGTGGACCCCGACGCCAACATCATCCTCGGCGCCACCTTCGACGAGGTGCTGGACGGCATCATCCGCGTCTCCGTGGTGGCCACCGGCATCGACCCGGCGGTCATCCCCGACCAGATCAGCCCCGGCGCCGAGCGCTTCCCCGATCTCGCCGGCCGCAAGATCTCCAACGCCGGCCGCGCCGCCGTCGAGGCGAGCCGCGAGGCGCAGATCCGCACCGCCGTCGCTTCCATCTCGGCCGAGGATCTCATCGGCATGGAGGATGCCCAGGCCCAGGCCGGGCAGGCCCATGCGGCTTATGCCCCGCAGGCCTATGCGCCCGCCGCGCCGGCGCCCCAGCAGGCGGTCGCCATCGACGACGTGACCATCCGCGCCGCGGCGCCCAAGCCCGCCTACTTCGCCGAGCCGGAGCCGGCCGCTCCGCCGGCCCCCATGGTGGAGGACGAGTTCGCGCCCTACATCCCGCCGCAGGGCCAGCGCCCGCGCAGCCAGCGCATGCCGCGCGTGGACGAGCTGCCGCTGCCCGGCCAGAACCAGATCCGCGCCCAGCGTGGCGAGCCGCCGGTGGAGCAGGCGCAGCCCGACAAGAAGCGCATGACCCTCCTGCAGCGCCTTGCCCATGTGGGTCGCCGCGAGGAGGAGCCGGAGCCCCAGCGCCGCGACCAGCCGAGCATGCGCGCCCCCGAGCGCCGTCCCGTCGAGCCGCGGCAGGAGACCCGCCAAGAGACCCGCCAGGAGACTCGCCCCGAGACCCGTGACGTGCGTCCGACCCTGCCGGGCCGTGCCGGCGAGCCGCCGGTGTCGGAATTCGCCAAGCGTCCGCCGGCCCGTCCGGCCGCCGAAGTGCCGTCCCGTCCGGGCCCGCACCACGAGGACGACCAGCTGGAGATCCCCGCCTTCCTGCGTCGCCAGGCCAATTGAGGCGCCGGCGCGGAGCCTGATCAAGGGCGCTCCCGGATGCCTTCGCGTCTCCGGGATCGCGGGTGAAGCGACCGGCCGGGAGGTGTCCCCCCGTCCTCCGTCCGGCTGCAACCAGAGGCTTTGTTTTCCAACCGGCATCGGTCGCAAGACCGGTGCCGGTTTCGTATGGGCCGGGGCCGGGAGCGGGCGTGATGCGCGCAGGCCGAACCCGCGAGGGTCTCGCGCCGCCTGTAACAGACGCGGCGGGGCGCTCCGCGGCGGCTGCTCTAACAATTTGATAGTTAATGGAAAATTGAAGCGGAAGCTTGGTAACAGTTGGTAGGCAAGCGTGATTTGGCGTGGCCTGTTCCGGCGACTAGGGTGCACCCATTCCAAAGGTTCCACACGGCTCGCGTTGACAGTTTGTTGGTACAACCGAGGCGAAAGTGGGAACGCAAGGTGAAGGTTTGAGGGACGGGTTGCGGCAGCCTTGAGGCACCGGACCCCATCTCCGATACGGGACGCATCGACATGCAGACGACACTGGCTCGCGAGATCACGCTCCAAGGTGCGGGTGTCCATGCGGCTGTCGATGCCACCCTCACCCTGAAGCCTGCTCTCGCGAACACCGGTATCGTCTTCATCCGCTCTTTTGCCGATCAGGCACCGCGCAAGGCCGTCGTGAGCCGCACTTCGGTTCAGGCCACCGACCTTGCCACCGTCCTCGGTGATCGGTCCGGCGCCCTTGTCTCCACCGTCGAGCATCTTCTCGCGGCCTTCCACGGCCTGGCGATCGACAATGCGGTGGTGGAGATCGACGGTCCGGAAGTTCCGATCCTCGACGGCAGCGCCGCCCAGTTCGTGGCCGCCATCGATGCCGCCGGTGTCACCGAGGTGCGCGGCCGCCGCAAATATCTCAAGGTTCTGAAGCCGGTTCGCGTGGAAAACGGCGCCTCCTTCGGCGAACTCCTGCCCTATGATGCGGGCTTCCGCCTTGAGGTGGAGATCGAGTTCGCCCACGACGCCATCGGTCGCCAGCGCTTCGCCGCCACCATGTCCCCCGCCGTGTTCCGCCGCGAACTGGCCGGCGCCCGCACCTTCGGCTTCCTGAAGGACGTGGAGCGCCTGCGCGCCGCCGGCTATGCCCGCGGGGCGGCGCTGGAAAACACCGTGTGCCTCGACGAGGCCGGCGTGATGAACGAGGGCGGCCTGCGCTTCACCGACGAATTCGTGCGGCACAAGGCCCTCGACGCGGTGGGCGACCTTGCGCTCTCCGGCCTGCCCCTGCTGGCCCGCTACCGCTCCTTCCGCGGCGGCCACAAGCTGAACTACCAGGTGGTGGACGCCCTTTTCTCCGACCGTTCCGCCTATGCGGTGGTGGAGGCCCCGGCCCGTCCCGTGCGCGATACGGTGGGCGCCGACATGGGGGTCTCGGCTCCGGTGCCGGTGTTCGCGCCGGAAGTCTGATCGGCTCTTTGCTCGCGTTTCGACGGCGCCCTCCCGGGCGCCGTTTGCGTTTGGGGTGGCCTTCGCGGCCGGATCGCGCGGACGCTTGCGGTTTTTTAACCTGGATTCCCGTTCATTGGGGCTGGATCTGCACCAGTGGAGCCCGAACCCATCGAAAAAGCGGGCTCCGGCCTGTGTCATCCGGCCGGGGCCGAACAGGTCGTGAGCCGGCGTTGCGGGGACGCCACAGTGCGGCGCTGGCTGACCACGGGCACGGCCATGCCGCCGCTCCGCCACATTGCCGACCGAAAGCCCCGATAGCGCGGAGACGGAAATTTTTTCCTCCGGCCCGGCGGGCGGGGCCGGATGGGGAAGACGCGGCGGGAACGAAGCTGTGGCAGGTGCGTGTTCCATGGCCGGCGCCTCAAGCCGGATATGGGAACAGGCTCCAACGACGGGCGAGGACCAAGGTCGGGCGGCGCCCCTGTGGCGCCATGTCCCGACCGGACATCCTCCTTTACAAGCGGCGCCCTGGGGCGCGGGACGGAAGCTGAACCGTGATGCGATTCTTTTACGAGGTCCTGAAGGTGCGCGCCGTCGTCCGCGGCGGAACGCTGGCACTGGCCCTGGTCATGGGCCTGCTTGTCACCGGCTGCGCCAGCGACAAGGACGACGTGCTGCCCCCCGACGAGCCCGCGGAAAAGATCTATAATGAGGGCCTGACCCTGCTGCGCCGGCAGGAGCCGGAGAAGGCCGCCAAGCGCTTCGAGGATGTGGACAAGACCCACCCCTATTCGGAATGGGCACGCAAGTCGCTGCTCATGACCACCTATTCCTATTTCGAGGCGGGCAAATACGACGAGGCCATCGCAACCGGGAGGCGCTACACCGCGCTTTATCCCGGATCGCAGGACGCGGCCTATGCGCAATATCTGGTTGCTTCCGCGCTCTACGAGAATATTCCGGACATCACCCGCGACCAGCGCAAGACGCGCCAGGCGCTCGACGCGCTCGATGATGTGGTGCGCAAATATCCGAACACCGAATATGCCGCCACGGCGAAGAAGAAGATCGAGGTCGCCCGCGACCAGCTTGCCGGCAAGGAAATGCTGGTCGGCCGCTACTATCTGGAGCAGCGCAACTACACGGGCGCCATCAACCGCTTCAAGGTGGTGGTGACGCAATATCAGACGACGCGCCAGGTGGAAGAGGCCCTGTACCGCCTCACCGAGGCCTATATGGCCCTCGGCGTGGTGAGCGAGGCGCAGACCGCCGCCGCCGTACTCGCCTATAACTTCCCCGACAGTTCGTGGTACAAGGACGCCTACAAGCTGGTTCAGGCCGGAGGGGTCGAACCGCAAGAGAACAAGGCGTCCTGGATCAGCCAGGCGTTCAAGAAGATGGGGCTTGGCTGATCATCCATGCTGGCAGCGCTCTCGATCCGGGACATCGTCCTTATCGAGAAGCTCGATCTCACCCTCTCGGAAGGCCTCACGGTCCTCACGGGTGAGACGGGTGCGGGCAAGTCGATCCTGCTCGATGCCGTGTCCCTCGCCCTTGGCGGGCGCGGAGATGGCGCCCTGGTGCGGCATGGCCTGCCCAAGGGGCAGGTGACGCTCACCTTCGACCTGTCCCCGGACCATCCCGCCCACGCCATCCTCGCCGCCGCCGAACTGCCGGACGAAGGCCCCCTCGTGGTCCGCCGCATCCAGATGGCGGACGGGCGCACGCGGGCGAGCGTGAACGAGGAATCGGTGAGCGTGCAGACGCTCCGGGTCATCGGCGCGAGCCTCATCGAACTGCACGGCCAGCACGACGACCGCGCTCTGGTGGACCCCGCCAGCCATCGTGCCGTGGTCGACGCCTTCGGTGGCATCGGCGCCCAGGCGGAGGCCGTCGGCGCCTTGTGGAAAGCGTGGCGCGTGGCCCTGTCCGATGCCCGCGCCGAGCGGGAGCGGCTGGAGATTGCCGCCCGCGAGGCCGATTTCACCCGCCATGCGGTGGAGGAACTGACCACCCTTGCGCCCGAGGCCGGGGAAGAGGCGACGCTGTCCGAGCGGCGCACGGGGATGATGCGCTCGGAAAAGATTGCCGCCGACCTCGACGAGGCGCTCGACGCGGTGGCGGGCGGAAGTTCCCCGATACCCTCCCTGGCCGCTGCCGTCCGTCGGCTGGAGCGCCGGGCGGGCGAAGCGCAGGATCTGGTGCGGCCCGCGGTGGAGGCCATAGACCAGGCTTTGGATGCGCTGGAGACCGCCCGCGCCCATCTTGAGGCGGCCCTGGCGGACGCCGCTTTCGAGCCGGCGGAACTGGAGCGCATCGAAGAGCGGCTGTTCGCGCTGCGCGCGGCGGCCCGTAAATACGGGGCGAGCGTGGACGATCTGCCGGCGGTCGCCGCGCGGTTTTCCGCCGAACTCGACCGCCTCGACCAGAGCGCGGCCACTCTGGCGCGACTGGAGGCGACCGTCGCCGCGGCGGAAGCGGCCTATCGCGCCGCCGCCGCCGCCCTGTCGCTGGAGCGCCACGCCGTGGCCGGCGTGCTCGACGCGGCGGTGGTGGCGGAACTTCCGCCTTTGAAGCTGGAGCGCGCCGCCTTCATCACCAAGGTCACGAGCGATCCGGCCGCGGCGGGGCCGGACGGCTACGACCAGGTGGAATTCTGGGTTCGGACCAATCCGGGCACGCGGCCCGGGCCGCTCATGAAGGTGGCGTCCGGCGGCGAGTTGTCCCGGTTCCTGCTGGCGCTGAAGGTGGTGCTGGCGGATCGCGGCTCCGCCCCCACCCTCATCTTCGACGAGATCGACACCGGCGTCGGTGGCGCGGTGGCGGATGCCATCGGCCAGCGCCTGGGGCGGCTTGCCCAGAAGGTTCAGGTGCTGTGCGTGACCCATGCGCCGCAGGTGGCGGCGCGGGCCCGGCACCACCTGCTCATCGCCAAGGCTGCCGCAGACGGCGCGCCAGGACAGGACGGCCTGGCGGAAGATGCGCCGGTGACCACGCGGGTGGCGCCGCTCAACGCCGCCACGCGGCGCGAGGAAATCGCGCGCATGCTGGCCGGCGCCACCGTGACCGCCGAGGCCCGTGCCGCCGCCGACCGCCTGCTGAAGGCTGCGCGCTAGAGCAATCCAGCAAAGCGCGAAGCGGTTTTGCGTCCGGAATTGCAACCCTCGCAATCAGTCCGCCTGTGGCTTGTCTCGGCGCAGGGATTTGACCTCGCCACGCCGCTCCTTGGCGGCGAGCCGGCGCTCCTTGGAGCCGAGGGTCGGCCGGGTGGGCCGGCGGATGGGGGCCACTATGGTCGCGCTGCGGATAAGCTCGACCAGCCTTGCGAGCGCATCTTCTCGGTTGCGTTCCTGGGTGCGGAAACGCTGCGCCTGGATGATGATCACCCCACCCTGCGTCATCCGCCTTCCCGCCAGCCGGACCAGCCGGTTCTTCACCCCCTCCGGCAGGTTGGGCGAGCCGGCGGCATCGAAGCGCAGCTGGACCGCGCTCGACACCTTGTTCACGTTCTGCCCGCCCGGCCCCGAGGCGCGCACGAAGGCGAGTTCGATCTCGTCCTCCGAGATGGCAATGCGGGGCGTGATTTCGATCATGACAAACCCTTCGGCGTCGGCTGCGCGCGCGAGGGGGCGGCCCCCGGCCCGCGCCGTCTGGCGACTTGCGGACCGTAAGAAGGGGCGCCGTCACTCTTGGAGCCGGATCCGATCAGATGCCGCTTTAGACCAAACGCCACCGCCGACCAACGGCCTCGATCATTTGGCCGGCGATGGGCAAGCGGCTCAGGCGCGGTGGTGATCCGGCAAATGGCCGCGGCGCTGGCGCCGGACTTGTGTCTTCAGATGGCGTGGCGATTGGCGGTGGGACCGAAATGCTCCACGTAGCGGGGGCTGATCACCGAGACCGGCAGGATGATGAGCACGTCGGTGGTGCCGAACTGGTGGTCCACCACCGCGCCGTCACCGACAAAGCCGCCGAGACGCAAATAGCCCTTGATGAGCGGTGGCAGCGCTTGAAGCGCGGCTTTCGGGTTGATCTCGGCCTTCGGCATGCGATCCATGCTCACATGGCGGCCGTCCACGGCCCGCGCGCGCCATTCGTCGGGCGCCAGCGCATTGTGATGGAGGAAGGAAAGCGGCAGGGCGAGCGCCGCCGGGTCGGTGCCCTCAAGGCTCGCGCAGCCGAACATGGCGTCGATCTTGTTGCGCAGGATGTAGGTCCACACGCCGTGCCAGAGCAGTTCCACGGTGCGCTTGTTGCGGTAGGGCTTCAACACGCACGAGCGGCCGAGTTCCAGGAACCGGAGGTTCGCGTGGGCGGCGATGATGCCGTTCACGTCGAACTCGCCCTGGGTGTAGAAGCCGCCGTGGCGCTGGGCGACTTCCTGCCGCAGCAGGCGGTAGGTGCCGACCACCTTGGGCTTGCGCCGGCCGAGCACCATCTTGCCCGCGTCGTGGTCGAGCACGAGCAGGTGCTCGCAGATGGCGTCGAAGCTGTCCATGTCGCGGCGGGCGAGGCGGGCGGCGCCATCGGGCACCGCCGACATCTCCTCGTAGAACACCTTGTAGCGCAGGCGCTGGGCGCGGCGCACGTCGCGCGCGGTGCGGGCGAGCCGCACTTCCAGCGCGCCGAGGCGCCCGAGGACAAGCCCTTCCGGATCCGGCGGCAGCGCATCCTTGTAGCGGATGCCCGAATAGGCGCGAAAATCCGTCACCAGCTTCTGCGGCACGGGCATGGCGGGCTTGCCGGGCACCGCCCGTCCAATGGTCTTTTCGAACGGGGCGTGGAACGCGCTCTCGCGGCTCATGGGCCGGATGGCGCCGAGGCCGGAACTGGCCGGCCCGAAGCCAGACCGCGCGTCATCTCGCGCCACGTCCCAGGAGAGGTCCCTGGAGAGATCGCGGGCAAAATCGCGTGCCAGATCTCGGGCAACGTCGATGCCGCGCCCGAACAGGGCGGGCAGGCTGAAACTTGGATCGGTCTGTCCTGTGCGTTTCATTGCAACGACCCCCTCCCCGGGCCGCCGCCTGCGGCGCGCGCGCCATCCCTGAACATCCGCGTCCGCCCCCGGACCACCGGCCCGGAAGGGCATGTGCCGTGACACGGGGCGACTCCTCCACCCCTTCCCGGAACCGTTCTTCTCGATTGCCGGGATATGAACGTCACCAACACCATAGTTTTCCGACGCCCATGTGACAATGGAGCAGCACCTCCCGTCTCGGGATTCAAGCGGCGACGGCGCTACGCAAAAGATGCCGTCGCCGGGGATTCGGGCCGTGCTCTTTCCTGAATTTCGGGGGCGATTCGCCGGGCAAATGGGTTCAATGGCCCGGATCGCGCTCCAAGACGGCCCGACAGCGGTTGCGAACCGGAAAACCGGCGGCCCCCGCCTTGTGGGGCGGCATGCGCGGTGCTAGCGCCAGAGGGAGGCGCAGGCTCACAGGAGCCCGTGATTCCAAGGGGGGCATGATGTTTGCTGTTCGTAGAAACGTCGCGGCTGCGGCGCTGGCCGCAGGACTGACGCAGATCGCGCCAGGCGCAGCTATCGCGCAGCCCCGGCCGGCCCCGGCCGAGGTCGAAACGGTGGTCGTCGAGGGCGCCGGCCAGGTCACGGTTCTCACCTATCAGGTGCGGTTCGTCTCCGCCGACCCGGTGACGCGGCGCGTGGTGCTGGAAGATCCCTCCGGTCGCCGCTGGGCGGTGCTCGCGCCGCCGCTGCTGGGCGACCTCACCTTCTTTCGCAATGGCGAGAAGCTGATCATCCGCGTGGCGCCCGGCGTGGTCACCGCCCTCGGCAAGGCGCGGCAGGGCAAGCCCGGCGAGGTGATGAAAGAGCTGGTGCTGGACGCAGGCCTGCCCGGCTGGCCCGAAGGCTTCGGCGTGCGCGAGGTGACGCTCACGGCCATCTTCGTGGATCTGAACAAGGGGGCTGGAACGGTCACCTTCGAAGGGCCGGATGGTGGCGTGCGCACTGTGCGCGCAGCCAATGACAAGGTGCTTGCCGACCTGCAGCAGGTCCAGCCCGGTGACCTCGCGCAGATCACCTATCTGGAAGGCCTCGCCATCAACGCCGTCCGCTGACCCGGCACGAGCCCTGAAGCGGCGGCGCAAGACGTCGCCTGGCTTGCGGGTGGGGGTCATGCGGCTGCCCGCGGACGTTCAGCGGCGGCGCGATAGGCGAGCGCCTCCGCGAGGTGTCGGCGGCCGATGCCGTCGGCGCCTTCGAGATCGGCGAGGGTGCGGGCCACTTTCAGAACCCGGTGATAGCCGCGGGCGCTGAGGCGCATGGCGTCCGCGGCGTCCCGCAGGAGGGCTGCACCGCCCGCGTCCGGCCTCGCCACCTGATCCAGCAGGGGGCCTGAGGCTTCCGCATTGGTGCGCACGTCCCGCCGCCCGAAGGCGGCGTAACGTTCCATCTGGATGTCCCGCGCCATGGCGACCCGCGCCGCCACTTCCCGCGAGCCCTCCGCGGGGGCGGGCAGCACGAGGTCCGATGCGGATACTGACGGCACTTCCAGATGAATGTCGATGCGGTCGAGGAAGGGGCCGGACAGCCGGGCCTGATACTCGTCCGCGCAGCGCGCGCCGCGCTTGCAGGTGAAGCCCGGCTCGCCGGCGCGCCCGCACCGGCACGGATTCATGGCCGCGATCAGCTGGAAGCGGGAGGGATAGGTGACGCGATGGTTGGCGCGCGCGATCAGCACCTCTCCCGTTTCCAGGGGCTGACGCAGGGAATCGAGGACCTGCGGAGAGAATTCCGGCAACTCGTCCAGGAACAGCACGCCATTGTGCGCGAGGGAGACTTCGCCCGGCTTCGCCTTCGCGCCGCCGCCCACCATGGCGGCCATGCTGGCGGAATGGCAGAATGACTAATCTAGTGTTCTTAAAAAGAAATATATTTCAATAACTTATTCCGCATTAATGGCAGCGTCTGTGGCGCCGTACAAGCGCTATACAAGCGCGGGCTGGGCTCGCCAACGGGGCGGCTAGGCGGCGGCTCGTAGGGTCGCCATTCAATCAGTCAAGCACGCAAATAATCTGTTAATTATTGTGCCGCACCCAGTCTACTTCGACCGAACCCTTTCTGCTCCTACTCGCCTGCATCAACGAAGCTGAGTTCTGTGCCGTGTGCGAAGTGCTGGCAGCGGGGCTCCCGATGATGGTAGCTCAAGCGATGCCGTTCCGGTCGAACAGGAGGCAACGATGAGACTTCCCTACGGAGCCGTCGCCATTGTGCTGGCAACGATACCTGCGTTTGCCGCACCGAGCGAGGACAAGGTTTGGCGGTATGGCGCGATGGTGGCCTATGTGCAGCGTTGTACCCCAACAACCGGAGGTATTGATCGGGTCATCGCGGTGCTCAATCTCGCCCGGCAGGACGGCTTCACGCGGGACGACGAAGGCCCGATCCATGAGAAGGCGAAGGAGATCCGGAATGGCCTCTTGAAGAACGCCTATCCGGGTTCGGAAGTCTGCAAGGCGTTCGGGACTTACCGCTAGCGAGGTCGCCCGGCGTGCATTCGCCCCTGACCACTTCGCCGGGTCCCACTGGCCCCCGTCGCGTCGCTGTGGCGGGGGCTTTTTCGTTTGACATCACCCGACTTACAATCACAGGTTGTATTCGCGACGCACGTCAAACGCCGCAGACAGGGATGATGACCATGACCACGAAGACCGACACTGCCGACCTCAGCTCCAAGGAAAAGGCTCGCGCCAAGGCGAAGGCACCCGCGAAGGCCGGGGTCAAGCCGGCCGCCAGCGAGACGCCCGCGCAGGCGGCGCCGAAGGCCGCAGCGAAGGCCGTCGCCAAGGGCGCCACGGCCCCCATCGCCAAGCCCAAGGCCGACGCCAGCCGCGAGGCGCAACTTAAGGCGGCCACCGGCCTCGTCCGCCGGGAACAGAACGGGGTGAAGGAGCCGGCGGCGGGCGGGCTTTGCGCCGCCGCGTGGCAGGCGTGCGATAAGGCCATGGCCGACCTCGGGCGGACGCCCACCGTCAAGGAGGTGCTGGCAGGCAAGCACATTGCCGGCCTCAACGAGACGAATGTGCGGGTCGAGTATTACCCGTGGAGGAAATTCCACGGCCATCGGCCGGTTGTCATCGAGGCTGCGGTGGCGCCGAACGAGGCCGCGCCGGAAGCCTGACTTTCCATCTGTGCCAGCGATACCAAGGCGCCTCTCGGCGCCTTTTTTTTTGTGTTGGAGCCTTAATATTTATGCAGGACTGTCGGGAAGATATATTCCTTCCTTGAAGCAGTCCTTTCTCACCCAATCAAGACCAATATCAGTGTCATGTATGGCGGACACGATAAATTCGGAAGTTTGATTTCTCATGTGCCCGGTGAATGGTTGCATTCCAGTATATCCGCCAAATGAATTCCTGGCATTTACCCATCCGCAAACAACAATTTTTCCGCCCACCTCACCAGCAACAATATTTCCAAATTTAGCGGAGTCCGGATATTTTAGCACGTTCTTTATGCCGCTGTGTATCGATTTTGATATTTCCGGTGTAAGCGGAACCAGCTTGCCGTTTTTTGGCTCAGAATGCCGGTAAACGGCGCCCGCATCTGGCGCAACACAACCTGATAGGACAAACGAAAGCAGCAATGAAGCCTGAAATACACGGGCCACGCTAACCTCTCCAAGATTGTGACAGGCCAATTTGGCGCCGGCTCCTCAAAGCATAAAAACTGGAGATGAGAATTTCCAGCGCGAAGGTGGGGTCAGAAACTCCCGATTAGCGATTAGGGGTAGGGGGGGGCCGTGGCGGACGACATGGCCCGGCGGGAAGGCCGCAGGGCTCGCCAGCGGCGGCGCCAGACTCGCGCTTGGGTTGTGTCGGCTAGGGTGGTCGCTGTCCGACCAAAACGGCCGTCCACGGCGCTTATTCCGGCCAGCAGGTAAGCCTAGCTGCCGTAACTGGCACAGGGGAGGGGGAATGGTGGGCGCCGCAGCGGTGAGCCCGTCCAACCGGGCAGCAAGTCCGAGCCGTCGTGCGGCGCCCATGGGCAGAAGGCTGGCCAAGTGAGGCCGAAATGTGGCTGATTCTGGCGGCCATGTACGGCGTATGACGGGCGCCACTCGGTAAGTACTTACCGGTAATTGCTGATGCCGCCGCCGGGAAAGTGCATGTAAGCACCATGGCGACGGCGGCACCAGATGACGGCGGGCTCAGGGCTGGCGCCACGCGTTGCGCAAGTCCTCCGCGTACCGCTCGCGGGCCTTCTTCACCTCGGAGGGTTCCCCCTCGCCGTGCCGGGCGATGGTGGCCCCGGTGTTCACCGACGTGTCCGCAGGCTCGGCGTCGCCGGCCTTCCATGCGTCGGCGAGCTGGGCTTCAGTGGCGATGCGGAACCCTTCCGCACGGTCCCGCTCCGGGCCGCGCCCCGTAGCGAGCACGCGGCCGTAAGCATCGGTAAAGGTGGTGGGCGCGGTGGCGTCCTGTGTGGCCGCCGAGCCGCCGCCCGTGGCGCCCGCACCGTCTTGCGGCACACCATCGAAGAACATGAGCACTTCGCCATCACGGGCGGTGCCAGAGAGCGGAACGCGGGAGCCGTCCGCAAGCCGCTCGTAGCGCCGTCCATCGGGACCGCGAAACACGTGCTTGACGTTCGTGATCTGCATTCCGTTGCGCTTGGCGAAATCGTGGAAGTCCATCGGTTGTCCTTTCCGTTGCTGCACTATCAGCGGGGGTGCTGGTGGGGACGGTTCCGGCATTGGCATTGCTGCCACGGTCCATGAGGGCCGGCGACTCGCCGTCTGCCTTTCGTGCGTCGTCGTCCGCACGCCCACCAGCACCATGCTCAACCTCGGCGACAGGGGCACCGGGGGAGCAATTTGAATCATCACGCGGCCCGGCGCTTGGCGCCGGCCTCGACCCTGAGGCCGAGGACAGCGAGCGAGTCCGCGTCGGCACGACGAGTGCCACCGTCACGCTGGATCAGGGCTTCTTCCAGCACCTCGGCCTCGAACAGGTTGGCGTGGAGGGTTTCCAGCGCCGCTGTCTTCTCGGCCGCCGGGACGGCGCCGGCCTCGTGCAGGAGGCCGTCCTCAACCAGCCGCTTGAGCACGCCCTCCGCGTCGTACCAGCACAGCACCGAAAGCGCGGCCGTGCCGGAGTTCGTGAAGGCTGAAACCTTCAACCCGCCACTCCGATCCATGCGCGGCCGTCCGGCCTTCGCCTTCTCGGCAATGGCGCCTCGCAGCGCGTCCATCTGCTCTTGGACGGTCGGCGCGCTATGCTCCAGCTTGGCGATGTCACGCTTCAGGCCAGCAACGGTCTCGCGGACGGTGACGAGCGTGGCGCCCTTCTTCGGCTCCCGGGCCTCAACGGCGACGAGCACGGTTCCGGCCGGAAGGGTATCGAGGGCCTGCCGGATGCGAGCCAGCGGGCCGCCGGCTTCCCGCTGCGCCGACTGAAAGCGCCGCAGCGTTTCCTCGCGGTGCTCAAGCTCCTGTTCGAGCCGGGCGAGTTCCGACACGTTGACGGGATGGGGCGATGCGCTGTCCCGGCTCCCTTCTGCCACCGCCCGGCGCAGTTCGATGACGGGGCGCAGCACCTCGTCGCGCCGCTTCCGCGCCGCCCGCGCCGCTGCCTCGGAAGCAAAGCTCTCGTCCTCGAACGCGCGCAGCTTCGCCGCAGCGGCGGGCGGCAGGGCGATGGTGGACTTCTCGCGGGTGTAGCTGGGCCACGCCACGGTTTCGTGATGTTCAAAGCTGGGCATGGTCAGTCCTCGCCGGTTTCGCCGTCTTCAACGGGATTGGGGTGCGTGTGCGCCTCGTGCATGGTGCCGTAGAGGCGGCCGAACACACGGGAGCGTTCCCGCGTAATGGGGTGGCGGGGGCCGCAAATCGCCTCGGCCACTTCCGCCTCGATCTGCGCGGCAGCGGTGCGCTCGGCCAGTTCCATGACGATGGGGCTATGCCGGCCGGGCAGTTCCTCCAGGTATGCGGCGCGGAGCATCGAGAGGCGGCGCTCGGTGTCATTCGACGGCTGGCGGCTCTCAAGGAACAAGTTGCCGAGCCGGCCGCGCTTCAGCCTGAGAAAACGCGTGTAGTCCGGCGGCCTCACCTCGGGCACATCGGCCGAATTGCTCGTGTACATATGAGTTCCCTTCTTCGTCGTCAGGCAGGGGAGAAGGTGGGCGCCGGCCAGCCGGTCAGTGTCGGGGGCGGACCAAATTGCGGCAGAGGCGGGGGTGGCGGCTCCACTCCCAACCCATAGACCCGGCGAGATCCGCCGACCGCGTAGAATGCCTTGAGCGCCAGCGCGTGAACCTCGCTCCACAAGTCCAGAGCACGGTTGCCTTCGTCCATGCTGGCGAAGTCGATTTCACGCTGGTGGAGCGCCATGACCTCTTGCTCGAAGGCGTTCAAGGCGCCATGGAGGCGGAAGTCCCCGCTACGCTCGGAGGCGTATAGGAACTTTCCGCGAAGCATCACAAGTCGTTTGATAAGGTTTTGTCCACTGATCGTTTTCATAACGGCACCACACAGAAAGTAGAATGCTCTATCTGAATCCCCTGTATTCGCTTCGCCCGGCGTCTATGTGCTAGGCTTACGGTTGACCGTACGTTATTGACTGCAATTTTTCAAGTTAAATTGCAGACATCAACTTTACGTCATGAAAGTTGTGTCGGTCAATACATGGCAGGGGTCAAAGCTGAGGCGAGCGCATGACCATTTCACTTTTCGATGCAGAGCGGTTTCATTGCCGCTGGCCGATTGAATGCACTGGCACAGTGGGGGACGGTGGCTCAGCCGCTAGTGAGGGCGCCCTGCTCGTTTGCGGTGAGGAGGTGCGCCCCGGCTCTAGCTATTGCCCGCACCACCACGGCATCGCCTATATCTCGGTGGAGCAGGACCGGCGGAATAGGACGATGACAACTGCTGCCGTGGATGCTCGGCGGAGCAAAGGCATGTCGTGGGCTTGGAAGGCTGCATAGCGCGGCCGCCAGCGGCCACGGCCCGCGAGCGGCGCCCATGCCCGCCGGCCGGGCGGTCCCGCGCGGCACACACGCGGGCGACGCGGCCCGCGACGGGAAGCGAGACGACTGCTGATCGACCGGCTGGGCTTGCACCCGGCTTGAACACCCCACCTGTGCCAGAATCATCCCCAAGCCTTTCAATGTGATGCCGAGGCCATGCGATCATTGGGGCGCAATGGCCGCCGAGGGATCGCGGCTGGTGGATGCCGCGTCGTCTGGCGTCGTGAGACAGCGCGGGCATATGGGTGCGCGTGAAGGAGAGACGACGCGCCGCCGGCCCCGTCCCCCGCGTGCGTGCGCGGGCGCTCGACCAAAACTCGTAGAACAGCCGCATCATATTCGATCCCCCATCGTCTGGCGGCTGCGGCGGTGCTCGCCCTTGGGTGCGCGCCCGCGTGAAAGAGAGTGGTCGGCGCGCCGCGCGCGAATAAGGAGAGTCGGCAACGCGCGCGCATGAAACGGCGAGTGGTCGCGGCGGGCGGCCCATGCCCGGTGGGTGGGTTGCGTCGGTTGGCTGCGTGCGTCAGTTTCCCCCCATACCCCCCGGCGCAACTGACGCGCCCGAATGGGCGCTGTTGCGCGTCACTTGCGTGGGTTGGCGTCGGTTTAACTTACGCACAACTCACGCAACTCACGCAGGGGATCTATTCTTCTTCGCTCTCGTCTGTCATTCCCGGCATGGGCGGTGTGTCGCTCGGCCGGCCGAACGGCGCGCCCCACATGCGGATCACCTTCCATCGAGATTTTTTGTTGCGGTTCTTTGTCGAGTAGACCTCCTCCTCGACGTAGCCGGTGCGAAGAAGTTCGCGCATAAGAGCGGTGCTCTGCTTGCGCTCTATGCCATAGGGCCAGTTCGGCAGGTCGCGGAAGCTCTCGTACACGCCATCCGGCGTATTGGTGGAGAAAGACGAGCTGACGTAGAACTCCTTTGCGTAGTGCTCTGCAATCAGCTCCAGAACAACTTGCTCAGGGGCGGGCGGCACGGCGGTGCCATCGGGCATTTGGGGAGCCTGCTGCCTCACCGGGAACAGAACGCCGCCCTCGCCGCGCTGTAGTTCCAGAGGGGCGCTCATGGGGCCGTCCTGAAACTTGCCACCCTTCAGGAACAGGCGCTCCGCGGCGCCCTTCTTATCCACCTCGAAATAGAGGCGGCTGCGGACGCCGTTGTGCCATTGAGCGCTTCCCACGTAGCCGTCATCGCCGGTCCGGTTGCCGCGCGAGTGGCTGCGATCCGTGTGCGTCGTCAGCACCGTGGCGACGCGCCGATTCTTGTTCACCCGGAGGAGCAGGCGGATGAAGGCTTTCACCTGTTGCCGGACGAGGTCGTTTCCCTCGTATGTGTCGCCGGTGCCGTCTACGATGCAGAGCAGCGGGTCAATCTGCTTCACCAACTTGCGGTACGCCCCATACCCCGGCATCTCCCCGAGCGCCCGGTATGAAGAGCCCTCGCTGCCCCCTCGCTGCATCTCACCATAAAATCCATCGAACTCCGTGGCGTCGAAGATGTGGAGATTCTGGTGGACCTCGTCGAGGTCGTAACCATGCAGCCGGCAAATGTCCTGGAGGCGCCATGTCACCCGGTCCTCGGGGTCCTCGGCGGACCAATAAAGCACCGGCCCCTTGAGCGTCTGGCACCCCATGAAGGGGACGCCGAGTGAGACGGCGCACGACGCCTGCAAGGTGAAGAAGCCTTTGCCGGCGCCGCCGTGCCCGCCGAGCAGGGTCACATCGGCATCCGGTATGAGGCCCTTCACAATGTCCGTCCGGCGCTGCGGCGTCTTCCTGAAATCGATGCGCGGGGGCAACGCGACCGGTGGCGACGCATTGCCCGGCATGGGCACCCACGGCGGCACGAAGCTCGCCGTGGGGGCGTCCTGTGGGGCGGAATAGACGAGCTGCGGGCCGCCCTTCTTCGCTTCCTCGGTCATGCTTCACCGTCCCGACGAGCGGCGAGGGCGTCGCGCTCGTGTTGTTTGGAGAACCACCGCGCGACATCTGCGGCGATGGCGTAATGATCCCGGTAGTGCCGCAGCACCCCGTCAGGCGGCGCATGGACCTGCCACGCAAAGGCGACGACGTTCAGCACCCGCTGATCGGGGAGTCCGTAATCCAGGGCCAGAATGCGGATCAGGCGGAAGCATTCGGCGCTCTTGTTTTCGTGACGCCCCCCGAGGACGAGGTGCGGCGAGGCCAGTCGCCCGCGCACATGCTCGGGGAGCAAATTCCAGAAGAGTTCCCCATCATCAAGGGAAGGCTGGTCCAAGGCGGCCCCACCGCCCACGATGACCCTCGCCTGTGCCAGTGCCGCCTCGTCTGGCGGCGGTAGGTCCGGCACCCATAGGGCGCCCGTGAAGGGGCGAGCGATTGTCGCTGGCACAGGCGAGGGGCTGCGGCCGCGCGCGAGCTTCGCCCGGTTCGGCCAATTCAGGGTTCCGGGGAGGCGGAGCACCCCGTTGATGTTTTTTCCGATGTCGTCGTGAGCGCCGAGCCGGGCATCCAGCCCAAGGGCGAGCAGGTGGGCCTTGACCGGGTGCAGGGGCCATTGGAGCAGATAGACCGGCTGGAAGTTGCCGGGCGAGGTCTCCACCGCGTAAGGGGCATCGTCAGGAATGCCGCCGCTGCGCTTCTCGCCATCGTTGTCGAGGTCGTGCCCGCTGGCCAGCACCGCCACAATGTCGGACGTGACGCGCCGTCCGCCGCGCCTGTAGACGTTCCACGTTGCGTAGATATTTCGATGAGGGAAGCGCGCCGGGTTCGACAGGTTCATGGCCGCTGCGACCATGCCGTCAACGTCGCCGATGTCGAACCATGCCGAGTTCGATGCCACCGGCTTTCCGGTGGTCGGGTCTTCCCCGTAGCTGACGAGGTCGAGCACGCCGTCGCGGACCTCGCCCTCGCGAGCCATGTCCCGCCACCGCTGGGCGAGCCAATGCCGCAGGCCAATATGGTAGCGAATGGCCTCTGGATCGACTAGGCGGCTGTAATCTGAAAATGAAAAATCCGTGTCCACGGTTTATCTCCGAGTGTAGAAGACACCCGGCTAATACACGCGAAGGCTTGCAGGCGCCCCTAATGGGCTGTATGGTGCCGTTGTCCACTGACAGCACCCCTGTAAGTCTTTGGCTGTGCTCCAGCCGAGCGAAGGCCCGCCCACCACGGCGGGCCTTTTGCATTCGTGGTATGCCCTAAGCCTTCTCACGCGCGCCAACAAGATTTTGGCGGTTTGCGCGTGGGGATTCGATGTATTGGTTTGGCGCCCTTCGCCTTGTGGCTCCACTTATACTGCGCTTGCGCAGGGTTTAAGGCGTGCGAGCATCAGGTATTGCTTCAAGGTGATGGGCGCTGCTGTCCACCATTGACGGTCTATGCCGTGGCGGCGCGGGGCTGCTCGCTGGTGCTGTTGCGGGCGCCCTCATAGAGCCACGCCAGCACGTCCTTCTCCGCGTACCAAACACGCCGAGTGCCGCGCGGGCGGAAGTAGCGCGGGCCGCCGCCCCGGAGGCGGTATTGCTCGATGGTGTTGAAGTGGACGCCCACCACCTCGGCCACTTCAGGAGTGGAGAGCGGCCGTCGCTTCGGCAGATAGCCGAACAGGTCGCAAAGCTGGTCGAACGAGGGTTCCCCCTGCATTGCAGGACACTCCATGGGAGCCTGCCACGCGGGATAGCGAGCAGGCGTTGGCCTGCCGCATGACCCAGCGGTTTAGGGGTGAACGCTCCGACAAGTGCCGAAGCCGATAGCGAAATAGTACTGCGCAGTACTTCAAAGCGGTGCGCCGAACTGGAAAACAACGGTACTACGGTCAAGGAACCGCAAGCAAGCGCTAAATGCACTCGGATAAAGTGTTTTAATTCAGTAACTTAGCTCGCCGCCCTTCGCGAATCCTGATGAGCTTTGGCGAGGTTCCCGATATTGAGAACGGCGGCGGGGCGAGTCAAGCCCGTTGCCGGTACGTGGTGTCTCAGTTTGAACTCCGGCACCCGTTGGCCACCGCCATCGTGCGCCGAATCCTGTGCTACGCTAACAAAGCAAGCAAGGAGGTGTGCGTGGGCCGTTTTGAGTTGATTTTTGATGGCGACGATATCGCCAGTTCTAGGGGGTCCGCGTGGATCGGCGTGCGCGCCCAAACCCACGCTGGCCGCCTCGTCATCACACACGATTGCGGGAGCCCGGCAGAGCTTGAGAGCGCTGTGCGGGACTTGAAAGCCGAATTGGACAATCTCGTAGAGAGGTCGCGAGCGAAGTTTGAACGCAACCTGCGTGAAAAAATTAGCAAGGATGGGTGACGGTGCCAAACGGCCCAATCATTCTTGCGGGCTAGCCGCGTCGCTCGCGTGGGGCGGGCCGTGGTGGACGGCAGGCGCGAGACCGGGGGCAACCCCGGCTGCACCGGAAGGCCTGCCGCCGGGCCGCGCTACGCACGCAGGGCGACCACGTTCTCGCCGGCCGCCTGCGCCGCCGCCACCTTCCCCTGTGCCTCAATGAAGTCGCCAATGCGCTGCACCTCCGCCAGGAGGTATTGCAAGTGTTGCGTCTCGAGATAATGCCGCGCGGTGACGCCTTTCGGAACATGATTCGTCAGCAACTCGACCTTGTAGAAATCGAGCTTGAGCTCGGCTACGCCGATCGTCACGAAGGTGCGCCGCAAGTCATGCGCTATGGGGCGATAGCCTGCCGCTTCCTCGATGCGCTGAAGCGCGGCGCGCGGGTCATGAATGTGCCCGGCCTTGCTCTTGGTCGGGAACACGAAGGCGCTCGATCCTCGCACCCCTACGCCATCGCCGCGCCGTTCCTTCCGGGCCTTCAGGAGAGCGATGGCCTGCGTGCTGAGTGGTAGCCAGACAGGGTTATGGTTCTTCGGATTCGGGATGTGCCACCATGCCTCGTCGAGGTTCACGTTCTCCCAGCGCAGCGCGGCGGCTTCCATGAGCCGGGCGCCCGTCAACAGTAGGAACTTCACCAGTTCCATGCTCGTCAGGTTCTCGATGTCGTGCGGATCGAAGCGGCCGTCACCCCGCGCCACGTTGGATTCCAGTTCCGCACCCCGCGCCGAAAGGACGTGCCAGACGGCGCCGATCTTCGCGGCTGGGATGTAGCCGGTGCGTGGCTTGATGGGCATCCAATCGTCGTTCAGGGCATCGACCGGGTTATTGGTGATGATGGCGGTGCCGTCCGCGCGCTTGTATTGCCTCCCCGCGTAATTGACGAGCGCTCGCAGGGTGCCAAAGGCGATGCTCGCTTGGCCCGGCGAGCCGCCCTTGCGGTCCCCATGCAGCCCTGTGGTGGCGTAAAGGCGATATTGCTTCCGCACCATTTCCTCGGTGATGTCGGCGACGGGCTTGTCCGCCCATGACGCCAGCGCGACCGTGATATGGCGCCGGATCTCAACCTTCGTGCTCTCGGTCAGCTTACCCGGCCGGTCAAGGTAGGACTGCATCACCTGCCGCAGCGTGACCTTTTCGGCCTCCTCGGTCCGGCGCATATCGCGCGGGTCCACGCCCTCCCGCATTTGCTGAAGGAGGCTCTGCGCCCGCTTCCGTGCTTGGTCCTCGGTGTACGTCCCGTATTTGCCGATGGTCACGACCACCGTGCGGCCTCGGACGCGGCCCTGAGCGACGAACGCCTTTGCGCCGGCCGCCGTCACCCGCAGCCCATAGCCCGGCACCCTCTTATCCCAGAGGATGACGTAGCCAGACGCGGGCGGTTGTACCCCGTCGATGAACGTCTTTGTGAGTGAGACTGTGGTTCCCATAGCCGCCCGGTTGACGCCCACTCCGCCGGCCCCATGCCAGCGCCATACAAGCAGGCTAGGACAAGCTAGCACCACGCCACACCATTTGTCACATACACTAAGTGACTATCAATAAAAGCTTATTGTTGCTTGCACAAAGATGGACAAGCTACCCCATGCGCCGCGCCGCCATGCTGGCGGAATGGTGGGGTGCGCGGAACGGGCGGCGGTCCATCAGCGCGCCGTCCTCGATGGAGCCGGCCACCGACGCGATCATGGAGACATCGAGCATCTCGGCGGGCGACAGCGACGGCAGGATGGAGGGAAGTCTCTGGGCCAGCATGGACTTTCCCGCGCCCGGCGGCCCGATGAACAGAAGATTGTGCCCACCAGCCGCGGCGACCTCGAGGGCGCGCTTGGCCGTCTCCTGCCCTTTCACGTCCTTCAGGTCGAGCATGGCTTCCCCCGGCGCCTTCATCTTAGGTTCGGGCCGGCCCATCACCTGTCGGCCGGTCATGTGGTTGGCGAGTTGGATGAGGGATTGCGGCGCCAGGATCTCCATGTCGGGGCTGGCCCAGGCGGCTTCCGCGCCGCACGCCGCAGGGCAGATGAGCCCATGGCCGCGCGCGTTGGCGCCGATGGCCGCCGGCAGCACGCCGGCCACCGCGGCGATGGCCCCGTCGAGCGCGAGTTCGCCCACCACGGTGAAGCCGCCAAGGGCATCGGAGGGAATCGCGCCGATCGCCGCCATGAGCCCGAGCGCGATGGGCAGGTCGTAGTGGGAGCCTTCTTTCGGCAGGTCCGCCGGCGCGAGATTGACGGTGATGCGCCGCGCCGGCAGCGCAAGGCCCGAGGCGATGAGCGCCGCACGCACGCGCTCGCGCGCCTCCGACACCGCCTTGTCCGGCAGGCCGACGATGGTGAAGGCCGGCAGGCCCGCCGCGACGTGCACCTGGACGTCCACGGGGCGCGCGTCCACCCCCTCGAATGCGACTGTCGCAACCCGCTGGATCACCGCCCCCACCCCGCTCGACTGCCTGCACCTCACGCTAGCGGAGGATCGCCGCACCGACAAGAACGAAAGCGGAACAATTTTACTTGCCACGGTCGAGGCCGGCGCTATCCTGGCGTGGCTTCGACGAATGGGGGCGGGGGATGGCGGACGCTTCAGCCGGCGGGATGCGCAGTCATGAGGCCCATGTGGCCGACATGTTCGGGCCTCAGGCGGCCGCCTATGTGGCGAGCGCGGTCCATGCCCGCGGGGCGGACCTTGAAGCCCTGTCGGCGCTGGTCGCGGAATTGCGGCCCGGGCGGCTGCTGGATCTCGGGTGCGGCGGCGGGCATGTGAGTTTCGCCGCGGCTCCGTTCGCGGGCGAAGTGGTGGCCTACGATCTGTCCGATGACATGCTGGGCGCCGTCGCCGCAGAATCCGGGCGGCGCGGCTTCGCCAACATTGCCACGCGGCAGGGCGTGGCCGAGCGCCTGCCGTTCGCCGACGCCAGCTTCGATTTCGTCGCCACCCGCTTCAGTGCCCACCACTGGCGGGATGTCCCGGCGGCGATGGGCGAGGCGCGGCGCGTGTTGAAGGCGGGCGGGTGTGCCATGGTGATGGATGTGATCGCTCCCGACTGGCCGGTGGCGGACAGCTTCCTGCAAACCATCGAGGTGCTGCGCGACCCCTCCCACGGCCGCGACTACCGGGAGGCGGAATGGGTCGAGCATGCGGAGGGGGCCGGCTTGCGAGTCATGCGGTCCGCGCGGCGACGGCTGCGGCTCGCGTTCGACGCCTGGGTGGAGCGGATCCGCACGCCCGAACTGCACGTGGCGGCCATAAGGTCATTGATCGCCGGTGCGAGCCGGGATGTGGTCGAGCATTTCGAGATCGAGGCGGACGGCTCCTTCACCCTCGACACGCTGACACTGGAATTGGAGCCGGCCTGATCGCGGGGCCGGCGCTCTCGTCCGGCGGGGGGCCAGGGTTCTTGCCTGGTGTCTTTGCGGCGCGCGCGCGGGGTGATGGGTCGGCCGTTCGGGCGTCGGCCTATTTTTTCTCCAGCATCAGCCGGCCCTGCTTCTTGATGAGGTCCTGTGCCTTGCGGGCCAGGAGGTCGAGGAGGAAGGGCAGCTCGACGGACAAGTGGACGGCGTCCTCCGTCACGTCGAGGGTGCCGCTCGCGGTCTGGCCGAGGGCGGCGATATGGAAGTCCAGGTGCTCGCCGGTCCAGACCTCCTGGAGGATGGTGATGTGGCGGCCGAAGCGCGAGCGCACGGTGGTGAGTCCCACCTGAAGGCGCCGTGTTGCCTCCGCCTTGCCGAGGCGGTGCGGAATGGAAGCGGTGAACGGCTGGCCCATGCGCCTGTCTCCCCGGTGGCGGCGGCCGGGAGCGACATTCTCCGGCCGAATGCTTTGTGGTTTCGTCGATGGTGCCGTCGGTCCTTGACCGGTGCCGAAAGGATGCTGCTCGTGAGCGGGGGCGTTCCCGGCTCCCGGATCTTGAGGCCGGTTCCGGCTTTACCCGGAACCGGCCGCCGCGCAGGCCTGTGCCAACGGCCGATCGGTCGTCCTCATCGGCTGTCGGCATACCCCGACGCCGGGAGTAACCCGGTGACGGGGCATGCCAAGCCCGAGCGGCGACTGAGCCTTCTGCCGGACGAGTTCCGGCGGAAAGGAATATCAGGCAAGGGTGCGCTTCTCCTCGATCCTGTCCCAGATCTGGGCCGCGATGTCCGGTCCGCCCAGACGCTTGATGGCGCGCAGGCCCGTGGGGGAGGTGACGTTGATCTCGGTGAGGTGGCCGTCGATCACGTCGATGCCCACGAAGATGAGCCCCATCGTCTTCAGTGAAGGACCAATGCGGGCGCAGATTTCCAGTTCCCGATCCGTCAGGTCGGTGGGCCTGGCGGCACCGCCGCGCACCATGTTGGACCTGAGATCGCCCGGGCTCGGCACGCGGTTGACCGCCCCCGCCGCCTCGCCGTCCACCAGGATGATGCGCTTGTCGCCGTGCTTCACGGCGGGCAAAAACTGCTGGATGACCCAGGGTTCACGGAAGGTGGTGGCGAACAGGTCGTAGAGCGAGCCGAAGTTGAGGTCGTCGGCGGTCAGGCGGAACACGGCCGCGCCGCCGTTGCCGTAGAGCGGCTTCATCACCACGTCGCCGAACTCGGCCCGGAACGCCTTGATCTCGTCGAGGTCGCGGGAAATCAGCGTCGGCGGCATCAACTCGGGAAACGCGGTGACGAAGATCTTCTCCGGTGCGTTGCGCACATGGGCCGGGTCGTTCACCACCAGCGTCTGCGGGTGGATGCGCTCCAGAAGGTGCGTGGCGGTCACATAGGCCATGTCGAAGGGCGGGTCCTGGCGCATCAGCACCACGTCCATCTCGTTGAGCGCGACGCGTCGCTTCTCGCCGAGGCTGAAATGGCCGCCAGCCTCGTCCTTCACCTCAAGCGGCTCGACGGTGGCGAAGACGGCGCCGTCGCGCATGGCCATGCGGTCGGGGGTGTAGTGGAACAGGGTGTGCCCGCGCGCCTGGGCTTCGAGCAGCAGGGCGAAGGTGGAGTCGCCCGCAATGTTGATGTTGGCAATATGGTCCATCTGGACCGCGACCTTGAGGGCCATGGCAATCTCCCGGCGCCCGGCTGGGGCTTCGCCTTATCTATAGCTGCGCGGCGCCCGTCGCCACCTCTCGTCAGACCTCCGCCTCGAATGCGCCGGGCAGGTGCTCGGCGGCGCCCGAGCGGGCGAGCAGCACGGCGTCGAAACGCATGTTGAGGCGGGATAGCTCCGGATGGTCGGCGAGGAACGCCTCGGCCGCCGCGGCGATGCGCCGCCTTTGGCGCGGCAGCAGCGAGAAGGCGGCGTCGGAAAGGTCCGCCCGCAGCTTCACCTCGCAGAAGACGAGAAGGTCGCCCTGGCGCGCGATCAGGTCGATCTCTCCGGCCTTGGTGCGGACCCGCCGGGCCACGATCTCGAAGCCATGGGCGCCGAGCAGGGTGGCGGCGCGCTCCTCCGCGGCGAGGCCCCGCGCGTGGGCGGCGCGGCGGCGGCGCGTCGCGGCGGGAACGGCGGCGTCAGTCATCGGCCGCGGTGTCCCCGGCCCGGCCTTCGGACAGGGCAAGGGCACGGGCATAGACCTCCCGCTTGGGCCTCCCGGTCATGGCGGCCACGGCGGCGACGGCATCCTTCAGGGACGCGTCCTTGAGGGCGCGGGCGAGGGCGTCGTCCACCGCGGCATCGCCGGCGGCCTCCTCCAGCGGCGGGCCCACCACCAGCACGATCTCGCCCCGGGGCGCTTCCGCCTGCCCATAATGGGCGGCGAGGGTGGAGAGGTCGCCGCGCCGCACCTCCTCATAGGCCTTGGTGAGTTCGCGGCAGACCGCCGCCTTGCGCGGGCCGAGGCGGTCGGCGAGGTCGGCAAGGCTCTCGGCGAGGCGCGGGCCGGTCTCGTAGAACACCAGCGTGGCCGGAACACTCGCAAGGGTCGCGAGTCGGTTGCGGCGCTGGCCCGATTTCGGCGGGAGGAAGCCGTCGAACAGGAAGCAGTCCGTGGGCAGGCCGGCGGCGACCAGGGCTGCCAGCAGGGCCGAGGCGCCGGGCACGGGGTGCACCGTGTGGCCGGCCTCCGCCGCCTCCACCACCAGCTTGAAGCCGGGATCCGAGACCAGCGGCGTTCCGGCGTCCGAGATCAGGGCGATGCGGTGGCCGGCGGCAAGGCGCGCCAGCAGCTTGGGCCGGGCGCTGGCGCCGTTGTGGTCGTGATAGGGCACAAGCGGAGTGGTGATGCCGTAGCGCTCGGTGAGCCGGCGGGACATGCGGGTGTCCTCGCAGGCGATCACGTCCGCGCCCGCCAGCGTCTCCAGCGCGCGCACGGTCACGTCGCCGAGGTTGCCGATGGGGGTCGCCACCACGTGCAGGCCGGGCGCAAGCGTGGGGGCCGCGACGCGGGTGCCGGCGATGAGGAAGGTGTTCGCGTCCGCCCCGGCGGCGGAGGGCTC
>NZ_JAIVFO010000003.1 GCF_029991245.1 Xanthobacter autotrophicus
CCCCCAAGGCCCCCTCCACCGCCTCCCGCAAGGTGGTGATCACCTGCGCCATCACGGGGGCGATCCACACCCCCACCATGTCGCCCCATCTGCCCATCACCCCGGACGAGATCGTCACCGAGGCCCTTGCGGCGGCGGAGGCCGGCGCGGCGATCCTGCACCTGCACGCCCGCAACCCGGAGACCGGCCAGCCGGACCAGACGCCGGAAGGCTTCGCCCGCTTCCTGCCGCGCATCAAGCAGGCGACCAACGCGGTCATCAACATCACGTCCGGCGGCAGCCCCTACATGAAGGTGGAGGAGCGCGTGCTGCCCGCCGCCACCTTTAAGCCGGAGGTGGCCTCCCTCAACATGGGCTCCATGAATTTCGGCCTGTTCCACCTCGCCGACAAGTACAAGGAGTTCAAGCACCCGTGGGAGAAGGCGCATCTGGAGAACACGCGCGACCTCGTCTTCCGCAACACCTTCAAGGATATCGAATACATCCTCTCCACCTGCTACGATAACGGCACGCGCTTCGAGTTCGAGTGCTACGACATCGGGCATCTCTACAACCTCGCCCACTTCCTCGACCGCGGGCTGGTGAAGCCGCCTTTGTTCGTGCAGTCGGTGTTCGGCCTGCTGGGCGGCATCGGCCCCCATCCGGAGGACGTGATGCACATGAAGCGTACCTGCGACCGGCTGTTCGGCGACAAGTATCGCTGGTCCGTGCTGGGGGCGGGGCGCAACCAGCTGCCCATTGCCGCCATGGCCGCCTCCATGGGCGGCAATATCCGCGTGGGGCTGGAGGATTCCCTGTGGGCCGGGCGCGGCAAATTGGCCACCTCCAACGCCGACCAGGTGAAGCTGGCGGTGAAGATCATCGAGGGCCTGGGCCTTCAGGTCGCCTCCCCCGACGAGGCCCGCCAGATCCTGGAGCTGAAGGGCGCCGACAAGACCAACATCTGACCTACCCCGGTGCCGGTTTCCACCGGCACCGGCCCGGCTGGCCCGAGAGCGGCTCTGAAAGTGAGCCGGATGGGGCGCGGAACGCGAGCTTGGCCACTTGATTGAACGCCGATTTCCTGCCTCAATCCGGCACCCGCCCCGCCGCCTGCCCCATCCAATCTCCGCGCGGCCGCGCTGCGCGCCAACATCGGGAACACCTCGATGAACGTCGCCACGGCCCCGATTCCGCTTGCCGTCGTCACCCAGCGCATCTGGCTGGAATGCAAGCGGGCACCGGACAGCTCGGCCTATTTCGTGCCGTTCGTCTATCGCCTGAACCCCGACGTGGACCCCGACCGGCTGGAGCAGGCCCTGCGCGCCACCATCGCCGCGCACCCCGCTTTGCGCTCGGTGATCCGCGAGGTGGATGGCAAGCCCTACCAGGTGGTGCTGGACACCCCGGCGCGGGTGCTGGAGCGCTCCGACAGCTGGGACTGGGCCATCACCCAGCCGTTCGACGTGGCGAACGGGCCGCTGTTCCGCTTCGTGCTGTGCGGCGACATCTTCGTCCTCAACGGCAGCCACATGGTGCTCGACGGCGGCTCCATCATGCTGCTGATGGAGGAGGTCGGCGCCCGCTATCACGGCGAGGCGGTGCTTGAACCCGGCCCCGGCCCGGCGGCGTGGGACGCCCACGAGCGCGCCTATCTGGAAAGCCCCGACCACGAGGCGGACCGCGCCTATTGGGTCGAGGCGCTGGCCCAGTCCGATTTCCACGCCGGCCTGCCGACGCGGCGCGAGAGCTACCAGGGCGAGAAGGACGGCAATCTCTATTTCTCGCTGCGCCTGCCGCAGATGAATGTCAGCCCGTTCATCACCACGCTGGCGCTGATCCAGGCGCTGATCCACCGCTACACCGAGCAGGAAATGGTGGCGGTGCTCTATCCCACGGACCTGCGCGGCAAGCCGTTCGCGCGCTCCATGGGCTCCTTCGTCAACACGCTCATCGCCACCGCCAGCTTCACGCCGGAGCTGACCTTCGCCCAGTTGGTGCAGCAGGTGCAGGAGCAGCGCCGCGCCACCCGCGAACATGACCGCCTGTCGTTCCAGGAGGTCATCGCCGGCCTGCGCAAGGCGCGCCCGTCCGACGGCATCCAGCTGCCCAACGTCTCCGTCTCCTGGGCCAAGCCCCTGTGGCCGTTCGCGCTGGGCACCCCGCTGCCGCTGGAGACGGTGGATTGCCAGAACGACCTCCTGTTCCTCGCCTTCGCCGAGGGCGAGCGGCTGGACGTGCGGCTGCAATACCAGGCCGCCCAGTTTACCCGCCGCTTCGCCGAGGAACTGGCCGCCCACCTCTCCCTGCTCGCCGATGCGGTGAGCGCCCAGCCGGACGCGCCACTGTCGAAGCTGAAGCTCGCCACCGAGGCGGAGGTGCAGCGGATCGAGACCGAGTGGACGCCGCCGCCGGCGCCCCGTCCCGATCTGCAACTGCTCCACGACGCCTTCTCCGACTGGGCCGAGCGCCAGCCGGAGGCCCCCGCGCTGCTGATGCGCGAGCGGGTGGTGACCTATGGCGAGATGGAGCGCCTGACCAACCGCATCGCCCACGGCCTGCGCCGGCGGGGGGTGAAGCCCAACACCCTGGTCGCGGTGATGATGGAGAAGGGCTGGGAGCAGGCGGTGGCCTGCATGGCCATCCTGAAGGCGGGCGCCGGCTACCTGCCCATCAATGCCGCCTGGCCGCCCGAGCGCATGGACGCCGTGAACGCGCAGGGCGAGGTGGATATCGTGCTGAGCCAGCAGCGCGTGCTGGACCGCCTCGGCCGCCCCGGCCTCGCCGTGGATGACGCCGCTTTGTGGGCGGACGAGCCGGACACCCGGCTGCCGTCCGTCAACGATATCGGCGACATCTGCTACGTGCTGTTCACCTCCGGCTCCACCGGCAAGCCCAAGGGCGTGACGCTGACCCATTTCTCCGTCATGAACAGCCTGCGCAACGCCAATGCGGAGCACGGCGTCGGGCCGGGCGACCGCTCGTTGCAGCTGTCCGATTTCAGCTTCGACCTCTCGGTCTATGACATCTTCGGCATGCTCTCCGCCGGTGCCGGCGTGGTGATCCCGGACGAGGACCGGCACCTGGAGCCGCCGCACTGGGTGGAGCTGGTGCGCCGCCATCAGGCCACCATCTGGCTGAGCGTGCCCATGTATGTGGACATGTGGGTGCAGTCGGGCGAGGCGCTGCCCTCCATCCGCGTGTTCATGATGGGCGGCGACAAGATCCCCACCGACCTGCCGGACCGCATGCGCCCGCTCGCCCCCGGCGCGGTGATCTGGAGCATCGGCGGCCCCACCGAGACCTCCATCTTCTCCAACTGGTACCGCATCGGCGCGGTGGACCCGATCTGGACCACCATCCCCTATGGCCGGGCCATGCCCAACCAGAAGATGCTGGTGCTTGATCCCGGTCTCAACCCCTGCCCGCCCTTCATGCCGGGACGGATCTTCATGGGCGGCGTCTGCCTTGCGCGGGGCTACTGGCACGATCCGGAGAAGACTGACGCCGCCTTCATCACCTATCCGGCCACCGGCGAGCGCATCTATTACACCGGCGACCTCGGCCGCTGGCTGCCCGACGGCCAGGTGGAATTCCTCGGCCGCGCCGACTTCCAGGTGAAGGTGAACGGCTTCCGGGTGGAGCTGGGCGAGATCGAGGGCGCCATCGAGGCCCTGCCCGGCGTGAAGGCCGCCATTGTGGATGGGCAGGACCAGCCCAACCGCAAGGGCAAGTTCCTGGTGGCCTATGTGGTCTTGGAGGGCGCGCTGGACGCCGCCGAGATGCGCGCCGCCCTGCAGGACAAGCTGCCCTATTACATGATCCCGCGGGTGTTCGTGCCGCTGGAGCGCATCCCGCTCTCGGCCAACGGCAAGGTGGACCGCAAGGCCCTGCCCCGTCCCGACGTGGCGCAGATGCCGGGCGAACTGCCCTACGTGCCGCCGCGCACCGAGACCGAGGCGGCGCTGGTGGACATCTGGCAGGCGGTGCTGAAGCATGAGCCGGTCGGCATCCACGACAATTTCTACGCGCTGGGCGGCGATTCGCTGCTGGCGGTGCAGCTCGGCATCAAGGCGCGGGAGGTGGGGCTGCCGCTCGATCCCACCGCGCTCCAGCGCACCCCCACCATCGCCGAGCTGGTGCAGGGCCTTGCCCCGGTGCGGGCGGTGGATGCGGGCGAGGCCACCGGCGACGAGCCGCTGTCGCCCATGCAGCGCTATTATTTCAGCTGGGCGAGCGAGCGGCCGCAGCAGTTCAACGTCTCCGCCGTGTTCCGCTGCGCGCTGGAGCCGGAGCGGCTGCGCGAAGCCCTGAAGACGCTGGTGGCGCACCACGACGCCCTGCGCCTGAGGTTCCATGACGGCCGGCAGTATTATGTGGAAACCGGCATCGAGGTGCCGCTGGAGTGCGCCGACATCCCGCTGGCCGAGGTGGCCGCGCGGGCGGCGCAGATGCAGGAGACCATCGACATCGCGCAGGGCCCGATCATGCGCGCCGGCCTGTTCACGACCGAAGAGGGCCAGCGCCTGGTGCTCATCTGCCACCATCTGGTGACCGACGGCCTCTCCTGGGGCGCGGTGGTGACGGACCTGCAGCGGGCCTATCTAGGCCAGCCGCTGGCGCCGGCAGGCGGTACCTACAAGGCGTGGGTGGAAGGCCTCATCCGCTACGCCGCCACCCCCGAGGCGGAGGCGCAATTCCCCTACTGGCTCGAGCAGCAAGGCCCGACCTTCACCCCCGACAGCGACCAGCCCGGCGCCCGGCAGCGGGACATCGTCACCTTCCAGAGCGTGATGCTGGAGGAGACGCCGCACAATCCCTACGAGCGCGTCGCCGCCGCTTTGGTGGAGGCTTCGGGGCAGGATCGCCTGATGTTGCATGTGGTGGGCCACGGGCGCGAGCCGGTGGTGGAGGGGGTCGATCCCACCCGCATCTGCGGCTGGTTCACCACCCATACGCCCATCGTGCTGTCGGGTAGCCTTGCGGACGTGGCCGGCCAGCTGCACGCCATGCCCCGGCACGGCATCGCCCATGGCGCGCTGCGCGCCTATCATCCGCGCGGGGCGGAGCTGGCGGTGCAGGACCAGGTCAAGATCCTGTACAATTTCTTCGGCGAGACCTGGGACGCCAGCTTCCACGGCGCGGTATTCGAGAAGCCGGAAGACGAGCTGCTGTACCTCAAGAACCACGCCTTCGCCGACAACCCGGCCGACTTCTGGCTGTATCTGGTCGCCGTCATCCATGAGGGCAAGCTTCAGGTGCGGTTCCAGTACTCGTCCGTCAACTACAGGGAAGAGACGATCCGCGGCCTCGCCGACCGGATGCGGGAGAGCCTGAAGGCGCACCTCCACGATCCTGTCGCCGCGCCGGTCACCGCGCCGGCATGATCGCGCTTTATCTGCTGATCCTGGTGGATTCCATCAGCGCGACGGTCATCATCCCGCTGCTCGGGCCGCTGCTGATCGATCCTGCGACGCTGGTGTTCCTGCCGGAGGCGTCGCTGCCCCTGCGCAATTTCGTCAGCGGGCTGCTGGTGGCGACCTATGTCTTCCTGATGCTGTACATGGCGCCGGTGCTGGGGCGCCTGTCGGACCAGTGGGGCCGCCGCCCGGTGCTGTTGCTGTGCGGGGCCGGCGTGCTGCTGGGCAATCTTCTGGCCGGCCTCGCCATCGACCTGCACCTGCTGCCGCTGCTGTTCCTCGGCCGGCTCATCGGCGGCGCCACCGCCGCCGCCCAGCCCACGGCCCAGGCGGCGCTGGTGGATACGGGCAGCAACAAGGCGCGGCTGCTGAGTTACAGCATGCTGTTCTCCTCGCTGGGCTTCGTGCTCGGCCCGGTGGTGGCGTCCGGCCTGTCGACCATCTCCTTCTCCGCGCCGCTGCACCTGTGCACGGCGCTGACGCTCGTCGCCCTGGTGCTGCTGTGGACCGGCTACCGGGAAGAGGACAAGCCCGGGCGCAAGGTGGACTGGTCCACCATCTCCCTCTTCGAAGGGGTACGCTGCTTCCGCGAGGCGGCGGGCGACAAAGCGGTGCGCGGCATCCTCGGCGGCTTCCTGCTGATGCAGGTGGCGTGGGGCAGTTTTTTCGTCTTCGTCTCGGTCTATCTGATGGCCGCGCCCGGCCTGCGGCTGAGCCTGCACCAGGTGGGCGCCTTCATGTCCATCATGGGGATCGGGTTCTGCATCTCCAACGCCTTGGTGCAGCCGGCCCTCTCCGAACGCTTCGGCATGCGCAGCCTCGCCGTGGCCGGCCTTGGCTTGAACGCGGCGACCATGGTGGCGTGCCTTTTGCTGGGCTCGGCCTACCAGGCCTACGCGGCGGCGCTGATTGCCGGCATCACGGTCAACATCGCCTATCCCTCCATCGTGACCATGCTGTCGGATCGCGTGCCCCCGGATCGGCAGGGCTGGATCCTGGGCATGGTCGGGTCGGCGGCGGCCATGGGGTGGGGGATTTCGTCGGTGATCTCTGGCGCCCTGGGCGGGCTGGGGCAGGCCCTGCCGGTGATGCTGGCGGCAGGGCTGATGGCGGGAGCCGCGCTGGCGATGACCGTGGCGGGCTCGGGCGGGACCACAGCCGGGACGCCCGACTGACCGCGTCCGGGTGTCTTCTCATGCCAACGGCTCCGGCCTTTGACCGGCACTGAAGCGGGTTTGATCCACACCTCGGGCGTTTCCGAATTGTGGATCTTGACACCGGTTCCGGCGACGGCCGGAGCCGGGCGCCGCGTGCCTTATACCATCGGCCTCGGCCTTTGACCGATGCCAAGAGGGTGACGCTCAAACGCCGCGCGGGCTTGGCCAAGGGCCCATGAGCCAAGCTCAAGGACTAGGGGGTATCAGTGCTTGTTGTTCGAGAGCTTGTCGGACCAGGCCAGGACGAGGCTCGACCCCACGAACACCACATGGATGATGACGAGCCACATCAGCGTGTTCTCGTTCATCCCCTTGTCAAGGTTCATGAAGGCCTTCAGCAGCTGGATCGCGGAAATGGCGACGATGGAGGCCAGCAGCTTTTGCTTGAGGCCGGTGAAATCCACCCGCGTCATCCATTCCGGCCAGTCGGGGTGGCCTTCGGGATCGATCTTGGAGACGAAGTTCTCGTAGCCCGAGAAGATGACGATCAGCACCAGGTTGCCGGTCAGCGTCAGGTCCACCAGGGCGAGGATGCCGAGGATGGTATCGCTCTCGGTGGCGCCGGTGGCGTGCGTCACGAAATGCAGCAGCTCGTTGCCGAACTTGAACAGCAGCACCAGCAGGGAGATGACGAGGCCGAGATAGAACGGCGCCATGATCCAGCGGCTGCGGAAGAGCACCGACTCGATCGCACGTTCCAGCATCGTCCCAACCCCTCCGTCCTTGCCCGCGGGAGACCTCGACCCGAGGCCCGCGTGGTGCCGCGCTGCAGCAAGGCCCAAAGGGGTGCCACGGTCGCGGCCGAAGGGCAAGCGGGCAAAGCTTCGCAGGGGCAGCTTTGCCGGCCGCGGGGACCGCCGATGCCAAGGTGGCCGGGGGTCCCCGCGGCGATGGGTCCTATTCCTTCACCGCTCCGGTCATGGACGACACGTAATAGTCCACGAAGAAGGAGTAGAGGATCACCACCGGCAGCGAGCCCAGCAGCGCGCCGGCCATCAGCGAGCCCCATTCATACACGTCCGAGCGCACCAGCTCGGTGAGCACGCCCACCGGCACGGTCTTGTTCTCCGACGACTGGATGAAGGTGAGCGCGTAGATGAACTCGTTCCACGACAGGGTGAAGGAGAAGATGCCCGCCGAGATCAGCCCCGGCACCGAGAGCGGCAGCAGCACCTTGATGAGGATCTGCCAGCGCGAGGCGCCGTCCACCAGGGCGCATTCCTCCAGCTCGAACGGGATGGAGCGGAAATAGCCCATGAGCAGCCAGGTGGAGAACGGCACCAGGAAGGTGGGGTAGGTGAGGATGAGGGCGAGCTTGGTGTCGTAGATCCCGAGCCCGAAGATCATGATGGCGAGCGGGATGAACAGGATGGAGGGCGGTACCAGATAGGCGAGGAAGATGCCGAGGCCGACCCAGCGCGACCCGTTGAACCGCAGCCGCTCGATGGCATAGGCGGCGAACACCGAGGTCACCAGCGAGATGATGGTGGCCGCCACCGAGATGTAGATGGTGTTCCACAGCCAGCTCGGATAGGAGGTCTCGAACAGCAGATACTTGATGTGCTCAAGCGTCGGCTCCACCACCCAGAGCGGCGAATAATTGTTGTAGTCCGTGAGCTGGTAGTTCGGCTTGATGGCCGTGATCGCCATCCAGTAGAACGGGAACAGCAGCACGAAGACGAACACGAGCAGCGGCAGGATGACTGTGACGAGCCGCCGGGGCAGGCTGTCGAGATAGCTCATGCCCGTGGAATTATCGGTCATCTGTTCGGGAGCGTGGGTCATGGCGTTGTCCTCGACGCGGGCGCGGCGCTTTCCCTCACCCGCATGCGGGTGAGGGTCGGGGAAAGGAAGGGTCGGGAGGGGCCGGTGCCGGCCGGGCGGGGCGTCGCCATCAGTCGGCTCCGCCCTGCTGCCACTTGCGGCGCTGCAGGCCGAAATAGCTGAACAGGATGGCCCCCAGCAGGAACGGGATCATGGCCACCGCGATGGCCGCGCCCTCGCCCAGCGAGCCGCCGGGAATGGCGCGCTGGAAGGAGAGCGTCGCCATCAGGTGGGTAGAGTTCAGCGGCCCGCCGCGGGTCAGCACGTAGATGAGCTGGAAGTCGGTGAAGGTGAACAGCACCGAGAAGGTCATCACCACCGCGATGATGGGCGAGAGCATGGGCAGCGTGATGTAGCGGAAGCGCTGCCAGTTGGTGGCGCCGTCCAGCGTCGCCGCCTCGTGGAGCGAGGGCGAGATGGTCTGCAGGCCGGCCAGCAGCGAGATGGCGACGAAGGGGATGCCGCGCCACACATTGGCGGCGATCACCGAGGCGCGGGCGTTGGCCACGTCGCCGAGGAAGTTGATGGGCGCGGAGATCAGCCCCATCTTGATGAGCGCCCAGGAAATGATCGAATACTGGCTGTCGAAGATCCACCAGAAGGCGATGGCCGAGAGCACGGTGGGCACCACCCACGGCAGCAGCACCACGGCGCGGAAGAAGGCCTTGAACGGCATGTTCTCGTTCAGGAGCAGCGCCAGCCACAGGCCGAGCGCGAACTTCAGGATCGAGGCCGCGACCGTGTAGAGGATGGTGTTGAACACCACCAGCCAGAACAGGCTGTCGCCCATGAGCGACGCGTAGTTCTCCAGGCCGATGAAGACACCGGGGCTACCGATCCGCGTGTCGGTGAAGCCGAGCCAGACGCCGAGCCCCAGCGGATAGGTGAGGAAGAACAGCAGGAACACGGCGGCCGGCAGCATGAAGAGGATGCCGATCACATGCCGGCCCTGGCCGATGCCGGCCCAGAAGGACCGTGAGGGGGACGGCTCGGTCGCAGTGACGTTGGCCATGGAAGGGATCTCCGGAGGGTCTTTGCTTCTGGCCGCTCCCCTTCGCGGGAAGGGGACAGCGGCGCGGCTTTTGGCCAGCCGCCTCAGCGTTTCGGGGAAAGCCCTCTCCCGCTTGCGGGGGAGGGGTGGGAGGGGGCGCACCTCAACGCCCGCTCCCGCCTTGCCGGGTTCGCTCCCAGCGGATGCTCCCAAAGGGATGCTCCCAAAGGGATGCTCCCAAGGGGGGCTCCCAAGGGAACCGAAGCCGGAACCGTCCGGCTTCGGGCGGGAGAGGCAGGCCGCCGAGGAGAAAGGCTCCCCGCCTCAGCGGTAGATGCGCTCGGCGCGCTGCTGGGCGCGCTTGGCGGCGTCTTCCGGGGTGCGCTGGCCGGTGGAGGCTTCCGCCACCATGTCCACCACGATCCAGTCCGCCATGGCCGCCGCCGACTTGGGCCCGAGCGGACCGGCATAGCCGTTGGGCTGGAGGGTATCGGAGGCCCTGGAATAGGCGGCGTGGATGGGCTTGGAGGTCCACACCGGGTTGCTGGCGAACGCCTTCAGCGTCTGGCAGCAATAGGCGCTCGCGCCGGTCAGCCAGGCGTTGTACTGCGGCGCGTCGAACATGAAGGACAGGTAGGCCTGCGCCGCCTTCGGATACTTGGTGTACTTGAAGATGCAGGCCTGCGTGGTCTGGTGCAGTTCCACCGATTTGCCCACCGGCCCGATGGGGAAGTTGGTGGACCGCATGTCCGCCGCCATGTCGGCGAGCTTGGGATCGTTGGCCGCCGCGTAATAGACCGACACGCCGTTCGCCGTCACCGCCAGGTCGCCGGCGATGAAGGCGCGGTTGTTGTTCACGTCGAGCCAGCTCTCGGTGCCGGGAATGAAGGTCTTGTACAGTTCGGCGGCGTAGCGCAGGCCGGCGACGGTCTCCGGCGAGTTGAGCACCACCTTGCCGTTCTCGTCGACCATGCGGCCGCCATGGCTCCACAGGATCCAGTGGCAGTAATTGTTGCCGTCGCCGACCCCGTGGCCCAGCGTGAAGCCCATGGGGTGGTTGATGGCCTTGAGCGCCTTGCCCAGCTCCAGCAGGCCCTTGGTGTCCTTGGGGAACTCGCTGAAGCCGGCCTGCTTCACCCAGCTGTCGCGATAGACCACCGCGTTGCCGATGGTAGCCAGCGGCAGGGCGACGAAGCGCTTGTTGACCTGGGCATAGACCTCGTTGCCCGGATAGTAGCCGCCGTACTTCGCGGCAAGGCCCTGGGCGAGGTCGGTCACGTCGAGCAGCTTGTCGGGATACTGCTGGGCATCGTCGAACCAGACCCAGACCATGTCGGGGCCGGAGCCCACGTTCGCGGCCACGGCGGCCTTGGGACGGATGTCCTCCCAGCTTTCCTTGTCGATGCGCACCTCGATGCCGGTGGCCTCGGTGAACTTCTTGGTATTGGCGATCCAGGCATCCTCCTCGCCCTTCACGAAGGGCGACCAGCGCAGGAGGCGCAGGGAGGCGCCGGGTTCCGGCTCGAACTTGGGCATGGACTGGCCGAGGGCCGGCGTGCCGCCCAGGAAGGGCAGGGCCATGCTGCCGGCTGCGAGACCGGCGCCGCCCATGAGCACGTCGCGTCTGGAAAGGGTCATGTGTCTTCCTCCCGTGAAGATGCGTTTATTCTGGCGTGCGGGCAGTTCTGGTGCGGCCCTGGCATTGTAGATTGGCGTCGCCGGGCCGTCTTTGCTGCCGTCCTGAGTGTGACAGGCTTGAGTGTGTCAGAGGCGCTGGCCGGTGGCCTCGTCAAAAAGATGTGTGAGGCCGGGTTGCGGTGCAATGTGGATCACCTCGCCGGGGGCGAAGGATAGGCGCTCGCGGAACAGGCAGGTGATTTCCTGGCCCTTCTGGCCAGCCTCGCCGAGGCGCGCCACCACGAGGATTTCCGAGCCGGTGGGCTCGGTCACCACCACCGTGGCCGGCACACCCTGGGCATCGAGCCGGATGTGCTCGGGCCGAAGGCCGTAGACCACCGCCTGGCCGTCGGTGAGGCCGGGCGCGGCGGGCAGGGGCATCTCGACGCCGCTGTCCGTCACCAGCCGCGGGTCCAGGCCAAGGCGCACCTTGCCCCTGACGAAGTTCATGGAGGGCGAGCCGATGAAGCCGGCCACGAACTGGTTGGCGGGCTTGTCGTAGAGGTCGAGCGGGGCGCCGATCTGCTCCACGATGCCGTCGTGCATCACCACGATCTTGTCGGCCATGGTCATGGCCTCGATCTGGTCGTGGGTGACGTAGACCGTGGTGGTCTTCAGCCGCTGGTGCAATTCCTTGATCTCGGTGCGCATCTGCACGCGCAGCTGGGCGTCGAGGTTGGAGAGCGGCTCGTCGAACAGGAACACCTGCGGGTCGCGCACGATGGCGCGGCCCATGGCGACGCGCTGGCGCTGGCCGCCGGAGAGCTGGCGGGGGTAGCGGTCGAGCAGCTTCGTGAGGTTGAGGATCTCCGCCGCGCGCTTGACCCGCGAATCGATCTCTTCCTGGGGCGCTTTGCGCAGCTTGAGGGAGAAGCCCATGTTGGCCCCCACCGTCATGTGGGGGTAGAGCGCGTAGTTCTGGAACACCATTGCGATGTCCCGTTCCTTCGGCGGCATTTCGTTGATGACGCGGTTGCCGATGAGGATCTGGCCGCCGGTAATGTTCTCGAGCCCCGCGATCATCCGCAGGAGGGTGGATTTTCCGCAGCCGGAAGGTCCCACGAGCACCACGAATTCGCCGTCGCGAATGCTGACATCCACCCCGTGGATGACAGCCGTCGCGCCATAGGCCTTCTTCACACCGCGAATGTCCACGGTCGCCATGAAGCGTCCTCTCCCTCGTGTTCGCCAGCGCGCCGGGCGGATATCCGTCCGCCTTCAACGTCGCGCGTGATCTTCATTCTGTTTCTTGGGTCCCTTTGGGGAACCTTACGCCCGTTTCGTGACGCGGCGCGATCATGGTGAAAGCCGCAGCCGGGATCAAGAGGGAATTTAAAACGATTGAACTTTCATTGAACGCCCCCGTGCGATGGGGCTAAACAGGGGTTGCACCCGGCCGGCGCCGGGATACCTTGCGACCGTTTCCCTGGCCCTCGGCATGGGTCCTGGGCCAGATCCGCCAGTGGGAACAGAGACCTGCCATGACCGATCAAGCCCGCCCCGCCGTCCTCCTGACCGGCCCCGTGATGGAGGAGGTGGTGGAGCGCCAGCTCGCCGCCCGCTTCGACCTCCTACCCCTGGACGGGCTTTCCGACGCCACCGCCGGCGCGGTGTGCGCCCTTGCCACGCGCGGCAAGGGGCGGGTGGACGAGGCGCTGATGGCGCGCCTGCCCAATCTGCGGATCGTGGGCAATTTCGGCGTCGGCTACGATACGGTGGATGCGGTCGCCGCCGCCCGGCGCGGCGTGATTGTCACCAACACGCCCGATGTACTGAACGAGGAGGTGGCGGATCTCACCCTCGGCCTGCTGCTCGCCACCGTGCGGCAGATCCCCCAGGCCGACCGCTTCGTGCGCGACGGCCGCTGGCTGAAGGGGGCCTATCCGCTCGGGCCGACCTTGCGCGGGCGCACCGTGGGCATCGTCGGCATGGGCCGCATCGGCAAGGCCATCGCCCGGCGGCTGGACGCTTTTGGGGTGCCGGTCGCCTACCACAGCCGGCGCCAGCAGCCGGACGTGGACCGGCCCTATTACGCGAGCCTGCTCGACATGGCTCGCGACGTGAGCGTGCTGGTGGTCATCGTGCCCGGCGGGGCCGCCACCCGTCATCTGGTGGATGCGGCCGTGCTCGCCGCGCTGGGGCCGGACGGCATTCTCATCAACGTTGCCCGCGGCACCGTGGTGGACGAGGCGGCGCTGCTCGACGCGCTGCAATCCCGGGCCCTCCTGGCCGCCGGCCTCGATGTGTTCGAGCAGGAGCCCCATGTTCCGGAGGCCTTCTTCGGCCTCGACAACGTGGTGCTGCTGCCGCACGTGGGCTCGTCGACGCACCATACCCGTGCCGCCATGGGCCAGCTGGTGGTGGACAACATCCTTGCCGTCATGGACGGCAAGGGGCCGCTGACCCCGGTGGCGGAGACCCCCTGGCCGAAGGCGTGAAGCGCGTTTCGGCGGCCCGTCCGGGCCTGGAAGGGCGTGTGGTCTGTCTGGCGGACGCGGGTCACCGGACCGCGATCGCGCTCTCGCGCCGGGGGGTGAACCGGCACCCCGAAAGTGGTAGCGTTTGGGCTCGTGTTCGGCATCGAGGGCAGGATGGCTCGACGGCATATGGGTCTTGCGGCGATGCTGGTGCTGGGCGCGCAGATGGGCGCCACGCAGCCGGGTGCCACCCACGAGCGTGCCACTCAGGTGCGCGTCACTCAGGTGCGCGCCGACGCCGTCGGCGCGGGCATGGGTCCGGTCCTGGCCGGCGCCCAGCTGGCGCAGCGTGGCGATGCGCCGCCGTCCGGCCCCACAGCGCCTGCTGCGGCGCCGCGTCCGCCGGCCCCTCCGCGGCTCGATCCCGCGGTGCGGGACGCCGGTGCGCGGCTCGCCGCACCGTTTCGGCTGGCCAACGCCGACGGCTCTCGGTCCTGTCCCTTCGCGCTGAAGGCGGAGCCTGCCGGACCGGGGCTTGCGGTGGAGTTTGATCGGCAGGCCTGCGCCATCATCGGCTTTTCCGCGCAGGTGGCAGCCTGGCTGCCCGACCCCTCCGGCTCCCTGCGCCTGCTCAACGCCCAGGGCCGCACCGTGGCGGAGTTCACGGAAGCCACCAACGGCAGCTACGAAGCGCTCAGGGAAGGCGACGGGGTCTATTTCCTCGCCAATCCGGCGGCCGCCGACGAGGACACCGGGATCAAGGTGGAAGAGGTCGTGGGCGAATGGGACCTCGCCCGGCAGGCGGGCACGCCGGTGTGCCGCTGGACCCTGCTGGACCAGCCCGCAACCAAGGGTAATGGCAAGGCGCTCGCCATCGCGTCGGGGTGCGATGCGGCGCTGCTGCGCTTCGGCCCCGTGGCGTGGGACATCGAGGGCGGCAATATCCTGGTGCGGGGCGACACCGACACCGCCGTGATCCGCTTCGCGCGGCAGGAAGACGGGGGCTGGGCACGGACCCCGGAGCGTGGCCGGCCGCTGCTCATGAGCCGGCCCTGATATCACCGGCCCATGAGCGGGTCTCATGGGCCATGGGCCAAGCCCGCGCGGCGCCCGGTCCTGGCAGCAGCTGGAACCCGTCTTAAGATCCGCTTTCCGGATACCCCCCGTCCGCAGCGACTCGCTGTGGCGCCGACGCGTCACCGGCCAGGGCATGGCGTATTAAGATACCTTTTCAGGGGCCTTCAAAGTCCTCCAGCGTCATATGTTTTTCGTGTCAGGAACCGGTGCCATAGCCGTTTCACCGGAGTGCGTTGCATCTTCGCAACACAGAAATCCAGCATTCATGCGGGTTTGCCCAATTGGGTAGCAACTGCTGCCTGAATTTTCCCATTGGACATGAGGCAGCAACCTGATTTTTATCAATCTAAATCGCTGCGGGGTACCGTTATGAAGAAGTTTGCAGTCGTTGCCGCCTCTCTGCTCCTGGCCGGAGCCGCTAACGCGGCCGACCTCAGCTCGCCGATGCCGGCGAAGGCTGTTCCGGCTCCCGTGGCTCCGCTCTGGGATATCGCCTTCGGCGTGACCGGTACGTCGGACTACCTCTTCCGCGGTATCAGCCAGACCAACAATAACCCCGCCATCCAGGGCTTCGTCGAGCTGCAGCTGTTCGACTGGGTGTACTTCAACGTGTGGGCGTCCAACCAGAACTGGGTGAACACCACCATTGACGGCCTGGGCTACAGCAACGGCAACAGCTCGCTGGAAGTCGATTTCGCGGGCGGCCTGCGCCACACCTGGGGCAACTTCGGCCTCGACGTCGGCGCGGTCTACTACACCTATCCCGGCAGCAGCTCCAGCCTTGACCCGTTCACCGGCCTGAACACCGGACCCGGCTCCAGCGACTTCAACTACTGGGAAATCTATGCCAAGCCGACCTACACGGTCGCGCCCTGGCTGACCCTCGGCCTGAACCTCTACTGGACCAGCGACTTCGCTTCCACCGGCACGGACGGCACCGCCCTTTCGGGGACCGTGAAGGTTCCGCTCCCCTCCTTCGGCCCCGGCGAAGCCTTCGGCTGGTATGCCTCTGGCGAGTTCGGCCATCAGTGGCTGTCCACCAGCGCCTACAATTATGAGGTCAGCTACCTCTTCACGGACCTGACCTACATCCAGACCATCCCGGGCTATAACTGGTGGAACGTGGGCGTCGCCTTCACCTACAAGGCCGCCACCCTCGACCTGCGCTATTCCGGCACCGACCTGAGCGATGACGATTGCGGCTTCATGATCAGCAACGTCAACGCCTGCGGCAACAAGTTCCTTGCGACCCTGTCGTTCGCGACCTCGCTGAACGCCCTGAAGTGATCTGAACCCGCGTCCCTGACGCCTGAAGGCGCCGCGCCAACCGCGCGGCGCCTTTTTCTTTGTCTCTCGCCTTCTTTGTCCTCTCACCGTGGTAGGGCCGACCCGTTGAGGGCATGGACGCCCACATGGCCCGGACACTTCGTATTCCAACGGCCTCGGTCGCCAACCGGCAGCGCCCGGCGGACCTTGGTCGGCGCCAGGCCGGCTTGACCAACGGCCCATGCTCCGAGCGCTCCGGGACCCCCGGGCCTATTTCCGCCCGCCTATTTCCGCCCCTTGCCGGCGGGGGCCGCCGCGGCCTCGGTGAGGGCAGCGGCCAGCGCGGTCGCGTTGCCGGCGATACGGAACGTCTTCACCCGGGCCGTGGCGCCGGAGGTGAGCCTGACCTGGGATGCGGCCACGCCTGCCGCCTGGGCCAGCACGCGGGTGACGGCCGCCGTCGCCGCGCCGTCCTCCGGCGCGGCCTTGACCCGGATCTTCAGGACAGCGCGGCCATCGGACAGTTCCGCGACGCCGTCGAGGGCATCGCGGCCGCCCCGCGGGGTGGCGCGCACGCTCACCTCCAGGCCGTCGGGCAGGAGCTTCAGGAACGACAACAGGCCCCGCCCGCCCGTCAGAACGCGATGGGGTAGATGTAGTAGGCGATGACCCGCTCGATGAAGAAGATGATCAGGATCAGCACCATGGGCGACAGGTCGAGGCCGCCGAGGTTGGGCAGGACGGAGCGGATGGGCGCGAGCACCGGCTCGGTGATCCGGTACAGGAACTCGCCCAAGCCGCGGACGAACGAATTGTGGGCGTTCACCACGTTGAACGCCACGAGCCAGGACAGCACCGCCGAGGCGATGAGCAGCCAGACATAGAGCTGAAGAACGAGAAGGATGACGTCGAGCAGCGCGCGCATCGCAGGAAGGGTCCCCGGGGAGTTGCGCGTCAGCAATAGCCCCCCGAGGCGGTTCCGAACAAGGCCGCAGGCCGTCGCGGCGGCCCGGATGGAGGTTTCCCGCCGGACCTGCGTCAGCCCGTCGCGTCCCCGTCCCGCGAGCGGCCCGGCTCCGAGAGGGCGCCGGTGCCGGGGGTGCGCTCGGGATCCATCAGGTGAGGCCGGGCGTGGGGACCGGCGGCGGGAAAGTCGTAGTCCGGCGGTGGCGCCGCAGGGGCCGGACCGCGGGAAACCGGCGCGCGGCCCGGCTTTGCGGCCTTGGGCGCGCTCTGCCTTGGAAGGGTGTGTTTGTGGGCGGCCATGGCTGCCTCCATGATGTGACCATGATTGGAGACCAACGCTCTTGCCGCCCCTTCCGTTGCAGTGCCGAATGCGAAAGCGGCGGCATGGCCTTCACGTTTAGGAGGGGTCACGCTTTAAAGGGGTTTTGGCCGGTGCCGGGGCTGACCGCCGCGACCCCGGAGCCTCTGCTCCAGCGGTGACGACCCATGACGTGCCCGGCTTGCGTGCCACCCTTGAATTGCCGCCCTTGAATTGCGGCCCTTGACGTGCCGGCCTTGACTTGCCGACCCGGCGCGGGCAGCTTCCGGCCCCGTGGGCGGCACCGGCAAGGGGCCTCCTCCAACCTTTACGGACCCTCATGCGCAGCTATCTGGACTTCGAGAAGCCGGTCGCCGAACTCGAGGCCAAGGTGGAAGAGCTGCGCGCGCTCGCTTCCGCCGGCGATGGCGTCGTCATCACCGACGAGGTGCAGCGGCTCGAGACCAAGGCCCGCGAGGCGCTCCTGGCCCTCTACGCAAATCTCACCCCCTGGCAGAAGACGCTGGTCGCGCGGCATCCGCAGCGGCCCCATTTCGCCGATTTCGCCAAGGGCCTGTTCGAGGATTTCACGCCGCTCGCCGGCGACCGCAAGTTCGGTGAGGACGAGGCCATCATCGGCGGCTTCGCCCGCTTCCGCGGCGAGGCGGTGTGCGTGCTGGGCCACGAGAAGGGCTCCACCACGGAAACCCGTATCCGGCACAATTTCGGCATGGCGCGCCCCGAGGGCTACCGCAAGGCGGCGCGCATCATGGAGCTGGCCGACCGCTTCGCCATCCCGCTGATCTCGCTGGTGGATACCGCCGGTGCCTACCCCGGCATCGGCGCCGAGGAGCGCGGCCAGGCCGAGGCCATCGCCCGCTCCACCGATGCCTGTCTCGCGCTGGGCGCGCCCAATGTGGCTCTGATCATCGGCGAGGGCGGTTCGGGCGGGGCCATCGCCATCGCCACCGCCAACAGGGTGCTGATGATGGAGCACGCCATCTACAGCGTGATCTCGCCGGAAGGCGCGGCCTCCATCCTGTGGCGCGACACCGCGAAGGCGCAGGACGCCGCCACCAACATGAAGATCACGGCGCAGGACCTGCTGAAGTTCGGCATCATCGATGCCATCGTGAAGGAGCCGCCCGGCGGTGCCCATCGCGATCCGGAGGCCACCATCGCCGCCGCCGGGGATGCCCTCGCCGAGGCGCTGTCGCAGCTCGCCGGCCTTGACGGCTCCGAAGTGCGCAAGGCGCGGCGTGACAAATTTCTCGCAATCGGCCGGTCGCTTTAACCATGAACGCACGGCAGGCGGCCAATGCCGGCCCGGCATCTCATCTTGGCCGTATTTGCCTTATTTTCTGCAGGCCTGTCCAGGCGGCGGCAACGCTGCGCGGGGCTCGTGAGGATGCTAACGCATCATCAAGGGGAAGGGGCTAACCCTGTCGGTCCATGTGGCCGGTACGGACCCAGGAGTTGCGCGGTGAACCGTTTCGCGTCGAACCGTCCGTGGGCGACGTTCTCGTCCCGCATCCGCATGGTGGCCCTGGCCGCCACCGCAGCGCTCGCGCTCGCCGCCTGCAACCAGACCGACGAAGTGGCGCGCAAGGCCAACAAGCCGCTCACGCCGGAAATGGTGTCCCTGATCGCGAAGAAGGACATGTCGCCGGCGAGCCCGATGCTCGTGCGCATCTTCAAGCAGGAAGCCGAACTCGAAGTGTGGAAGGCCACCTCCGACGGCTCCTATGCGCTGCTGAAGACCTACCCCATCTGCCGCTGGTCGGGCGAACTCGGCCCCAAGGTGCGCATGGGCGACCGGCAGGCGCCGGAGGGCTTCTACACCATCACGCCCGGGCAGATGAACCCGAATTCCAACTACTACCTGTCGTTCAATCTCGGCTTCCCCAACGCCTTTGACCGCTCCTACGGGCGGACGGGCGAGTTCCTGATGGTGCACGGCGACTGCTCGTCGGCTGGCTGCTACGCCATGACGGACGAGCAGATTTCCGAGATCTTCTCGCTGGCGCGGGAGAGCTTTGCCGGCGGCCAGCGCGCCTTCCAGGTGCAGGCCTATCCCTTCCGCATGACGCCGAAGAACCTCGCCCGCCACCGCAACAATCCGAACATGGCCTTCTGGCGCAACCTGAAGCAGGGCTACGACCACTTCGAGGTGACGAAGCAGGAGCCGAAGGTGAACGTGTGCGGGCGCGCCTATGTGTTCGACGCCGAGGCCGTGCCCGGCCGCAGCTTCGATGCCAACGCGTCCTGCCCGCCCTACCAGGTGCCGCCGCAGGTCGCGTCTGCCGTGGCCGAGAAGCAGCACAGCGACGAGGCCCAGGTGGCGGCGCTCACGCCGTCCGCGCCGCTGGCGCCGGTGCGCACCAATGCGGACGGCGGCATGCACCCGGTGTTTCTCGCCAAGCTCAAGGAGCGCGAGAGCGGCCAGATGTCGTTCGCCGAGGCGCCCGGTACGCTGCCCGAACACGTCAACCCGCCCAAGATGACGCCTGAAAAGGTGGCCCTGGACAGCGAGGCGGCGGTGGCCCCGGTGGCGACGGCCAGCGGTGCGGCTGCGGCGCCGGCCGCCCCGACCCAGACCGCAGCAGGTGCTCCCGTGCCGCCGGTCCGGCCTGCCACCGCACCCGCCGCCCAGCCGTCCGGGTCCGCGGTACCGCCCCGTTCGGACAAGTCAGCCGCGGTGGGACGCAAGCCGGCAACGCTTGCCTCCGCAGCCGGCATGATGCCGTCCGGCACGCTTGCCGGCGCAGCGTCCAGTCTGCCTACGAACAGTTTCTCCCCATAGGACTGCCGGCGCGCCCGCGTCGGTTTGCGACGGAGGCCGCCTTGACCAATCCATACATTTGCCAGTTGCGCGCCCTGCTGGCGCCCGAGCGGCTGACCGCCGTGGTGGATGTGGGGGCGAACCCCATCGACGGCGAGCCGCCCTACAAGGCCATGCTTGAGCTGGGGCTATGCCGCGTGGTCGGCTTCGAGCCGCAGCCGGACGCCCTTGCCCGGCTCAACGCGGCGAAGGGCGCGCTCGAGACCTACCTGCCCTATGCCATCGGCGCCGGTGGATGGCAGGTGCTCCATGTCTGCCAGTCCCAGGGGATGACCAGCCTCTACGAGCCGGACCCGCTCGCTCTCGCCGCTTTTCCCGGTTTGGCCGAATGGGGCCTGGTGACCAGCCGGGTGGCATTGGAGACGCGTCCCCTGGCCGCAGTGGACGAGATTGCCGACCTTGATTTCCTGAAAATGGATCTCCAGGGCGGTGAACTCGCCGTGATCGAGACCGCCGGGGCGCTGCTCGACCAGGCGGTGTGCGTGCAGGCGGAGGTCTCCTTGATCCCCCTCTACAAGGGCCAGCCCGCCTTCGGCGCGGTCGACCTCGCCCTGAGGGCGCGGGGCTTCGTCCCGCACATGCTGGCGGCAATGAGCCGGCGCATGATCCTGCCGCTGCAACGGCCGGACCGGTTCGCGGCCATCAACCAGATCGTCGAGGCTGATGCAGTCTATGTGCGCAATTTCATGGCGCCCGACGCCATGAGCGCCGAGCAGCTGAAGCAACTTGCCCTCGTCGCCCACCACGTCTACCGCTCATACGACCTGGCGCTCAATTGCGTGGACCATCTGGCCGCCCGCGGCGTGGTCCCGGCCGATGCGACCACGCGCTATCTTGCGATGATCCCGGCGGGCTGAGGGCGGCGCACCGCTGCGCCGGCCATGCTGATGGTTCGTCTGCCGCGCCGCCCGGGGCGCTGCCTCCGCTGGCCGCCCGTCAGCCGAAGCGGCCGTGGCAGTGCTTGTACTTCTTGCCGGAGCCGCAGGGGCAGGCCTCGTTGCGGCCCACCTTGCCCCAGCTCTCGGGATCGTTGGGATCGCGCTCGGCCACGGCGAGGTCGCCGGACAGGAGCGGTTCCGGCCGGCTGCCCAGCGCCGCGCCGGAGAACGCCATCTCGTCTTCCCCGGTGAAGGGGTCGGTATGATGGGCCTCCATCAGCGGCAGCTCTTCCGGCATGGGCTGCTGGGTCACGATCTCCACCCGCATGAGCTGGGCGGTGACCACCTCCCGCAGCCGGTTCAGCAGCGCGGAGAACAGGTTGAAGGCTTCCGACTTGTATTCGTTGAGCGGATCGCGCTGGGCGTAGCCGCGCAGGCCCACCACCTGCCGCAGGTGGTCGAGCATGCCGATATGCTCGCGCCAGAGATGGTCGAGGGTCTGGAGGAGAATGGACTTCTCCACATAGCGCATGATGTCCGGCCCGTACTGGGCGGTCTTGGCCGCCATCAGCTCGTCGGCACGGCGGATGATGCGCTCGGTGACCTCGGGGCCGGCGATGCCCTCTTCCGTGGCCCAGTCCTTCACCGGAAGGTCGAGGGCGAGCGTCTCCTTCAGCGCGGTGTCGAGGCCGTCCACGTCCCACTGCTCGGGATAGGCGTTCTCGGGGATGAACTTGGCCACGGTCTCGGTGATGAGGGCATGGCGCATATCCTCCACCGTCTCGGCCACGTCCTCGTCGTTCATCAGCTCCACGCGCTGCTCGAACACCACCTTGCGCTGGTCGTTCAGCACGTCGTCGTATTTGAGGACGTTCTTGCGCATGTCGTAGTTGCGCGCCTCGACCTTCTGCTGCGCCTTCTCCAGGGCCTTGTTGATCCACGGATGGATGATGGCCTCGCCTTCCTTGAGGCCGAGGCGCTGCAGCATGCCGTCGAGCCGGTCGGACCCGAAGATGCGCATCAGGTCGTCTTCCAGCGACAGGAAGAACTTGGAATGGCCGGGGTCGCCCTGGCGGCCGGAGCGGCCGCGCAGCTGGTTGTCGATGCGCCGGCTCTCGTGGCGCTCGGTGCCGAGCACGTAGAGGCCGCCGGCCTCCAGCGCCTTCTGCTTCAGCTCTTCCACCTCGGCGCGGATCTTGGCTTCCGCCGCGGCGCGCTCGGCGCCTTCGGGCAGGTCCTTCAGCTCGATCTCGATGCGCATGTCCGCCGAGCCGCCGAGCTTGATGTCGGTGCCGCGGCCGGCCATGTTGGTGGCGATGGTGATCGCTCCCGGCACGCCCGCCTGGGAGACGATGTAGGCCTCCTGCTCGTGGTAGCGCGCGTTCAGCACCGCGAAGCTCTTGCCGGAGCGGTCGTTGATGAGAAGTTCGCGGCCGCTGAAGGCGGTCGGGTCGGAAAAGTCCTTCTGCCGGAAGCCGGCCTGCTTCAGCAGCTCGGCCAGAAGCTCGGACTTCTCGATGGAGGTGGTGCCCACCAGCGCCGGCTGGCTGCGCTCCGCGCACTCCTTGATCAGCTCGATGATGGCCGCGTACTTCTCGCCGGCGGTGCGATAGACCTCGTCATCGTCGTCGATGCGGGAGATGTGCACGTTGGTGGGGATCTCCACCACCTCGAGCTTGTAGATGTCGGCGAATTCCGCCGCCTCGGTGTTGGCGGTGCCGGTCATGCCGGACAGCTTCTCGTAGAGGCGGAAATAATTCTGGAAGGTGATGGAGGCCAGCGTCTGGTTCTCGGGCTGGACCTGGACGTGCTCCTTGGCCTCCAGCGCCTGGTGCAGGCCTTCCGAATAGCGCCGGCCCGGCATCATGCGGCCGGTGAACTCGTCGATGATCACCACTTCGTCGTTGCGGACGATGTAGTCCTTGTCGCGCTGGAACAGGGTGTGCGCGCGCAGGGCCTGGTTCACGTGGTGGACCACCGAGACATTCTCGATGTCATAGAGGGAGTCCGACTTCAGCACCCCCGCCGCGCTGAGCATCTGCTCCATCTTTTCCATGCCGGCTTCGGTCATGGAGACGGAGCGCTGCTTCTCGTCCACCTCGTAGTCTTCCTTGGCGAGGCGCGGAATATAGGCGTCGATGGTGTTGTAGAAGTCGGAGCGGTCGTCGAGCGGGCCGGAGATGATGAGGGGCGTGCGCGCCTCGTCGATGAGGATGGAATCCACCTCGTCCACGATGGCGTAGAAATGCGAGCGCTGGACCATCTGGCCGCGCTCGTACTTCATGTTGTCGCGCAGATAGTCGAAGCCCAGCTCGTTGTTGGTGGCATAGGTGACGTCGCTGGCATAGGCCACGCGCCGCTCGTCGTCGTCGAGCCCGTGCACGATGATGCCGGTGGACAGGCCGAGGAAGCGGTAGAGCCGCCCCATCCATTCGGCGTCGCGCTTGGCGAGGTAGTCATTCACCGTCACCACATGCACGCCCTTGCCGGCCAGGGCGTTGAGATAGACCGGGAGGGTGGCAACCAGCGTCTTGCCTTCGCCGGTCTTCATCTCGGCGATGCCGCCTTCATGCAGCACCATGCCGCCGATGAGCTGCACATCGAACGGGCGCATGCCCAGGGCGCGCTTGGCGCCTTCGCGCACGGTGGCGAAGGCGGGCACCAGCAGGTCGTCGAGGGTCTTGCCCTCGGCCAGCTGGCGGCGGAAATCGATGGTGCGGGCCCGGAGTTGATCGTCCGAGAGGGCTTCCAGCTCCTGTTCCAGCGCATTGATGGCCTGAACGCGGGGACGGTATCCCTTCACCCGGCGATCGTTCGCGGAGCCGAAGAGCTTGCGGGCAAGTCCACCTAACATGGGTTGTGTCTCTGTTCCGATCCGTCAGGTCACAAGGAGGGCGGAGACGAGCCGCCGGACCCTCCGGAAAATGATGCGCCGTTGGACACCTTCAATGCGGCGTCAGCAAGTCCGAAGGGACGGGGCCGGGCGCAGCGGCAATGCGCGCAGCCCAGATCCCGCTCCTCAAGTCCCGCTTCCGTTTATCGGGCAGCGTGCCACGCGGACACTTATGAACGGGTCAGGGCAATGTCAATGCGAGCGGCGGCCGCCGCGGCCGTTGCCGTTAGGTCTTCAGGCCGCGGGCGCGGTTCAGCCCATTCCCCTCATGGACACGTCATGACCCGGTGCTTAGTATCCGGCGCAACTGCGATATGGGGGAATGCGGTATGGTGGGGGGGATCGGGGTGTCCGGCGGGCTGCGCCACGGCATGGTGGCGCTTGGCGCGGCTTTTCTGCTCTCGGCCTGCGAGGAAAAGAATACCTACGTACCGCCTCCCCCCGCTGCCGTTACCGTTGCCCCCGTTCTGGAGAAGCCGGTCACCCGCTTCCTCGAGCTGACCGGCAATACCGCCGCCATCAATTCGGTGGACTTGGAGGCGCGCGTCCAGGGCTTCCTCACTGAGATCAACTACAAGGACGGCGCCCTCGCCAAGAAGGGCACCGTTCTGTTCGTGATCGAGCAGGACCAGTACAAGGCCCAGGTGGACCAGGCCAAGGCCCAGCTCGCCGCCAACCAGGCCGCGCAGGTGCAGGCCGAGGCCGAATTCAACCGGCAGGCGCAGCTCGCCAAGCAGGACTTCGCCTCCCAGGCCACCCTCGACCAGGCCCGCGCCAAGCGCGATTCGGCGGTGGCCGAGGTGGCGAACGCCCAGGCCTCCCTGGTGCTGGCCCAGATCAATCTCGGCTATACCCAGATCACCGCGCCGTTCGACGGCGCCGTCACCGCCCACCTTCAGGACGTGGGCGCGCTGGTCGGCTATGGCGGCCCCACCAAGCTTGCCACCGTGGTCCAGCTCAACCCAATCTGGGTCTGGTTCACCCTGAGCGAGCAGGAAGTGCTGCGCATCAAGGAGCACCTCGCCAGGCAGGGCCGCTCGCTGGTTTCCCTCACCCGCGACGTGCCGGACCTCGACATCGAGATCGGCCTCCAGACCGAGACCGGCTATCCCCATCAGGGCAAGATCGACTATGTGGCGCCGCAGGTGGACCCCAACCTCGGCACGCTGACCGTGCGCGGCTTGTTCCAGAACGACGATTTCGCGCTGCTGCCGGGCCTGTTCGCGCGGGTGCGGGTGCCGCTGGGTGCGGCGCAGACCACCGTGCTGGTGCCCGATGCAGCGCTCAACGCCAACCAGCTCGGGCCCTATGTCCTGACTGTGAGCGCCGACAATGTGGTCTCCCAGACCCAGGTGACCCTCGGCCAGCTCCAGGCCGACGGGCTGCGCGCCATCCAGACCGGCCTGAAGGCCGGCGACCGCATCATCATCAGCGGCATCCAGCGCGCGGTGCCGGGCTCCAAGGTGAAGGTGGAGGAGGGCACGATCGTCGGCATCGCGCCGCCCGCCATCGACCTGGGCAACAAGCCGCTGGCCAAGCCTGCCGGCGTCGCGCCCGCCGATGCCCCCGCCAAGGCTGCGCCCACGGTGCCGCCGTCCGCGGCACCTTCGACACCGAAGAACTGACCCGCTCTCGAAGAAAGAGGCTGCGCCCATGGTATCGCGCTTTTTCATCGAGCGGCCGGTCCTCTCGAACGTGCTCGCACTGGTCTTCGTGCTGATCGGGCTGGTCTCGCTGTCGCGGCTGCCGGTGTCGCAGTATCCCAACATCGTGCCGCCCACGGTCTCCGTCTCGACCTCCTATCCGGGCGCCTCCGCCAAGACCATGATCGACACCGTCGCCCTGCCCATCGAGCAGCAGGTGAACGGCGTCGAGGGCATGCTGTACATGCAGTCGTGGTCGGCCTCCGACGGCACCTACACGCTGGTCGTCACCTTCGAGATCGGCGCCGATCCCAACATGGCGCAGGTGCTGGTGCAGAACCGCGTCAACATCGCCCTCGCCTCGCTGCCCACGGCGGTGCAGGCGCAGGGCGTCACCATCCTGCAGAAGGGCACCTCGATCCTCGAGTTCGTGACCCTGATCTCGCCGGACGGGCGCTATGACGGGCTGTTCCTGAACAATTACGCCATCATCAACATCCAGAACGAGCTGGAGCGTGTCGAGGGCGTCGCCAACGTGGGCATCTTCGGTGCCGGCACCTATGCCCTGCGCATCTGGATGGACCCGGACCGCATGCAGGCCTTCGGCCTCACTCCCCAGGACATCTCCAACGCCATCCAGAAGCAGAGCCAGATCGTCACCCCCGGCCAGCTCGGCATTCCGCCGGCGCCGGACAATGCCGCGTTCCAGTATACGGTGAACATCGCCGGCCGCCTCGACGACGCCAAGGACTATGAGAACATCATCGTCAAGGTGGACAATTCGGACGGCGGCCGCATCGTCCGCATCCGCGATATCGGCCGGGTGGAGCTGGGCGCGCAGAGCTATTCCAAGGACTTCACCCAGGACAACAAGCCCGCCGCCGGCATCGGCATCTTCCAGCTGCCCGCCGCCAACGCCCTCGACGTGGCGGCGCGCGTCTCCAAGAAAATGGAGGAGCTGAAGAAGGACTTCCCAGAAGGCCTCGAATACAGCATCCCCTTCAACACCACCCTGTTCGTGTCCGCCTCCATCGACGAGGTCTGGAAGACCCTGTTCGAGGCGGCGCTCCTGGTGCTGGTGGTGATCCTGCTGTTCCTGCAGGACTGGCGGGCCACCCTGGTGCCGGCCACCACCGTGCCGGTGACCATCATCGGCGCGTTCGCGGCCATGGACGCCATGGGCTTCACCATCAACCTGTCCACGCTGTTCGCCATCATCCTGGCCATCGGCATCGTGGTGGACGACGCCATCGTCATCGTGGAGGGCGTGGCCCGCCACATCGAGGAGGGCATGGCGGGCCAGCCGGCCGCCGAAAAGGCCATGGACGAGCTGTTCGGCCCGGTGGTGGGCATCACGCTGGTGCTCATGAGCGTGTTCCTGCCGGCCTCGTTCATTCCCGGCCTCACCGGGCAGATGTTCAAGCAGTTCGCGCTGGTCATCGCCGCCACGGCCTTCATCTCGGCCATCAATGCGGCGACGCTGAAGCCTACCCAGTGCGCCCTGTGGCTGCGCCAGCCGGTGCCGCCGGAAAAACGCAACGTCATCTTTCGCGGCTTCAACAAGATCTACGCCAGGGCGGAGCATGGCTATGCGGGCCTCATCTCCCGCATGGTGCATCACTCCAAGCTCATGGTGATCATCGCCCTGGGGCTCATGGGTGTCGCCGCCTACGGCCTCACCCGCGTGCCCACCTCCTTCCTGCCCATCGAGGACCAGGGCTATTTCCTCGCCCACGTGCAGCTGCCGGACGCCTCGAACCTCAACCGCACCAAGAAGGTGATGGCGGATGTCAGCGATCGCATCCGCAAGGTGCCGGGGGTCGAGACGGTGCTCGCCATCTCCGGCATCTCGGTGCTGGACAATTCATCCACGCTGGCCAATGCGGGCGTGACCTACATCACCCTGAAGCCGTGGTCGGAGCGCTATGCCACCACCGGCCAGGACCTGCTCTCGCTCTACATCAACCTGAACAAGGCGGTGGCGGACGTGGTGCAGGCGGAGGTGCTGATCCTGCTGCCGCCGGCCATCCAGGGCATCGGCAACGCCGCCGGCTTCACCATGCAGCCCCAGCTGCGCAACGGCAATTTCGACTACCGGCTGCTGGAGCAGATCACCACCTCCATGGTGGACAAGGCTTCGGCCCAGTCCGCCCTCCAGCACGTCTCCTCGTCGTTCCGCGCCGGGGCGCCGCAGGTGGAGGTGGAGGTCAACCGGGTCAAGGCGGAGACGCTGGGAGTCACGGTGGGGCAGGTGTTCGACACCATCTCGTCCTATCTCGGCTCCACCTACGTCAACCAGATCAACAAGTTCGGCAACGTCTTCCAGGTCTATGTGCAGGCCGAATCGGGTTATCGCATCACCCCGACCGACCTCACCAACCTGAAGGTGCGCACACCCAAGGGACAGATGATCCCGCTGGGCACCCTCGCCACCGTGAAGATGGTGCAGGGCCCGCCGCTGATCTCCCTCTACAACCTGTATCCCAGCTCCACCGTGGTGGGCGGCACCGCCGAGGGCTTCTCCTCGGGCCAGGCGCTCTCGCTCATGGAACAGATCGCCACCGCGACGCTGCCGCCGGGCACGGGCTTCGAGTGGACCGCCATGTCCTACCAGGAGAAGGCGGTCGGCAATCAGATCTACTACGTGTTCGGCCTCGCCATCCTGCTGGTCTATTTCGTGCTGGCCGGCCAGTATGAGAGCTGGATCCAGCCCATGGCGGTGATCCTGGCGGTGCCGCTGGCGCTGCTCGGCACGGTGGGCGCGCTGGTGGGCCTCGGCATCTCCAACAACCTCTACACCCAGATCGGCCTGGTGCTGCTGATCGCCCTTGCCTCGAAGAACGCCATCCTGATCGTGGAATATGCGCGCGAGAAACGGGCGGAGGGGATGGACATCATGGATGCGGCGGTGGAGGCCTCGCGGCTCCGGTTCCGCCCCATCCTCATGACTTCGTTCGCCTTCATCCTGGGCGTGCTGCCGCTGGTGTTCGCCACCGGTGCCGGTGCCAATTCCCGCAAGTCCATCGGCATCGCCGTGGTCTCGGGCATGCTGGCCTCCACCTGCCTCGCGGTGCTGTTCGTGCCGTCGTTCTATACGGTGCTGCAGCGGTTCGAGGAGAAGATGAAGGGCCGGAAGAAGCCCGCGGGCCATGCGCCGCCCGAGCCGCCGGAAACCCCCGCAGCTGATGCGGGGGTGCCACCCGCGCCCGCATCTGCCTGATCGGGGCGCGACGGTCCTGCCGAAACCCGTGACATCTGCCCATTGTGCGGGCAGATGTCGCCGCAAAGTCGCGCTTTCTCCCTATAACGGCCTTGTCTAACCTTGGCCGGAAACCGCCCACCCCACCCCTTGGGCTGCCCGTAAGGCCACAGCCCGCAGGACCAGGTGCCATATATGTCGATCCTCGCGAGCCTGCATCACGTTACGAGCTACAAGTACGAGCGCCCGGTCACCATGGGGCCGCAGACCATCCGGCTGCGTCCGGCGCCGCACAGCCGTACCGAGATCCCAGCCTATTCGCTCAAGATTTCACCTGCCGAACATTTCATCAACTGGCAGCAGGACCCGTTCGGCAACTGGCTCGCGCGCATCGTGTTCCCGGAGAAGGTGGAGGAGTTCAAGGTCGAGGTGGACCTCCTCGCCAAGCTCGACGTGCTCAATCCGTTCGACTTTTTCGTCGAGGACTATGCCGAGAATTTTCCCTTCACCTACACCCCCGAGCTGAAGGCGGAGCTGGCGCCCTATCTTGAGCTGGAGAACGAGGGCGCCCCCTTCGACGCCTTCGTCGCCGGCGTCTCGCTCGAGCCGCGCCGCATCGTGGATTTCCTCGTGGAGATCAACCAGCTCCTCCAGAAGGAGATCGGCTACGTCATCCGCATGGAGCCGGGCGTCCAGACCCCGGACGAGACCCTCACCAAGAAACTCGGCTCCTGCCGCGACACCGGCTGGCTGCTGGTGCAGGTGCTGCGCCATCTCGGCCTCGCCGCGCGATTCGTCTCCGGCTACCTGATCCAGCTGAAGCCCGACGTGGCGGCCCTCGACGGCCCCTCCGGCACCGACGTGGACTTCACCGACCTGCACGCCTGGTGCGAGGTCTATGTGCCGGGCGCGGGCTGGATCGGCCTCGACCCCACCTCGGGCCTGCTCTGCGGCGAGGGCCACATCCCGCTCGCCGCGACCCCGCACTACCGCTCCGCCGCCCCCATCACCGGCTATCTGATGGAGAAGACGGAGACCGAGTTCGGCTTCGACATGAGCGTCGCCCGCGTGGCCGAGGCGCCGCGCGTGACGCTGCCGTTCTCGGACGAGACCTGGGCCGCCCTCGACGAGCTGGGCCAGAAGGTGGACGAAGACCTCAAGGCCGGCGACGTGCGCCTGACCATGGGCGGCGAGCCCACCTTCGTCTCCATCGACGATTATGAATCGCCGGAGTGGAACACCGAGGCCCTGGGCCCGCAGAAGCGGGTGCGCGCCGACGACCTCATCCGCCGCCTGCGCAGGCGTTTCTCCACCGGAGGCGTGCTGCATTACGGCCAGGGCAAGTGGTATCCGGGGGAGACGCTGCCGCGCTGGTCGTTCGACCTGTTCTGGCGCAAGGACGGCCAGCCCATCTGGACCCGCGAGGACCTGATCGCGGACGAGAAGGTGGATTACGGCGCCACCGCCGCCGATGCCGAGCGGTTCTGCAAGGCCGTGGCCGAGAAGCTTGCCGTGGGCGAGCAGTTCGTGCACCCGGCGTTCGAGGACAACATCTATTTCATGTGGAAGGAGCAGTGCCTTCCCGAGAACATCGCCCCCGGCGACGAGCGCATGGCCGACGAGGTGCAGCGCCGCATGCTGGCGCGCACCTTCAACCAGGGGCTCGCCAACGCCACCGGCTCGGTGCTGCCGCTGGCGCGGGTGCGGACGCCGCAGGGGTCGGTCTGGCGCTCGGAAGCCTGGACCTTCCGCCGCGAATTCCTGTTCCTGATCCCCGGCGAGAGCCCGATCGGATACCGGCTGCCGCTGGAATCCATGCTGTATCTGGCGCCCACGCGCTATCCCTACATCGTGCCCACCGACCCGTTCGAGCCGCGCAACCCGCTGCCCGACGCCGAGGCCTTCACCGGCCGCTACCGTGGCGAGCCGGCGGGCGATGTTGTCGGTGAGCCGGCGAGCGATGCCCGCGAACGCTATCGCATCGCGCCCCGCACCGAGGCCTACGGCACCGGCGAGCGCGCGCAGGAGCTGGTGCGCCAGTATCTCGCCAAGAATTCCACCCAGGTGTTCACCGAGGACACCCGCACCGCGCTCTGCGTGGAGCCGCGGGGCGGGCGCCTGTGCGTCTTCCTGCCGCCGGTGGAGGTTCTGGAAGACTATCTGGATCTCATCGCCGCCATCGAGCAGGTGGCCATCGAGCTGAACACGCCGATTCATTTCGAAGGGTATCCGCCGCCGTTCGACTACCGCCTCCACCTGATCCGCCTGTCGCCGGATCCGGGCGTGCTGGAAGTCAACGTCCATCCGTCGGATACTTGGGAAGGCTGCGTCGAGATCACCCGCATCCTCTATGAGGAGGCTCGCCAGGCGCGTCTCGGCACCGAAAAGTTCATGGTGGACGGCCGCCACACCGGCACCGGCGGCGGCAACCATGTGGTGGTGGGCGGCGCCACGCCCGCCGACAGCCCGTTCCTTCGCCGTCCGGACCTGCTGAAGAGCCTGCTGCTGTTCTGGCAGCGCCATCCTTCCTTGTCCTACATGTTCTCGGGCCTCTTCATCGGCCCCACCTCGCAGCATCCGCGGGTGGACGAGGCGCGGCACGACAGCCTCTACGAACTGGAGATCGCGCTCTCCAAGATCCCGCTGCCGGGTGCCGAGGTTCCGCCGGCCCCCTGGCTGGTGGACCGCCTGCTGCGCAACATCCTGGTGGATGTCACCGGCAACACCCACCGTACCGAAATCTCCATCGACAAGCTCTATTCGCCGGACGGCCCCACCGGCCGCCTGGGCCTCGTGGAGTTCCGCTGCTTCGAGATGCCGCCGGACTGGCGCATGAGCCTGGCCCAGCAACTGCTGCTGCGTGCCCTCGTTGCCCGGCTGTGGCACAAGCCGGTCACCGGCAAGTGCGCGCGCTGGGGCACCATCCTCAACGACCGCTTCATGCTGCCCCATTATGTGTGGGCCGATTTCGTGGACGTGCTGGAGGACCTCTCGGACGCCGGCTACAGCTTCGATCCGGAGTGGTTCCGCGCCCAGTTCGAGTTCCGCTTCCCGGCCTATGGCAAGGTGCAGCGGGGCGGCGTGGACGTGGAGATCCGCCAGGCGCTCGAATGCTGGCACGTGCTGGGTGAAGAGGGCGTCGTCGGCGGCACCGCGCGCTATGTGGACTCCTCGGTGGAGCGCCTGCAGGTGAAGGTGGAGGGCTTCAACCCCGCCCGCCACATCGTCACCTGCAACGGGCGGCGGCTGCCGCTGGCGCCGACCGGCCGCAACGGCACCTTCGTCGCGGGCGTGCGCTACAAGGCGTGGCAGCCCTGGTCGGGCCTGCATCCCACCATCCCGGTCCAGGCGCCGCTCACCTTCGACGTGGTGGACACCTGGAGCGAGCGTTCGCGCGGCGGATGCCGCTATAACGTGTCGCACCCCGGTGGACGCAGCTACGAGACCTTCCCGGTCAATTCCTATGAAGCCGAGGCGCGCCGCCTCGCCCGCTTCCAGGATTACGGCCACACGCCCGGCACCACGCCGGTGCCGGAGGAGAACGCGCCGGACGAGTTCCCCACCACCCTCGACCTGCGCCGCCCCATCGGCGCCTAGGCTCCCACCGGCCGCAGCTGCGCCCCATCGCCATCCCCGCAAAGGGAGGCGATGGGGTTCGGTGCCGCGGGTTTGCCCGTGCGGTCCGGTGTCGGCCGGACCAGGCGGGAGACACGATGGGATGACCCACCTGGCGGGTTGAAAATTGAATAAAAACAAGAGGCTGGTGCATCGATCGCTCGGATCGCTCCCGTCTGGGCGGGCGCGCATTGGCCTGCAACCCGGCCTCTTTCGGCACACCGAAGGCCGGTCAAACCCGGGGCCGGCCGAGGTGTCCCGCGCAGGAGACGTTCTCGACCTCCTCCAAAGAAGAGTGCATCCGGCGTCGGGGCGGTCATAATGGGGTGTTCGGGAACGCCGGGCACCGTGAGCAGGCTGCCATCGGATTGCGGTGCAATTTGATCGGTAAAATGTTCTCTTCTCATAGGTTTAGAGGCGGATTGAGATTTTGGACGGAATCGCTGCGGACATTCCGCCCAAAACGCATCCGGCCGTGGAAGGGGTGATCGTGTCGGGGGCCGAGCAGCGGAGCGAGGTGTTCGAACGGGCGGCGGCGGAAAGCCTCATCGGAGGCTACCGGACCCTGCCCGGCATCCGCGACGAGATGATGGACCAGGACGGCCAGCCGCGCCGCCACTGGATGCCCTTCCTCGCTGCCCTCGCGGAACTCGGCTCCGAAGAGCTGCGCCGGCGCTTTTCCGCCGCCGACCGCTACCTGCGCGATTCGGGCGTCTTCTACCGCGTCTATGACGATACCGGCGGCGGCGAGCGGCCCTGGTCGCTCAGCCACATGCCGCTGCTCATCGAGGACGCGGACTGGCAGGTGCTCTCCGCCGGCCTCATCGAGCGCGCCGAACTGCTGGAAGTGGTGCTCCAGGACCTTTACGGCGCCGGCCATCTCGTCGCCGACGGCGACCTGCCCGCCGCCGCCGTGGCCGGCAGCCCCGAATTCCTGCGGCCGCTGGTGGGCATCAAGCCCGAGGGCGGGCGTTTCCTGCGGGTCTATGCCGCCGATGTGGGGCGCGGTCCGGATGGCCGCTGGTGGGTGCTGGCGGATCGCACCCAGGCGCCATCGGGCGCCGGCTATGCGCTGGAGAACCGCCTCGCCTCCACCCGTGCCCTGCCGGATGTGTCGCGCAACCTCAACATGCAGCGGGTTGCCTCCTTCTTCCAGGCGCTGCGCACCTCGCTGATGAAGCTCGACCGGACCGGGGAGGGGCGCATCGGCCTGCTCAGCCCGGGTCCGCTCAACGAGACCTATTTCGAGCACGCGCTGCTGGCGCGCTATCTCGGCTTCCTGCTGGTGGAAGGCGAGGACCTGACCGTGCGCGGCGACACGCTCCATGTGCGCACGGTGGCGGGGCTGCGGCGCATCGACGTGCTGCTGCGCCGGCTCGATGCCGATTTCGCCGATCCGCTGGAGCTGAATTCCGGCTCGCGCCTCGGCGTGCCGGGCCTGGTGCAGGCGGTGCGCATGGGCGGGGTGTCGCTGGCCAATGCGCTTGGCACCGGCATCATCGAGGCGCCGGCCCTGCTCGCCTTCCTGCCGCGCATCGCCACCCGCGTGTTCGGCCGGCCCCTGAAGCTGCCGCATGTGGCCACCTGGTGGTGCGGCCAGCCCGCGGAACGGGCGCAGGTGATGGAGCATCTCGACGAGCTGGTCATCTCCTCGGCCTTCGGCCGCGCCCTGCCGGGCCTGCCGGACGGCGGCTCGGTGCTGGGCGCCGACCTGACCGCCATCGACCGGCGGCGGCTGTCCACCCTGCTGGCGCGGCGCGGCGGCGACGTGGTGGGCCAGGACATCGCGCGCCTGTCCACCACCCCGGTGTGGACCGGCGAGAAGCTGACGCCCCGCCCCTTCATGCTGCGCGTCTTCCTTGCCGCCACCGAGAAGGGCTGGACGGTGATGCCCGGCGGCTTCTGCCGCATCTCCTCCGCTCCCGATGCCCGCGCCGTCTCCATGCAGAAGGGCGACCGCTCGGCGGACGTGTGGGTGCTGGCCGAGGCCGAGGTGGCGGACACCACGCTTTTGCCAAGCTCCGCCAACGTGAAGGTGCGCCGCTCCTCCGGCACGCTGCCGAGCCGGGCGGCGGACAACCTGTTCTGGCTCGGGCGCTATGTGGAGCGCGCCGAGGCGACCCTGCGGCTGTCGCGGGTGCTGGTGGGGCGGCTCGCGGAGAGCGGGGACAGCGGCACCAGCCCCCTGGTCACGCGCCTGCTCGGCCTTCTGGGCGCCTGGGGCGCCATGCCGCGCGATCTCGCCCGCGCCACGCCGGCGCGCTATGCGGTGGCGGTGCTCACCCGCCGCGACGTGCCCGGCGCCCTGCCGCAACTGGTGCAGGCGGCCCGGGCCTCGGCATCGGTGATCCGCGACCGCTTCTCACCCGACGCCTGGCGCGCCCTGGTGGACCTTGAGGCCTGCGTGGATGCGCCCATTCCCAGCGCGCCGTCCGAGGCGGATGCGGCGGAGCGGGCGGATGCCGCCCTGCGCATCATCGCCGCCTTCTACGGCCTCGCCTCCGAGAACATGAACCGGCTGACCGGCTGGCGGTTTCTGGAGCTGGGCCGGCGCACCGAGCGGGCCATCGGCACCCTGCGCTTCGCCCGCACCTTCGGCGAGATGGGCGCGCCGCTCGGCTCCCTCGATGCCTTGCTCCAGGTGGCGGACAGCCTCATCACCTACCGCACCCGCTACGTGATGATGGAGGCGCGGGGGCCGGTGCTCGACCTGGTGCTGCTTGATCCGGACAATCCGCGCTCGGTGGCGTTCCAGGTGCACCGCATGGCCAACCACCTGAAGGTGCTGCCGGGCCGCGACCAGGATGCGCCGCCGCCGCTGTGGGAGCGCCTGGTCGCCCGCATGCAGGCGGAGCTGGCCGCGAGCACGGCGGAGAGCTTCGAGCCGGCCTGGTTCGACGCCATGGAAAAGATGCTGATGGAGCTTTCCGACGAGATCGCCGCCCATTATTTCCTCCAGGGTCATTCCCCGGAGATGACCCACTCGCTTTCCATGTGAGCGGTCCATCCGAGCGCTTCATCTGAGGGCTTCTTGCAAGCGCGCAGCCCACGCGGCGATTGAGCAAAGGGGATCCCGGATGTGTTGCGTCCGAGGGGTCCGCGAGGAAGGGACAGATGCTCTACGACATCCGCCAGACCACCACCTACAGCTATCAGGTGCCCGTCCGGGTGGTGCGGCAGGTGCTGCGCATGACGCCGGTGGATCGCATCGGCCACCAGCACGTCATCGCCCATATCCTCGACATCGATCCCGATCCGGCGGAGCTGGAGCACGGCATCGACTTCTTCGGCAACGGCCTCACCTGGCTCACCCTGGACCAGCCCCACGACCATCTCTCGCTCACCACCCGCAGCCGCGTGGACGTGACCTCCACCGCCCTGCCGGACCCGGCCGAGACGCTGCTGGTGGACGATGTGCGCGCCGCGGCGCTGGAGGAGGCGGACCTGGGTCCGGATGCTGCGGCCCACGGCCTGTTTCCGAGCCGCGCCGTGCCGCTCGACGCCGATATCACGGAGTGGACCGCCACCAGCTTCCGCGGCGACCGCCCGGTGCTGGAGGCGGGGCTGGAGCTGATGCACCGGGTCTACGAGGATTTCACCTACGAGCCCGGCGCGACCCATGTGGCCACCCCGCCCCACGAGGCGTTCGCCGCCAGGGCCGGGGTGTGCCAGGACTTCGCCCAGGTGATGATTGCCGGCCTGCGCGGCCTCGGCCTGCCGGCGCGCTATGTGTCGGGCTATCTGCGCACCATCCCGCCGGAAGGCCAGCCGCGCCTCGAGGGGGCGGACGCAACCCATGCCTGGGTGGAGATCTGGTGCGGGCCGGAGGCCGGCTGGATCGGCCTTGATCCCACCAATGACATTGCGGTGGGGGACGACCACATCATCCTCGCGGTCGGCCGCGACTATGCCGATGTGGCGCCGGTGGACGGGGTGATCGTCACCTCCGGCGACCATCGCCTGTCCGTGGGCGTGGACGTGGCCCCCGTGGTGCGGTGAGGTAGCCTATACCATCGGCTCGGTCTTCGACCGATGCCAAGTGGGTAACGCTCAAATGCCGCGCGGGCTTGACCCATGCTCATGAGACGAGCTCATGGGCACGGGTATCACGCCACGGCGCGGAAGATGTCCTTGTAGGTGTCGCGCAGCACGTTCTTCTGCACCTTGCCCATGGTGTTGCGCGGCAGCTCCGGCACGAAGAACACGCGCTTGGGCTGCTTGAACTTGGCGAGACGGTGCTCCAGCGCGGCGTGGATATCCGCCTCGGTCAGGCTGGCGCCCGCCACCTTCACCACCACGGCGGTGACCCCCTCGCCGAAATCGGGGTGGGGCACGCCGATCACCGCGCTTTCCGCCACGCCGGGAATGGCGTCGATCTCGCCTTCCACTTCCTTGGGATAGACGTTGAAACCGCCGGTGATGACGAGGTCCTTGCCCCGGCCGACGATGTGCACGTAGCCCTTCGCATCGATCTTGCCGAGATCGCCGGTGATGAAGAAGCCGTCGCGGAATTCCGCCGCCGTCTTCTCCGGCATGCGCCAGTAGCCCTTGAAGACGTTGGGGCCCTTCACCTCGATCATGCCGATGTCGTCGGTGGGCAGCACCCGCCCGGTCTCCGGATCGGTCACGCGCAGCGAAACGTCGGGCAGGGGGAAGCCCACGGTGCCGGCGATGCGCTCGCCGTCATAGGGGTTGGAGGTGTTCATGCCGGTCTCGGTCATGCCGTAGCGCTCGAGAATGGCGTGGCCGGTGCGCTCGAAGAAGGCGCGATGGGTCTCCGCCAAAAGCGGCGCCGAGCCGGAGACGAACAGGCGCATCTTCGCCGTCGCCTCTTTGGTGAGGCCCGGCTGGTCGAGGAGGCGGGTGTAGAAGGTGGGCACGCCCATCAGGCTCGTCACCGTGCCCGCCGCCATCAGTTCCAGCGCCTCGCGCGGATCGAACTTCGCCCGGAAGACCATGGCGGCGCCGGCCAGAAGCACGATGTTGGAGGCCACGAACAGCCCGTGGGTGTGGAAGATGGGCAGGGCGTGGAGCAGCACGTCGTCGCCCGTGAACCGCCATTCGTCCTTCAGCGTCAGGGCGTTGGACAAGAGGTTGTCGTGGCTCAGCATGGCGCCCTTGGCGCGGCCCGTGGTGCCGGAGGTGTAGAGGATGCCGCCGAGGTCTTCCGGCCCGCGCGGCACGTCGGCGAAATCCGCGGGCAGGTGCGCCGCCCCGTCCGTTAGCGACCCGGTGCCGTCGGCGCCCAGGGTCTCGATGGAGGGCACGCCGAGGCGGGTCGCCAGGGCGCGGGCGTCCGCCTCGATGTGAGGCGGGCAGACGAACACGGTGGGTTCCGCGTCCGAGAGGAAATATTCCACCTCGTTCAGCGTATAGGCGGTGTTGAGCGGCAGGTAGACGCCACCCGCCCGCACCGTGGCGAGATAGAGCGCGAGGGCCGGCCAGGATTTCTCCACCTGCACCGCCACCCGGTCGCCGGGCTTCACCCCTCGCGCCACCAGCAAATGGGCAAGGCGGGCGGAGAGGGCCAGCGCGTCGCCATAGGTCTCCACCCGCCCGTCGGCGAGGGTGGCGAGCGGGGTGGAGAGGGCAGGCATGGCGGCGCGGATGGCGCCGAAGAGATGGTTTTCGCTCATCGTGTCTCTCGTGCCATCGGCCCTGTCTTGCGAAGGGCCGATCCGTTTTTGGGTCGATCCGCCTCAGGTGGTGGGGACGAGGGCGCGGCTGGCGGCCTCGGCCTTCAGCAGCTTTTTCACGGGTCCGCTCGCCACCACCTCGCCCTTGCCGAGGAAGGCTTCGTGGTTCTTCTCGATGTCGGCCAGCACATAGCGGTAGTTCACCATGAGCCCGGCGGCCTGGGCGATGCCCTTGGGCGAGAGGTCGCCCATGGGGTTGATGCGTTCCAGCCGCGCCCCATTGCCCAGGTGGAAGCGTGCCACCGGGTCCACCGGCTTGCCCTTGGCGGTGCGGGCGACGAGGAAATAATACGCCGCCGCCGCTGAAAACACCGGCGCCAGCGCCTCGCGCGTTTCCACCTTTTCGGCCCAATCCGGCGTATCGAGCACGGCCAGCGCCTCGCGGTCGGCGGCGGTGAGGGCAGGGGAGTTCTCCGCCTTGCGCTCGGCATCCAGCCAGGCGCGGAAGCCGGGCACGGGCGAAAGCGTGACGAAGGTGGAGAGCGAGGGGATCTCGCGGGAAATCTCCTCCACCACCTGCTTGATCAGGAAATTGCCGAAGGAGACGCCGCCGAGCCCGCGCTGGCAGTTGGAGATGGAATAGAACACCGCGGTGGTGGCCTTTTCGGGCTCCAGATGCGCGCGCGACTGGTCCAGCACCGGGGCGATGGCGCCCGGAATGTCCTTGGTCAGCGCCACTTCCACGAAGATCAGCGGCTCGTCCACGAGGGCCGGGTGGAAGAAGGCGTAGCAGCGCCGGTCCGGCGTATCCACGCGGGCGCGCAGGTCGTTCCAGTCGCGGATGGCGTGCACCGCCTCATAGCGGATGATCTTTTCCAGCACGTTGGCGGGCGTCGACCAGTCGATGCGGCGCAGCACGAGAAACCCCCGGTTGAACCAGGATGAGAAGAGGTGCCCGAAATCCCGGTCCACGGCGGCCAGATCGCGGCGATGGACGAGGGCGTCCATGAGGTTTTCGCGCATGCGCACGAGGGAGAGGGTTGCGCCGGGGCCGAGGTTGAACCGGCGGAACAATTCCTGCCGCCGCGGCTCGCTGGCGAGGTGCAGCTCCGCCGCCGCCGCGTCCGAGCCGGTGCGGCCGTAACTCTCGATGGCCTTTTCAAGCCGTGTGCGGTCCGGCCCGAAGGCTTCGGCGAGCGCTTCGAAGAAGGCGATGCGCTCGCCGGTCTTCATGCGGGCGTAGCGGTCGAGAATGTCGGAGGCCAGCGCCACGCCGGAGGCCTCGCCGCGGCCGGAGAGCAACTGCTCGCACCGCTCCACCAGGGTCGCCGCCTTGGTGGCGCCGGACACCCGGCTCGACCGGTCGAGGAGCGAGCGCCCCCGTTCCGCGATGGAGGTGAGGAGATCGCCGAAGAAGGTCGTGTTGGAACTCATCGCATCGCCCCGCCGTGGTCTCAGAGCCCGCTGCCGAAGCGCCTATGGGAATGCGGGAAGCCGGCGATGGCAAGGCGCGCGTGCGCCGCACGCTCCATCTCTTTCGGCTGAGAGCGTCCGGGCGACACCAACGGCCGGTGAGGCGGCTCATCTGCCCTTGGGTCACGCCGGCGCGGCGCCTGAGCGATGCCCTCTCGGCAGCGCTCAAAGACAGGAGGCCGTTGGGATGAGGTGGCGCGCGGAAGACCCCGCGAGGCAGGAAAGGGCATGGCGACCTCTGCCGTAAACATGCATTGAATCAAAAGCAGATTGGATTGCCTGTCAAGAATCTTGTATGCAAGATATATATTATTGCATTCTATGCGCCGGCGCGGCATTTCCGGAGCGAATGGAGGCGGACGGTGCGCGGCGAGCAGACCCCGAGGCTCAGGGAGGCGCTGGAGGACGACATCGTCTCCGGCCGGCTGCGGCCGGGCCAGAAGCTCGACGAGGTGGGCCTGGCGGAGCGCTTCGGCGTGTCGAGAACGCCGATCCGTGAGGCTTTGATCCAGCTTTCCGCTTCGGGACTGATCGAGATCCGTCCGCGCCGCGGCGCCTTCGTGGCGCTGCTCGGCCCCCGCGAGCTGCTGGAATCCTTTGAACTGATGGCGGAACTGGAAGCCGCCTGCGCGCGCCTCGCCGCCCAGCGCATGGGGGCCGCGGATCGCGCCACCCTCGCGGGCGCCCTTGCCGCCTGTGGCGCGGCGGTCGCGTCGGGGGATTCCTGCGCCTATTATTCGGCCAATGCGGCGTTCCACGCCGCCATCTATGCCGCCACCGGCAATCGCGTGATCCATGGCGAGGCCCTGCGCCTGCAACGGGCGTTGCAGCCTTATCGTCGGCTGCAACTCCATGTGCCGCGCCGCATGGAGACCTCTTTGGCCGAGCACGAGGCCATCATGGCGGCGCTTTCTGCCGGCGACGGCATGGAGGCCGCGGAGCGGATGCGCGCCCATGTTCTGGTCCAGGGCGAGCGCTTCATGGCCCTGCTCGCGGCCTTGCAGGCGGAAGCCGAGGCTTTGGCCGCGCCCGGGTAGCCGGCGGATGTTTCCGGCCGGCTCCCTGTCCTTGTCGTCGGGCTTGTCCTTGTCCTCGCGCAGGTGTGCGGGCGCTGGCCGCGCTCGCATGTCTTCATGCCGAATCAGACGGCAAGGCCGCGGTTCAGGAGGTCCATTCGCCATGAGTGGGGATGCCGCGATCGCCCGTCCCGACACCTGTTGCCGCCCGCGCCGGCTTCCAGTATGAAGACCGAATTGGCGTCCCCGCCACGCACCTTAGCCCAGCTCGATCGCGCGCTGTCCTCCGAAGGCAGTGTCAAATCGGCTGGCGTGAAAAGTGTGAAGAGAAGCGTTTTTGAATTCAATGGCTTGCGAGGGATTGGCTGAAGGGCTTAACTTTCGCAGGGAATCCGCGTAAGCACTGCGCAGGCAGCAGGCACCCGTAGCTCAGCTGGATAGAGCGCCGCCCTCCGAAGGCACGTGTCAAGTCGGCTGATGTGAAAAGTGTGGAGAGAAGCGGTTTTAAATTCAATGACTTGCGAGATCGGGGCCGAAGGCTTCACTTTCGCAAGAAACCCGAGTAAGCACTGCGTAAGCAGCAGGCACCCGTAGCTCAGCTGGATAGAGCGCCGCCCTCCGAAGGCGGAGGCCACACGTTCGAATCGTGTCGGGTGCGCCATTACAACCCATAGTTGGTCTTGCTGCGGGGCGCTGGTCCTTGAGCGACGAGTCTGGGGTTCGGGCGTTCGAATCTTCCCCAGCGGACCATATAGCTAACTGAAATAACGAGGATTTTCAGGCGACTTTGCTGAGAGACGCCGGCTGTTTTGAGATCGCCGGCAATTTGTCCGGTTCGGTCAAGATCACGGTCGCGTCCTTGCAAGCAACCCGCTAGCCGGGCCGGTTGGAGCCAAGCCTCGCCTCAATCGCGCCTTTGCCCGGATCTCCATCAGCTCAATGGGAGATGAGCAAGGGGATCGGCGAATGCGCCAGGAGCGAACGCGTCACGCCGCCGAGCACGATCTCCCGGGCGCGTGCATGGCTGTAAGCGCCGAGCACGATCATGTCGTGCTCATTGGACGCAGCGTATTCCAAGATGACCTCGGGGATCGCCCGCCCGTGTGACTGCACGGGATCGACGGTCAGGCGGACACCGTGGCGCAGCAGGAACATTGCCACCTCCACTCCGGGCTCCTCTCCCGCGGGGATACTTGCCTGCGGGTCCACGATGAGCACCGTTACCGATGACGCGAGCGCCAGCAAAGGCAGGGCGTCGCCGATGGCCCGGCGCGATTCCCGGCTTGCATTCCAGCCGATGAGAATGCGCTGTGGTGGTTCAATGTTGCGCCAGTTCTCCGGCACGAGCAGGAAGGGGACGCCGGTCGCAAGCTGCACCACATCGGCTGGCGGCCCGTCGTCGAGCCAAGAATCTTTTGGAGGCGCAGCGACAACGAGATCCGCGTGCAGGGCGCCGAGGCGGCGTTCATCTTCTCCGCGGGGAGCGTGGACACGGAATTCGCAGGGCACACCTTGCCGGGCGGTGTGCTTTTCAAAGATGTCCCGCGCTTCGCGGATCAGGTCGTCCTTGCGGGCTTGTTGATGGTGCAGAAGGTTGGCGATCGCCGCTTGCCCGCGGACGTGGGAGGCAGCCAGCCCCCCGCCGATGTCCGGGGGAAGCAGGAAGATTCCGATGAGGTGCGCGCCGTGGCGCCGCGCGAGATTGGTCGCATAATCCACCCGCGTTTCGCGCGACGGACTGGTATCAATGAGAACAGCGATTGTCTTGATATCCATGGATCTTACCCTGTGATGCCCATTCGCCGCATCGTGCGGCTGCTCTACGCGGCCGCGCGCCTTGCTCGCCCGGCCATCCAGAAGGCCGCTTGAGCGATGATGCCGGAGCCGGCAAGCACGAGAGCGGCAGCCAGGGCCGGGTCGGATCCGACACCGGCCAAAGCCGTGCACAGGGCGCCGACGGCCATCTGCATGGCGCCGTAGAGCCCCGAGGCGGAGCCGGCGACGCGGGGATTGACGCTGAGGGCTTCGGCCAGCGCGGCGGGCGCCGCGGTGCCCACGCCCACGGAGAACGTGAAGACGGTGCCGATGGCCAGCGGCACAGTAAGCCGGTCGCACAGCACGACGGCGAGCAGGACAAAGGCGGCGGCAACGCTGACACCATTGGCGCCCACCAGCAGGCGGCCGACGGAAACACGGGCGATGAGCCGGCTCGCCAATACGCTGCCCACCCACACGCCGAGCACCAGGAGCGCGATATAACCCCCGACGCGGGCCATGGGCTGGTGCAGTTCGCCGATGAAGATGAGGGGGCCGCCGCGACGAAGCCATAGAGGGAGGTGGTGGCGCAGCCGCCGCCCACCGCATAGCCCCAGAAGGCTGGCGCCCGCAACAGTTGGCCGTAGCTCTCCATTAGACCGATGGCGGCGCCCTCGGTTGTCCGTCCGGTCTCCGGCAGGAGACGCCAGGTGAGCAGGAGGTTGGCCACGCCGAGCAGGGTCAAGGCGAGAAAGATGGAGCGCCATCCCGCCGCATCGGCGAGGAGGCCGCCCACCAGCGGCGCCATGCCCGGACCGACCGTGATCATGAGATTCATCAAGGCGAGGCCGCGGGTGGTGTCCGCCGGCGCGGAGGTATCGCGCACGATGGCGCGCGCCAGCACAAGCCCGGCGCAGCCGCCCAGGGACTGGAAGAGCCGCGCGGCGATGAGGGCGTTGACGCTCGGCGCAAGCATGGCCGCGAGGCCGGCGGAGGTGTAGAGCGAGAGCCCCGCCATCAATACGGGCCGGCGCCCGAACCGGTCGGCCAGCGGCCCGTAGACGAGCTGCCCGCCGGCGAGGCCGAGGATGTAGAGGCTGATGGTGAGCTGCATGGCCGCCATCCCGCCGCCGAGATCCGCCTGGGCGATGGGCAGCGCCGGCACGAAGACGTGCATGGCGAGAGTGCCGGAAAAGGCCAGGAGCGCCAGCAGCCAGAGCGGCACCGTCGCGCCGGGCGGGGCGTCCCCCTTCGGGTGCCCTGATGTCAGCGCGGCATTCACGGAAACAGTCATGGCATTCCGTCCTCATGCCGCGGCTGAAGGCGGAACGGTCCTTGTGGCCACCCGCCGGCAGCAAGGCGCACCGCCCTCACCGGGCCGGCCGGGAGGCCTGCGCGGACCGGGCGTTCGGCGTGTCCGCGAGCATGGCTTTGCCGGCCGCAGGGGAGACAGTCTCGATCTCCACGGTGGCGGTGAGGCCGGCCACGAGGCGGATGTCGGGCGGCACGTCCTCCAGCGCGATGTGCACCGGCACGCGCTGGGCGAGGCGCACCCAGTTGAAGGTCGGGTTGATGTTGGCGAGCAGGACCCGCCGACACCTTCTCCGCCCCGTCTTCGCCGCCGTCACCCACCAGGCGGAGGGTGCGGAACCGGCCTTTCTCATCCGCATTCACGATCGGCCCCTGCAGGAGCGGCTCGCTTTTTTCGAGGCCTCGGAGACCTGATTTGTACGGGCACGCCGGAGGGCGTTGGCGCGGTGGTTCCCGGTGCGGTGCTGCTCGTGGTCGGCGCGGCGAAAGCGGGGGGTGCCAGACAGGCTCCGGTCGCGAGGTGACTTCCGCCAATGGCGGGTCAAGCAGGTGCTGCGCAGGCCACCAACCGCGAAGCCCGCAGTTCCGACCCGGAAAGCAAGCGCTCGTCTCCACGCCAGGCGGGCTCCACCGCGATCGTCCCCCCTGAGACGCGCGAAACGCAGGCACAGATGCGGTGATTGGAAGCATGCTCTGCATCGGAGAAGAAGACGTCACGGTGATCGAGGCTGCCGGACAGTTCCAGCACTTCCATCTGGCAAAGACCACACTCTCCGCGCCGGCAATCGCTGAGGACACGGACGCCGGCAGCTTCAAGAGCGTCCAGCATGGTGGTTCCGGCGGGGACCTCCACCGTCACGCCGAGGCGGGGCACGCAGACGGTGAAGGGTTCCGTGGCAAAGCGTCCGCTGGAGCCGAAGGTCTCATAGTGTAGCCGGTCTCTCCTGCGGCCACTGTGCTGCCAAGCGCGGCGCACGGCTTCCAGAAGGCCGAGCGGGCCGCAGATGTAGGCTTCGCCTTCGGGATCCAGGCGAGCGATCTCGGCCGCGACGTCTGCTCGCCCTTCGTCGTCCGTAAAGACGTGGAGATCATTTCCAAGCAGTGCGTGTAGTTCATCCAGATAGGCCAGCGCCGTGCGCGAACGGCCTAGATAGAGCACGTGGAAGCGTCCGGCGCGTCGCTTAAGGGCCATGGCCATTCCCAGGATTGGGGTGATGCCAATGCCGCCCGCGATCAGGAGATATTCGCTCGCATCGCGCGAGAGCTGGAATTGGCTGTCGGGATTGGTGACCTGAAGCCGCGCACCCGCCGGAAGGGACCACATGTAGCGCGAGCCCCCGCGACCGGTATCCTCGCGCTTGACGGCGATCCGCCATGTTCCATCGCGCGGTGCGTCGCCGATGAGAGAGTAGTGACGGATGGCGCTCTTCCCCTCGATCACCGCTTGAACCTGAAGGTGGCTGCCTGTCGGATAGGCGCCTGCGCCGCCTCCTGGCTCCAGGGTAAACTCCCGGATGCCGGGAGCGACCTCCCGCGTGGCTTTAATGGCAACGGTGATCCACTCCGTGCTCTTTCGCATGGCTTTTCCTCCAGATTTCTTGATGTTCGACGCGGTATCTGGCGAGCGGGCGGCTTAAGTCCGCTGGCGGCGGCGGATGAGGGCTCCGCCGGGAATGTGCTGCAGGATGGTGCGATCGCGTAGCGCCAGCTCAAGGTTACGCCGCGCGAGGCGCGCATGTTCACGCATCAGGGCTTCGGCGCGGGCGCCCTCGCGATTGGCGATGGCTTCCACCACGGCGCGGTGCTGCTCCTGGGCCAGGGTCAGGATCAGGCGTGCCTCAGGCAGCACACTTTGCGCTTGAAGGAAGCCGCTCGGTGATGCGAAGGGCAGTGCCGCCGCCCGGCCCAGGCTCTGGGCGAGAATGGGGCTGTCCGCCGCCTCCGCGAGGAGAGTGTGGAACTGCTCGTTCAGCACCACGTATTCCGCGAATGTAGCCTCGACGCCGCGGTCGTCTCCGAGCAGATCGTCGATACGCGCGATCGTGTCACGCAGATCGGCGAGCGTGCCTTCGGCGACACCGTGCTCGGCGGCGATGCGCGCGGTGAGGCCTTCGAGAGTGCCGCGCACTTCGATGGCATCGCGAATGTCGCGTTCCGTGAAGCTGCGCACGGCAAAGCCGCCGCCCGGCAGGCTCTCGAGCAGCCCCTCGTCGGCTAGCCGCATCAGCGCTGCCCGCACCGGCGTGCGGGAGGCGCCGATCCGGTCCGATACCGACAGTTCCGAGACCCGTTCGCCTGGCCGCACCTCGCCGTTGAGGATGAGCTCTCGCAGGCGCAAAAGCGTGTTGACCGATTGGGACATGGGAGGGCCGTGCCTATTCGGCAGCCGCGGGGAGAAAAATACCCGCCTGCTCCTCGGCGATCATGCGGTCGATGATGCGTCGCGCCCACATGGCTCCGGCATCGATGTTGAGATTGTAGAAAGCGTGGTCGGGATTCTCGTCGATGGCGCGCTGCTGGGCTTCGACGATGATCTCGTCTTCACGAAAGACCTTGGTGATGGCATCACGGATTTCGGTGGTGATGCGCTGCTCGGCGATCCCGTAATCGCGGACATTGGCCCAGAAATAGTGGCTGGTTTTCTCGGTCGCGGGCGTGATGGTGTTGATCACCAACATGCTCACGCCTTCACGCCGATCGCCCTGCGGCGCACCGGTGCCGGTCGGGGCGACGCCGACGTCGATCGCGACCGTGCAGGGCGCCTCGAAGCGGATGATCTGCCAGCGATCCACGCGGCCGACATTCTTCTGGATCTTGCCCAATTGAGCCCGCCAGAACGGCGGGGGATCAATGTCGATCATCCACCGGGTGACCGTGGCGGTGTTCTCGCCATGGGTGACGTCGAAGGGGGCCTCGGCTACCGCATCGTTGCCGATACTGCTGCCGTGGATGAACGTCTCATGGGTGAGATCCATAAGGTTATCCACGATCAAGCGGTAGTCACAGGCTGCATGGATGACCTTGCCGTCCCCTGCCCAAGCGGGATCCCGGTTCCAGTGCAGGTCCGGCACCAATGCCGGGTCGGCGAGAGCGGGATCGCCGGGCCATACCCAGATGAAACGATGTCGCTCCACGACCGGAAAGGCGCGCACCTGCGCTGCGGGATTGATGGTGTCCTGCGACGGCATGAACGTGCAGTTTCCCTGGTCATTGAATACAATACCATGGTACGCACATTGAATATTGTCCCCCTTTAGCTGTCCCATGGAGAGTGGGACAAGGCGATGCCAGCATGCATCCTGCAGCGCGGCGATATCTCCATTCTCCTTACGATACAGGACAATCTTTTGATTACAAATGACTCTTGAAAGAAGCTCGCGCTTGACCTCGGCGTCCCAGGCGGCGGCATACCAAGCGTTGACCGGGAAAGTGGAGTAGGTATTCATGGGCTCCTCCTACACAGTTTGTATCCTTTATGTATACATACCATGCAGCGCAGATTGGCTCAAGCGCTCGTTCGTGTCGTGCCGGTGAGAAGTGAGGAGCTGTAGGTCGGTGGCCTGGCCCGTGACGACGTACTCGGAGCATGGATTGACGGAGATCGACAGGCTCACGCTTCGAAGGTCGCCTTTTTTGGATCCTGGCTCGCTTCCTGATCGATCAAGATTGGTCGTCCGACGAAGGAAAGATCCTGTTCCGCCTTTGTTCAATCACTTGGCGGGCGCTTCACCGGCCAAGGCGGAGGGTCGCCCGACGGTTTCATTTGATCGGATTGTGTACTAGAGGGCAAAATGCCCGGCAGCGGCTCGAAGTTTCTGCCACTGGCCGGCGCTCGCGAGCGGATCCGGGCTCCGGTCCGACCCTGGCGCCGCGGCCGAGGTTTCCAGCGCCCACGAGATAGAGGTCCCATGCTAAGTCGTGAAGGTCGTCCAACACTTCGTTACGAGCAGCAGAAGGCGACCCGGGAGCGGCTCCTCAAAGCGGCCTTCGACGTCTTTTCGGAGAAGGGCTATCACCTGTCGACCATCAAGGAGATGGTGGACAAGGCGGGCACCAGCCGGGCGACATTTTACCTGCATTTCAAGACCAAGGCGGAAGCCCTGGTGGCGGGCTGGAAGGAGATTCAGCAGCCCAAGATGATTGCCCTCTGGGAGGAACTCGACAACATCGCTTCACCCGATTTCGGCGACATTCGCGCTTGGATCGAAAAGATGCTCGATAGCTGGGAGGCGGACCGCCGGTTGACCATCGCCTCCAACCAGGCCGTCGCCCTGGAGCCGGAACTGGCGGGCGAGTGGCTTGCCGGGATGCGCGAGTATCTCGGCGCTGTTCCTCGGTGCCTCGAGCGGATGGCGAAGCATCGCAGAGAAGCCGAAATGAATTTCCTCCTTCTTTGCGCGCAGATGGACCGCGTGGTGTTTCTTTGGCTTTCAGGAGCCTTTCCCGCTAGCCGGGAGCAGATCATCGACGCGCTCGCCGACCAATGGGCTAAGGGCCTTCAGATTAAGAAACGGTAATTCCGCAAGACCTCCACGGAACGGTTGGTGTCGCGGTTTGCCCAACGAGAGCATCCGCGGCCCTTAAAGCGGGTAGAGCGGTGGCTTCTCCTTGATGGTCATCCATTGCCACTGGGTGAATTCGTCCCAATTGGCCGGTCCGCCGTGACGCGAGCCGTTGCCGGAGGCACCGAAGCCGCCCATCGGCATGGTGCCGTCATCGTGCACCGTCTGGTCGTTGATGTGGAGCAGGCCGACATTCAGTTGATCGGCAATTCTCTTCGCCCGTTCAATCGATGGGCTGAGGATGCCAGCGCTCAGGCCATACTCGGTGTCGTTGGCGAGACGTACGGCCTGTTCGTCGTCCTCGAAGGCGGTGATCGATACTACGGGGCCGAAGATCTCCTCTCGGAACGCAGGCATTTCGGGTGTCACGCGGTCGAGCACCGTGGGATTGAAGAAATTTCCTTGCCCCGGCCCGCCGGCCAGCAGCCGCGCGCCGGCCGCGATGCTGTCGTCGACGATCCTCCGTACGCGCTCCAGCTGGACACGGTTGATGAGGGGCCCGAGAGCCACCTCTTCAGTGAACGGGTTGCCGACCGGCAGCGCGCGGGCTTTTTCCGCCATCCGCTCGGCATAGGCCTCGGCGAGGGATTTGTGGACAAGGTGGCGTCCCGCGCTCATGCAGATCTGGCCCTGGTGGAGCCAGGAGGCCCAGGCACCATTCGAAACGGCCCGGTCGAGATCGGCGTCATCGAGGATGATGAGCGCATTCTTCCCGCCCAGCTCCAGCGCCACCTTCTTCAGGTGGCCACCTGCCAAAGCCCCGATCTTGCGCCCGACTGCCGTGGAGCCGGTGAACGAGATCATGGCAATGTCGGGGTCCGCGACGAGGGCTTCGCCAGCTTCCACGTCGCCCGGCAGCACGTGCAGAAGATCCTCCGGTAGGCCGGCTTCCGCAAATATGGAAGCCAGCAGCAGCCCGCCGGAGACAGGCGTGCGCGGATCGGGCTTCAGAACGACGGCATTCCCCATCGCGAGTGCTGCTAAGATGGCCCGGCCCGTGAGGATGAAGGGAAAATTGAAGGGTGTGATGACGCCTACTACGCCGTGCGGGACACGCCGCGCCAGGGAAAGGCTGCCTCCGTCCGCGGGTAGGACAAGGCCCCGCGGCTGGGTCTGGACGGCCGCAGCCTCGTGGAGAAGATGGACCACCGACGTGATCTCGAACTGGGCCTTGAGCTTTACGGCCCCGGTCTCCCGCACGATCCAATCGCGAATGAGCGCGGCGCGGCTTTCCACGAGGGTCGCGGCACGGCGAAAGCTGGCGCCGCGCTCTTGGTACGGCAGGGCGATCCACCCGTGTTGCGCGGCACGCGCGGCGCGAGCAGCGCGTCGCACGTCCTGCGTCGAAGCCCGCCCCACCTCCGCAAGAAGATCTCCGGTGGCGGGTTCTTCCACCTGGATGGTGCCGCCGGAAAGCGTGGTCCATCCGCCGCTCCAGCCCTTGCAGTGCCAGGGGTGCACTTCGCTCGTCGCGTTCACGGCCGATCCTTTCGTTTCCAACATTCTCTTGTTCCCCACCGGGGTGGAACCGTCGGCAGCTCCGCCTTCAAATCTTCATGACGAACGGATTGGCCACCGGGGCGGCATAGTTCATCCAGACGCTCTTGACCTGGACGAAATTACGGATCGCATCAATGCCGTTCTCGCGGCCGAGCCCGCTGTTCTTGTAGCCGCCGAAGGGCACCATGTAGCTGAGCGCGCGATAGGCGTTTACCCAGACGGTGCCGGCCTCCAGGCGGTTGGAGACTTCAAATGCCCGGCGAAGATCGCGCGTCCAGACGCCAGCAGCCAGCCCATAGAGGGTGTCGTTGGCGATCCTGATTGCATCTTCGGTGTCGCGGAACCTCATCACGCAAAGGACGGGCCCGAAGATCTCCTCGCGCGCAATGCGCATCTCACTGGTGACCTCGGAGAAGATGGTGGGGGGGACAAACCATCCTCTCTCGAAGGGATTGTCGCCGCCGAGGCGGCGGCGCGCGCCCTCGGCGAGGCCAACGCAGATATAATCGTTGACCCTGTCATACTGCGCCTTGGTCGTGATCGGCCCGATCTGCGTGTGCGGATCAAACGGATCGCCGACCTTGACCGAAGCCATCATTGTGACGAGCTTCTCGATGAAACGTTCATAGATGCTGTCCTCGACTAGGAGGCGGGATCCGGCAATGCAGCTCTGGCCGGAAGCGCCGAAGATACCGGCGATGGCGCCGTTGGCCGCGGCCTCCAGATCGGCGTCCGCGAAGACGATATTGGCAGACTTTCCGCCGAGCTCGAGGTCGACATGCTTGAAGCCCCTGGCCGCGGCTTCGTTGATGGCGCGCCCGGCAATCTCCCCGCCCGTGAAGCAAATCCTGGAGACGAGCGGATGGCGCACGAGCGCATCCCCCACCTCCGCGCCATAGCCCGTGACAACGTTGACGACGCCGGGCGGAAATCCCGCCTCCTCAACCGCCCGCGCAAATTCGAGGGCGGAGGCGGAAGCGTGCTCCGACGGCTTGAGCACAATCGTGCAACCGGCCGCAAGCGCCGGCGCGATCTTATTTGCAGCGAGCAACAGGGGAGAGTTCCAAGGCGTGAGAGCCGCGACGACCCCGATCGGCTCGTGTCTCGTATAGGTGAAGAATCCGGGTCGTTCGACGGGGGGCACCGTACCTTCGAGCTTGTCCGCGAGCCCGCCATAATAGTAGAAATATTGTGGGAGATAAGCGGCTTGGGCTTGCATCTCGGCAAGGAGCTTGCCGTTGTCCTGAGCTTCGATCCGCCCAAGATGGCCGGCATCACGCGTGAGGATGTCGCCGAGACGCCGCATGAGCGCGCCACGCGCGGTGGCACTGATGCCAGCCCATGGCTGGCTTTGCAGCGCTGCGTGGGCCGCCTGCACCGCCCTGTCGGCATCTTTGGTGTCACCCCGGGGAATGCTTGCCCACACCTGCTCGGACCAAGGTTCAAGGGATGGGATCCGTTCGCCTGAGGCCGCGTCTTCCCAAGCGTTATCGATGAACATCTTGTAGATCTTCACATAGTCCTCCCTCGCGCCCGCAGCCGATTGTGGCTATCGGTCTCGGGCTCAGGCGAGCTTTGAAACGTTTGCTCCGGTGAGAGCCAACGGGCGGCAACCCCAGCACGCAGTCACACGCAGGTACCACCCCCGCCCGTGGGCAGTGGATGCTGTTTGCCCGCCCAAGGGCGGAGGCTTACCAGCGGCTCTGGAAGGCGCGATCATCGGTGAGGCAGCGCTCTTTGCGAAGGTTTTGCATCGCTTTCGCTTTTCATCCATAGCGGCGCGTGCTCCTTCGCCGTTTTAGAGGACGCTTCACCGAGCAAATTGGTTCAATTTGCACGGATCGCGCTCTAAGCGCGGGGTTCTGAACTTATACTATCTGCTATCTGCTCTTCATCACTTCACGCGACGGATTTGGACATTTCAGGGCCTGGCGGTCAACCGAGCTATTCTCATTTTAAGTGAGAAAAATTCACTGATGGCCTCCCGTGTGCGCTCGCCGCGCTTCCTTGCGCGCGCAACGTGGCGGGCAATGCCCCATCGACCGGAGCGTTTCATCATTGAGCACGAAAGGGGTGTATGGGCAGGGCAGAAGACTTGACCGGCGCCGAATAGTGGCCGCTCCGGTCCGTCGTGATGGGTTTGGACGAGGTTATTACACCCGCGATCTCCTGCGCCTTGATATTGCAGGCACGTGCCTCGGCGAGCACCCAGCCGCGAAAACGTGTCAATACAGCATTGCGGCCAGCGCGATCGGACCAGAGCAAATTGTAGCTGTCCGTGTCAGGGACAAAGGTGGGAAAGGGGACGACAAGCTTGCCGCTGGCCAGATCGTCTATCAGCAGCTGAACCTGGCCCACGGCGACCCCGAGCCCTTCCGCTGCCGCCTGGTAGGCCAGACTCGAACTATCGAAACGGAGCCGCTGCGCTCCCGAAAGATCCGGCTGTTCAATGGCGTTCAGCCAGACCTTCCAATTGTTGGGACGCGCCGAAGTATGGAGCAGCGTGTGGTGTCGCAGGTCTTCCACGCGTCGTAGCGGGAAAGGGCCGTCGAGGAGGGCCGGACTGCAAACCGGCACGAGATCTGGACGGAAGAGTTGCGTGCTTTTGGCATGGGGCGTGTCCTCCTGGCCGAGGCGGATGGCGACGTCCACCGGCTCGCACCGGAAGTCCACGCGGCCGAGCGCCGTGGTGATCTGGAGATTTCGATCAGGCTGAATCGCATGATACGACAACAGCCTGGGGGTCAGCCAACGCAAGACGAAGGTCAACGACGTGGACACGCGCAATGGCTGTCCTTCTGGAATATCCATGAGGGCCTCGGTCGCTCCTGCAATCTGCGCGATGGTTTCGCTGATGGTCTTCAGATATGAGCTGCCTTCGGCGGTGAGCTGGACTTTCCGCGTGGCGCGAACGAAAAGCTGGATACCAAGAAACTCTTCGAGCGTACGGATTTGCCGGCTCACCGCGCCAGGCGTTACATTCAGCTCTTGCGCTGCTGCAGCGAAGCTCAGGTGGCGTCCTGCGCACTCGAAGGTCCGAAGGGCGTTGAGAGGTGGTATGCGCATGTTCGGTCTCCGCAATTGCCAGTCCGCCGCGCGGCCGACCTACGTTCAGGCGAGGTAGAGCCTGAGACCGCTTCCGGCCTCAGGCCAATGTCCGGCGACTACGCCTCAACTCTCAGCCCGCAGTCTCGGGCCGCAGAACTTGGGCGGGACTTCTCGGATTCACACTGATGCGTTCCAGGAGCGCATATCCGATCGCGAACAGAACCACGAGCGAGCCGTAGCCGATGCGTTGACTCTGGGTCGCAGCGGTTACAACTCCGACCGTCATCGGGGCGAGAAAGGCAGTGGCCGTTCCCGAGAGGGCGAACAGCCCGAAGAACTGGGCGACGAGATGAGGCGGAGAAAGCCGGGCCATGAACGCGCGCGCCGATATGAAGCACATGGCGGCAAAAATGTTCAGGACCAGTGAAATGAGAATGTAGGTGAGTTCCGGCCAAGTCTTGAAGATCGGTCCTTCCCAGACCGGCCGCGCCAGCTCCGGATCGGAGTAGAAAAAGATTTCCTGGCGCCCGATGCTGACAGCCAGCAGCACGGACAGCATGGCGCAGGCCACGCCGAAAGACAGAGTGAACTTCGAGCCATAGCGATCATCCATGCGCCCGCCGAGAAGGCTGCCCAAAATACCGCCGGCAGCCATCACCAAAAGCATGATGGCGAGTTCCGTCGGTCCCCATCCAAAGATGCCCGCGGCATAGATGCCGTAGAACATGAGAGCGCCGACAAGGGCGTCGTTGACGAACATCCGGGCGATGAGAAGGCGGCCGACATCGGGATAGGATTTGAGGTGGGACAATGTCTTCTTTACTTCCACCAGGCCGCTGCGCATAGCGGAGATCAGCGTTATGCCGCTGCGCGGCGTGTCGGGAGAGAAGGCGAGCAGCATGCCGACGCCGAAAGCCATCCCCACCGCTGTCAGCGGTCCAACGATCCGGATATCCTCAAAAGACGCTTGGCTCAGGTGGAAGAGCGGCTCCGAGAAAAAGGTCCAGTTCGAGCGCCCCGGCAGGGTAAAGCAGACGAGGACCAATAGGGTCAGGATCAGCGACGACCCCTGGCCCAGTGCCCCCGTGAGACCTGAGACGAAACCCAGCTTGTTCGGTGGCGCGACAGTCGTGACCATCGCGTTCTGAAACAGAATATTGTATTCGATCAGAAAATTGAGAACCCCGAGAAGGAGCAGCGCCTGAAGGACGCCGATGGGACCGCCAGGATAAACGAACCACAGGCTCGCCATCAGTGGTACCATCAACATGGCACCGAATGCGATCCAAGGCTTTCGCGCACCGCCGCGATCGGCAATGGCCCCGATAAACGGCGCGGCGAGGCCGATGGCGAGACCTGAGGCCATGACCCCGAAGCCGTAGAGCGTCTGCCCTCTCACGGGATCACCAACCACGTGCTCAGTAAAATAGGGCGCAAAGAGAAAAATGCTGACAAGAAGAATATAGGGTACGCGGCCAGCCTCCATGAGCGCCCAGCTCACGTATCCGATGGTTGTACGCTCACGATCTGCCGGCGGTCCACCATCGTTATTCATGATTTTCATTTCTTCCTCCAAAAAATATGGCTGTCTGTTTCAGCTCTTATTGGTCATTCGGACACGGGTACCATGAAGAGCGAAAGCGGCCTGAAGGCCAGCCTGCGCTGATCGTTATTTAGAGCTTGGTGACCAAGCGGACCGTAAGACCCATCGATTCTGTGTTGTTTTCTCCCCACACCGTAAAGAGGCCCTTGAACATGATGTTGAAGGGTCGCTGGTCGACGAAGAAGTCGTAGGCCACAAGCGGCCCGATATTAACCGCGCTTGCTCGGTTTCCGTTGTTACCAACGGCGACTCCAAACAAAGTGTCGTCTGAAATTTGCCGAAATCCAGTTCCGGTAAGCCCGTATTGAAGAGGGCCTTTTCTTTCTGTCAGCGCGAAATCGAGACTGATCACCGGGCCAGTCGTATAGTTTGTTTCCGTATTTTCGGTGTAAAAATTGAAGAACATCCGCGCACTGAATTCTGTCGCGTCTCCAAAAGTCGGGCCAAGCCAGCTTTTCGTGGTATGAGTGATACCAATATTTGGCGAGAATGTGTAAAAATTCGACCCGATATTGATCCCCTGCTCGGCATTGTATGCGCCTGTCGGGAAGTTCATCCCGAAGCCCACGAGGAAAGCTGTTCCGTATGGAATCGGGATCGGCGCAGGGGGTTGACTGGCGAAGTCTGCGCTCGGGACGAATTTGCTCCAGACGAAGATGTCCGAATAGGTGTCACGCAGCCCCTGTGCACAACGCTTGGTCGCTTCAGTCAAGCCGAAGCATGTCTCTTGAACACCGACGAAGATGGAAGACGCGAGGCGGCCACCCAATACGTCAAGGTCATAGACATGGAGCCATCCCAAGCCGCCGAACTCCACATTTCCGGTCGCGGGCAGCCAGTCATCAGCCGTATACCATCCCGTCAGGTCGATGCCTCCGGCGACGGCTGCGCCATAGTTGCCGGGCGGCGGCAGGAGGGCCGAGCGGATGTCCGTCCCTCCAATGGGGCCTGCCGGCGAAATGGATTCGGCGGCATGCACCACAGGCGCTCCCAGCCCCAACGCGACACAAAAGATCGCAGATGACAGACTTCCTTTGTCGAATAGTTCCTTCAAGGTCCCCTCCCAAAGTCCGGTTATATTCTTCCCATCGGGTTGAATTATTTTTGATACGCGTCGGCGTACAGAATTTTTGTTCATATTATACAGTATAATTTCGGATATGACGTTTGTGCAAAATCCACTCGGAACAACTTATAATTTGTAATAATTAAACGTATTGCGTAATTTTTATGAATTTATACCATGATAAATCTATCATATATACTTGTAACTATAATATCGTTAAATAAAATATAAGGCATTAAATCGTGGATTCTATAATGAATAGCCGTACGCGCCCAAGGTTCTGCTTTATCTGTTATTTAAGTTTGAGGGGCATCGCAATATCTGCAAGCGTAGAAAATTTCGCGCTTACGAACGGAGTCTTCTTGCGTGTGATGATGCCTTGAATTTCGCTAAAGTTCCCGTCGCTTCCATGCTGGTCTCGTCGGCACGAAACGATCTTCCCACGATGGGGCCTAGTTAACGGCTTAGCCATTCGAGACATTGAATCCTCCCTCGTGTTTCTTATCCCGGCCTATGCGTGCTCTTTGAGCACACGGGCCGAATTTGTCGTCATCGTTATGCACGCAATAGACGTGTGTCAAGTGAGTGGACATGGATCAATGGCGGGTGTGGCGAGGCGCTGGGATCTTCAAAGTCGCCTTACCGTGGATCGCGCTCTAAAACATTGATAGAGGACGCCTTGTCCGAGCAGCTTGGGTGCAAGCTGGTCGGCGCGGGATCTAGGGGTGCGGGGAGCGGGGGCTGTTGCAAGCTCCCTTCCTCCGAGCGACGACACCGCGCCACTCCGCCGGCTTTGGTGAGTTTTGCTCAATAAAGGCCGCCAATTTGTCGTTTGACATCAATAGCCCAAGCGCGGAAATTCTTTCCGAAGATCACAGTTTATACCGTTGGCTCCGGTCTTCCGCCGGCGCCAAGTGGGTTCGTTCAAGCGCCACGCTGGCTTGACCAGAAGACCCTAAATCAAATTCAGGGCCTCCGGTCTCAGTCTTACTGAATATCGAAGATCTTAACACGAGGATCATTATGCCGGATTGGGACTTGCGGGATAAGGCCTGCATTGTTGGTGTCGGTTCGACCGCCTATGGCGTGTTCCCGGAAACCGACGCGGTGGGCCTGGGAATCGATGCCCTTCGGGCGGCCGTGGACGATGCCGGCATTACTTTCAACGATATTGACGGCGTCATTCTCAATCGCTTGCCCTACGACCGGTTCGCCGAGGTCGCTAATCTGCAAACGCCTTTCCTGATGCCCACCGAAGCCCACGGCCGCTTCTCGGCGATTGCCTTGAACATGGCTGTGGAGGCGCTGGCAACCGGCCAAGCCAAGACAATCGCGCTCGTCTATGGCAATGACGGGCGATCCTCAAAGATGAAATACGGCGGCGGTGCCGGCTTTTGGGCTCCCTGGGGCTTCACCTCCCCCGGCGCCAGCCACGCCATGATGTATCGTCGGCATATGGCGCGCTTCGGGACCACGCCGGAAGATCTCGCGCATGTGGCCACGGCGTTTCGCCACCACGCGACCATGAATCCCAATGCGGTGATGCAGAAGCCAATCACCATCCCGGATCATCAGGCAAGCCGCCATGTCTGCGACCCGCTGCGTCTGCTCGATTATTGCCTCATCAATGACGGTGGTGTCGCCTGGATCATGACCACTTCCGAGCGCGCCAAGGACATGAAGCAGAAGCCGGTCTACGTATCGGGCTACGCGCGTCAGGACGACTTCTCGCAAAACAGCTATCCGGCAGACGATTTTTGGTATCCCGCGCTGCAGAAAGTCGCGACGCAGATCTACGAGCGTGCCGGCATAGGCCGGGACGACATCGATGGACTGATGATTTACGACAATTTCTCGCCCACCGTGCTGTTTGCGCTTGAAGGCCTCGGCTTCTGCAAGCAGGGCGAGGGTGGCGCCTTCGTCCGCGACGGCACGCTGCAACTCGGCAAGGGCCGCTGGCCGACCAATACGAGTGGCGGCCACCTGTCCGAAAGCTACATGCAGGGGTGGGCGCTGATCGTCGAGGGCGTGCGCCAGCTCCGCGGCGGCCAAGTTCCCCCTGAACGCCAGATCGCCAATGCCAAGGCGCTGCAATTCCTGCTAGCCACGCCGGTTTCAGCCTCCATCATCCTGAGGAACGACGCATGAGCTACGTGAAGCCGCTGCCCGAGCCCGACAAATGGAGCGGGCCATTCTTCGAGGCTGCTCGCAACGAGAGGCTCGCGGCACAGCGCTGCACGGCGACTGGCAAATTCTTCTTTCCGCCTGCGCCCGTCTCCCCCTTCACCCGTGACAAGAACTGGTCTTGGGAGACGCTCTCCGGCAGGGGAAAGATCGCCTCGTTCGTGGTGATGCACCAGAAATATTTCCCCGGCTTTGCCGACGAGATTCCCTACGCCGTCATTGAGGTTGAGCTCGACGAGGGCGTCCGGTTGATCTCCAACATCATCGAGCTGGGCAGCCTCACGCTCGAGGTCGGCATGCCAGTGGAAGTGGTTTTTCTGAAAGCCACGGACGATTTCACCCTGCCGGTTTTCAAGCCGGCGACCTGATCTGGAGTCGGGTTCGATCAACTTGCACCGCGAGCTGATCGCGGCGGGTTCCGGGTGGACTGAAAAGGTGGTGGTCCACCAGATGAAATGCGGAGACAGCAATGAGCGATGAAAATCTGATCGTGGTCGAAGAAAAGGAAGGGTACGCCGTTCTTCGCATCAACCGTCCCGACAAACGCAATGCCATGAGCAAGGCGGCCCGTGCGCAGATGCTCGCGGCCCTCAAGACGCTTGAAGGCAAATATGGCGCGGTCGTCATAACTGGCACCGATACCAGCTTCTGCGCAGGCATGGATCTGAAGGAAGCCAGCGCCGACCGCGAAGCCGGCGTCGAGCCCGATCCGGCCACGTCCTGGAATGCGGTCAACGAGGCGCTGCGCGCCCACCCCTCCATCTTCATCGCCGCCGTGAATGGTATCGCACTTGGGGGCGGCGTCACACTCATCAATATCTGTGATCTCGCCATCGCGTCCGACCGGGCGTCGATGGGCATGCCGGAGATGGGGTTCGCCACCTATCCAGGTCTTGCCGGACCCTCGACGCAATATTCGCTGCCGCGCAAGCACGCCGCCTGGATGATGTTCACCACCGAGCGCGTGGATGGGGAGACGGCGGTGCGCTGGGGCCTCGTCAACAAGGTCGTGCCCCACGAAAAGCTCCTGTTGGAAGCGGAGGCGGTGGCCGCCAAGATCGGGCAGTTCAACCAGGTCGCGCTCGCGGTAAGCAAGCGCGCCATGGACGAGGTTCCGGTAAAGATCGACTGGGCGGCGGCTTTCGAGTACGGCGTCGAGAAGAATCGCGAGATCGGTCGGAATACGACCGCCGCCAACGAAGGGCTGGCGCGCTTCTCGAAGGGCGAGCGGCTGGTCGGCCAGGGCTGAGTGGATCCCGGCAGGCCAACGGAATGATGCGCCTGCCAATGCAACCACTCCCGTCGATCCGCCGGCGGCGACGCGGCGGGAGTGGGAAATCTGGTGCGGTCCTGCATCCGCTGCAAACTGTGCTGTCTGCTACAGAACATTTCGGTCGGTTTGAACCGGAAGCTGACCGGATAAGCGTTTTCCGCGCTTGAGCTTAGGGCATAATCGACCCGAACGTAGAATTCGGAACTTACATGGCGAAAATTGTGATAATCGATCGCAGCCTCGACGAAACCCAGGTCGAGGGAAAAGAGGGTCTCTCCGTGATGGAGATCATCCGGGACAGCGGGTTTGACGAACTGCTGGCTTTGTGCGGTGGGTGCTGCTCTTGCGCTACCTGCCATGTCTACGTGGATCCGACGTTTTCATCTTTGCTACCTGAGATGAGCGATGAGGAGCATGATCTGCTCGACGGTTCAAGCAGTCGTCGCGCCGAATCCCGGCTTTCGTGTCAGCTGTTCTTCTCTGATGCGCTCGACGGGCTCCGCGTCACGATAGCGCCAGAGGATTGAGCGGGAGCAGGGCCTGCTCCTCCCGCATCTTGGAGCCATGCTGCCGAAACGTACCTGGATCGCACGAAGGGGCTAAGAACACCTAACAAAACGATTTATTAACCATGTTTGGGCGAGCCTTGGGCATGGCCAAGCAGCTTTTGCCCGATGCCCTTTGGGCCGAGATCGCCCCGTTGTTTCCTCCCGCTGCGCCGCGCCCGAAGGGCGGGCGGCCTCGGGTGGAGAACCGCGAGGCGCTGACCGGCATCCTGTTCGTGCTGTACACCGCGATCCCGTGGGAGCGGCTGCAGGTCGAGGTGGCCGGATGCTCGGGCATGACCTGCTGGCGACGGCTGCGGGCCTGGCAGGATGCCCGCTTGTGGGACGAGATCCACCGCCACATGCTGGAGCGCCTCAGCCTCGCCGGCGAGATCGACTGGTCGCGCGCCAGCGTGGACTCCTCGTCGGTCCCGGCCAAAAGGGGGGCGACGCGATCGGCCCGAACCCGACCGATCGCGGCAAGCGGGGCACCAAGCGGCACATCGTGGTCGACCGAAGGGGCCTGCCTCTCGCCGTCGTCCTGACCGGAGCCAACCGTCACGACAGCATGGCGCTGACCACCGTGGTCGATGCCATCCAGCCTGTCCGCCAACGACGCGGTCGTCCCCGTAAACGGCCCCAAAAGCTCCACGCCGACAAGGGCTACGACTTCGACCGTCGCCGGAAGGACCTGCGCAAGCGGGGCATCACGCCTCGCATCACGCGTCGCGGCATCGACAGTTCCGAGCATCTCGGCAAGCACAGATGGGTGGTCGAGCGCACCTTCGCCTGGATCAACAAGTTCCGGCGTCTCACCATCCGATACGAACGCCACGTCGACCTCTACCGCGCCTTCCTCGTTCTCGCCGCCGCTATCATCTGCTTCAGAGCCATCGACAGGTTTTGTTAGGTGTTCTAAATCAGCACCTCCTGTGCGATCAGGACATCTATTTCCTCTGGGGACTTGCCGAGCCGCACCTCAAGGATTTCGCGGGTGTGCTCTCCCAGCAGCGGTGCCGCGAGGCGTGGACCAACGGGCCCGGACGCAAAGCGGAAGGGTGGGCCATTGTAGATGGAGTTGCCCATCTCGGCATGGAGCAGGTAACGCCAGTGGTCCCGGTGCCGCATCTGCGGATCGCGATCGATCAGGTCGGCTGCGTTCTGCACCACCCCTGCCGTTACGCTGGCGGCCTGCAGCGCGTCCATCAATTCGTAGCCATCGCGTTGGAGGGTGTGCGTGGCGATCGCGCGGTCGATCGCCACGCAATTTTTGAGGCGATTTTGCAGCGCGCGCCACTCGGGCCTGTCCAGGGAGTCCGCGCCGAGGATCCGGGTGAGCGCTCGCCATTGGCCATCAGTGCCGACGCTAATGGCAATCCAGCGGTCATCCCCGGTCGTCGGGTACACACCGTGCGGCGCCTTGGCGGCATCGCGGTTGCCCTGCCTTGTCGCGACGCGCCCATTGACCTGGAAGTCCATGACCGGGGTCGGCATCAGCGCGAGCATGGGCTCGGTCTGCGCCATGTCGATCTTCTGGCCTTCGCCGGTCCGCCGTTTGTGGCGCAGCGCGGCCATGACAGCGAAGGCGCCGTGGCAGGGATTGGGAACGTGATCGGGATAGTTCGTGCCGGTCCCAGTCGGCTCGCGGTCGGGGTAGCCGCTCAGCCCCAGGAAGCCGGTGAGCGCGGCCATGGTGATGCCGTAGCCCAGCATCATCCGGTCCGGCCCTTCGTCCCCGTTCATCGACATGCCGATATAGATGAGCCCAGGGTTCAGCGCGACCAGCTGGTCATAGCCGACACCGAGCTTCTCCATCGTACCGGGCCGGAAATTGTTGGCGACGATGTCGGCCTCGGCGATGAGCGCGCGCACGATCTCGACGCCCCGCGGATCCTTCATGTTCACCGTTATGGAACGCTTGGAGCTGTTGCGGTCGGCGAAATAGCCGCTGCGATTCACGCTGCGCACGCCGTCCTTGAAGGGCGGGGCAAGGCGCAGGCTGTCGAGCGATCTGGTGCTTTCCACCTTGACGACGTCGGCCCCCATGTCGGCCAGCAGCTTGGTCATGTACGAGCCGGCGCCGACCCAGCAGAAGTCGATGATACTCACACCAGCCAAAGGCAGCCTGCTCATGCCGTAACCTCCTTGGCGGTGTTCGATGCCGTCGGGCTGCCGAGGCGCGGCGCGGCCGAGCGAAGCGCCCACGGCGTCTCGCCAAGCTTGTAGGGCGCACCGGGCATCCGCACTCCCGCAAGCGGTGTGCCGGACGGCGACGGCACGAAAAAGCCCCGATACGCAAGTTGAGCGTTATCCAGGAGATCAGGTGGCATGGACATGGGGGCCATCGGTACACGCCACTGTCGTGCAAGCACGTAGAGCTCGGCCTTGGTCTTGCCGGCAGCATAGGGAAGAAACACGCGCCCGAAGGCCTCTTCCGCTCCCGCGGCCTTGTCGTTCCAGTCGGGGCTCGCGAACAGCGCAGCGCCCGCCACGCCTTCAGCCTCCATCCACTCTGCGAAATTGCCCCACATCTGCGTGTCGCCGATGCCGCCGGCGAGGAGATAGATTTCGCCGTCTTGGCATTTGTAGATCCCAGTTCCGGCCTGCTTCGCACGCCCCGTCCGGTTGCGAACCCGGCCTTCGAGCTGATAGACCTGAGCAGCATTTTCGAGCGCCATGACGATCGATTCCTGGATCGAGACATCGATCAGCTCGCCCTGGCCGGTCTGCTCGGCGTGGAGGATCGCGGTAAGCGAAGCTACGGCGGCGAATTGGTCGGCCGCCAGGACCCCCTGCTCGCCATAGGCCACCACCGGAGCGGCATCGGGAAAGCCGGCCATGGTCAGAAGGCCGCCCATCGCCATCAGGGTGAGGTCGTCGCCCGTCATGTGGGCGTATGGCCCGCTCGCGCCGAAGGGGGTGATGCGGGTGCTGACGAGCGCTGGGTTGGCCTCGCACAGCTTGTCCAGGTCCACGCGGCCAAAAGCGGGATGGTCGGCGAGGATTACGAGATGCGCGTCAGCCGCGAGACGCGTGAGCGATGTCATCCCCTCCTCGCTGGCGAAGTCCAGCACCACGCTGTCCTTGTTGGCCGCGAAATATGCGAACGCCAGGCTGTTGTCCGGTCCCGGGACATCGCCGGCGAAGGGCGGCTTGCGCCGCATCGGGGACCCGCCCGGCGGCTCGACGAGGGTGACCGAAGCGCCCAGATCGGCGAACAGCTTGCCGCAATAGGCGCCGTACAGCCCCGACAATTCCAGAACGCGTATGCCCGCCAGCGCAGATTTCGCCATCATCAGAACTGCTTCGGCCTGCCGCCGCGCAGCAGTTCGCGCGCGATCAGCCAGCGATGGATTTCCGAGGGTCCTTCAACGATCCGCAGCACGCGCACCTCGCGCGCCATGAATTCCAGCGGCAGCTCCTTGCTCACCCCCATGCCGCCAAACAGCTGGATCGCGCGGTCGATCACGCGGGTCGCCATTTCGGTCGCCTGCACCTTCACCATCGAGGCTCCACGACGGATTTCGCTGCGCTTGTCATCGTTCGAGGCATGATCGAGCTGCCAGGCTAGGCGGTAGGTGAGCAGCTTCACCATCTCGATTTCCTGATAGGAGTCGGCGATCCACCACTGGATCGCCTGGCGGTCGGCGAGCGGGGCGCCGAAGGTCCTGCGCGTGTTGGCCTGCTCGATCATCATGTCGAGGGCGCGCTGCGCGTAACCCAGGCACCAGCAGGCGCATTCCATGCGGCGGATGCCGAGCCGGTTCTGCAGCGGCGCGAAGGCGTTGCCCACCGCGCCGAGCACCTGAGCGTCATCGAGCGGGACATCGTCGAAATTGACCGCATAAGCGTGGAAGTTGCCGCCGATGACGGAAAACTCCTGCGGGACGGTGACGCCGGGTGTGCCCTTGTCCACGAGAAAGGCAGTCATGCCGCCTCGCGTTCCCTTCTCCCTGTCCGTGACGGCGATGACGATCATGAAATCGGCTGTCCGGGCGTTGCTGATCCACATCTTCTCGCCGTTCAGCACCCATTTGTCGCCGCGGCGCTCGGCCTTCAAGCGAATGCCGGCCGCGTCGGCGCCAGCGCCGGCTTCCGTCAGCGCCAGCGCTGACTTCTTTTCGCCAGTGGCATAGGGCAGCACGTAGCGCTCGATCTGGTCTCCCGTCGCGCATTCCGACAGGAAGTAAAGGTTGGGGCTGTCAGGCGGCAGCGTGAAGGGCGTGATCGAGTAGAACATCTGCTCGGTGACCACGCACTTGATCAGCGCGCCCATGTCGTGACCGCCGAAGCGTTCGGGCACGTCGATCCCCCACAGACCGAGCTCCTGCGAGCGCGCCTTGAGCCGCGCTTCCACATCAGGCGGGATCAGCGGATCGCCGCCCATGCCGCGGTTTGCCTCGCGCTCGATCACGAGCCGCTCGAGCGGGATCAGCTCATCGGCGACGAAGCGGCGCGTCAGTTCGCCGATCATGCGAGCGTCTTCCGTAAGGCTGAAGTCCATTTTTTCCATGCTTTTCGTTTTGAGCAAGACCTTGCGCGGAGGATGGCTGGCAGGCTGGTCTGCCATCAACCTAAATAATCGACTGTATTGTTGATTTATTCTCACGCATCGGCCGACCCTCATGCCGTGCGGAAATCAAATGGACACATGGCTCACATGTGTCCCCTCATGGTTGAGGCTGAGACAAGCGTCGGGCAGAAATATCACTTGAATTGGGCTCCGGCCAAAGGATTATACATGATGTCTTCGGATCTGTGCGTGCTGTCACGCGCATGATGACCATCGTCATCAGCCAGTGATCGGCCCGGTGGGTCGATCAGGGCAGGCCACGCGGGGGATGCATCGCTCTCATCTTGCCCATTTTATTCTGCTGCGGTTCGCATCTGAAACATGTGCCGGCGGGTTATCCGCCCGGCACGGCCCACCGGCACGGAGTATTTGAATGCTTGAAGGCAAGGTCGCGCTGGTGACCGGGGCAGGCAGGGGGCTCGGGCGCGAACATGCCCTTGCCCTTGCCGCCGCCGGCGCGCGCGTGGTGGTCAATGACTTCGGCGGCTCCAACACAGGCGAGGGCAGCGATGCCGGCCCGGCCGCCCAAGTGGCGGCGGAGATTGCTGCGGCGGGCGGCGAGGCGGTCCCGAACACCGGCAGCGTCGGCGACTGGGATGAAGCCGCCGCCATGGTGGCGCAGGCGATCGATACGTTCGGCGGCATCGACATTATCGTCAACAATGCCGGCATCAACCGCGTTGCCGCCCTCGGCCAGGTCGCCGAGCAGGATTGGGATCTCTCGAATAACGTCATCGCCAAGGGCACGTTCGCGACGATCAACGCCGCCGCGGCGCACTGGGTCGCGATCGGGCCGCGTGCGGGGCGCGCGGTCATCAACACGGCCTCTCCCGCGGCCCTACACCCGGCGCCTGCGATTTCCGTCTACAGCGCGGCCAAGGCAGCGGTCGTCGCCCTGAGCCAGGCGGCCGCCCTTGAGCTCGCGCCGCTCGGAGTGCGGGTCAACGTCATCGCTCCCATGGCGCGCACGCGCATGCTGGAGGGAGCGCCGCCGGAAATCATGGATCTCATGGCGCCACGCGCCGGGTTCGATCCGAACCTGCCCGAGCATGTCGCACAGCTGGTGGTCTATCTCGCGGGCCCGCTGTGCCGCTTCACTGGTCGCGTCTTCGGCGGCTGGGGCGATCAGGTGTTCCTGTTCAAGGAATGGGATGCGGCATTTCAGGCCGGAAACAACGGGGTGAAATGGACGTCGGAGACGCTGGCCGCGGCCCTCGCGGGCTTTCCCGCGCGCGACAGCCGGCAGACCCTTTTTCCAGGCGGGAAGATGCTGGCGGACATGCCGCCGGCGGAGCTGCTCGACGCGCTCGACCAGATGGCGCGCAGCGAACCGGTGTCCTGACCCGACGCCGGCGGGGAGGCAATGTGTCCAAAAGGGAACGAACATGACGGCTTTGACAATCCATCGCGTATCGACGGCGGCGCGCCTTCCATGAGCGCCGTCGAAATCCCCTCGGCGCCGCGCAAGCCGGGCGAAGGCGTGCGCCTGTTTGCGTTCACCGTCGGTTACGTGCACCTGCCGCTGTCTTATTTCCTCAAAGGCGAGCAAGGCGAGGTCAAGGCGCCGGTGACCGCGTTTCTGATCGATCACCCCAAGGGGCTCGTGTTGTTCGACACCGGCCTCGGGCAGCGTTTCGTGCGGCCGCGCGGCAGTCCGGCCGACAGCTTCATCGATATCGAGCAAGGCGACACGATGCTGGAGCGGGTTCGTGCGCTCGGCGTCGATCCGGCGGATGTGCGCTGGATCATCTCCTCGCATTTCCATGCCGACCATTGCGGTGGCAATGGGCAGTTTCCGAACGCGACCATCATCATCGGCAAGGCCGAGCATGACTTTGCCCGCGACAATGCCGACGGGCAGCTCTATTGCCGGGAGGAATTCGACACCGGACAGCCTCTCCTGAAGGTCCATGGTGAACATGATGTCTTCGGCGACGGCACCGTCGTCGTGTTCGCGACGGCTGGTCATACGCCGGGCCACCAGTCGGCGCGTGTGCGGACTGACGGCGGCGACATCGTGCTGACCGCGGACTGCTGCACCATGCAGCGGTCCCTGGAGGAATTCAGGCTGCCGGAGCATTGCCACGATGCGGATCAGGCGCTCGCCTCGCTCAAGCTGCTCGCCGGCTTAAGGCAGAAGGGCGCGCGCGTCTTCCCCAGTCATGATCCCGATTTTTGGGAAACGGTGGCCAAGAACGTGCCGGTTCGCTGAAGCGCGGCGCGTGCCCGAGGATGATCGACATGCAGGAAACAATGCTTGAACTTGACGCCGCGCGCACGGCCTGCGCGCGGGCTGCAGATTGGCTGGGTAGCCACGTGGGTTCGGACGGCGAGCCGGCGGATGCGGCGGAACGGAACGGGTGGAGCAGGCTCGGCTGGGGCCTTGCCGTGGCGGGTAGGCCGGATGCGGCTGCAGCCGTCGTTTCCTGGATCGCGCGAAACCGCATCGCGGCAGATGGCGGTTTTCAGCCGGGCCGCCTGCGCGGCCAGGACTATATCGCCGTCTATCCTCACTACTGGCTCGGCACCTTCGTGGTGAGCGCGTGGCTGGCGGGCCGGCTCGACGTCGCCATGCGATCTATGGCCTATTTGAGGACACGGCAGGATACGCAGACCGGCGGGATCCCCATGGTGTCAGAGGCCGATGGCGAACCGGTTTGCGACATGCTGTCGACCGCCCAGGTCGGGCTGGGTGCCCTCGTCACTGGCGACCGCGAAACGGCGGAGAAATGTGCGCTCTGGGTGCGTGCGCTGGCGGAGCAGTCAGCGGGCGAAAGCCTTGTATTTCATTCATGCCGGAAGGGCGCGGACCTGTGGATTGACCCGGATCCGGCCTTTGTATGGTCGGCTGTCGCCGATTTCAGTCGGCCCCGCCAAGCCTATTACACCCCGGGGATGGGCGCCGTGTTCCTCGCCCGCTTCGCGGCCCGCTATGGATGCGCTCAGTCGATTGCCGCGGCGCGGCGCCTGCTGGCGTTCAACTTGAACGGCAGCTCAGCGCAATTCGATGATCTCGCATCGGTTCAGGCCTGCAAGTTCGGCTGGGCGGTGGCCGAAATGGCGCTCGCGGATCCCGAGGGAGACTGGCATCCTTGGGTGCAGCGGATGACTCGATGGTTTCTCGACCGGCAGTCACAGGAGGGTGCATGGGGTCCTTCCGCCTTCGCCATGGCCGCGCCGAGCCTTGCGGATCGCCTTGTGAAGACCAGTGAGCATCTCATGGAGCTCAGCGTTTGCATGGCAGCGCTCGGTGCTGTCGGCGCAGGGCGGTGATCGGGCGGGCGGCATTCCGCCCGCCCGATCACCGCTTTCGGAGGGCGTTCGTCACGCGAGGATGTCCTTCAAGGCGGTCGACGTGTCAGCCAGGCATTCCGGCGGAATGACGGCCTTACCCAGGACCAGCTTGCGACCTTGGACATAGTCCTTGACCGCGTTGACGCAGTCGAGCGCGATGACACGCCCTTCCCTCAAGTAGATGATCGAGAAGCTGCGGCTTTCCGGCACGCCCCGCAAAATCGCATGGTCGTGACCGATGGACAGGCCAACGGTCTGGAGTTTTAGGTCATACTGGCTCGACCAGAACCACGGTATAGCATTATAACATGTCGCTTCACCTGCGATGGATCTCGCTGCGACGGTCGCCTGATCATTGGCGTTCTGCACTGATTCAAGCCGGATGAGCTCTCCATCGGCGAAGCCATTGGCGTGCAGCGCGCAGTCGCCGATGGCAAAGATGTCAGGAAGGCTGGTCCGGCACTGGTCGTTCACCAGCACCCCGTTGCCACCCGCTGCGCCTGCCGCGAGCAACGGCGCAACAGCTGGGATGATGCCGATGCCGACGATCACCATCCCGCACGGCAGGACTTCGCCATCTTCAAGACGGACGCCCGTCGCGCGATCACCACCCTCGATGCATTCGACTCGTGCGCTGAGCCGCAGATCGACGCCATGAGCCCGATGTTCCTTCTCGATGAAGCGCGACAGATCCTCTCCGGCCACGCGGGATAGGACACGGTCCGCCGCCTCGAGCAGCCACACCTTTTTGCCGAGCTTGGTCAAAACCGCGGCGGCCTCCAGGCCGATATAGCCGCCGCCAATCACCACGACGCGTTCGACCGAGGACAACTCGCTTTCGATGCGGTCGACATCGGCGCGTGTCCGGACGGTATGCACGCCGAGAAGGTTGCCCCCCTTGCATGCCAGCTGCCGCGGGGGGCCGCCGGTGGCCCAGATCAAGGATTTGTAGCTGACCCGCTCGCCGTTCGTCGTCGCCACGACGTGTTCTTCCGGATCGAGGATGTTGACGCGTCGGTTAAGCAGCATTGTCACGTCGCGTTCTTGCCAGAAATGGGCAGGCCGGATGAGCAGACGTTCGAAGCTCTTCTCTCGTGCGAGATATTCCTTGGACAAGGGCGGACGTTCATAGGGAAGGTCAGGCTCGTCGCTGACGATGCCAATGGAGCCAAGGAAATGCGCCTGACGCAAGGCGATGGCGGCCTGAGCGCCGGCATGTCCGCCTCCGACGATCAACACATCGAAACCGGTCATCATCCCAAGCCTTTCGATAGTGGATGCCAAGGCATCGCGTAGCTCTTCGTCAACATCGGCGAGATCATGTGTTTCCTGCCTTGCTCAGGCTCGCGCCGCCGCCATGACCCGCTGCGGTCTTTCGCTCTGCATGGATTGACTTCAAATGAGATCGTCAAAGCGTATGTTCACCGCTTCGTGCGATGCGCCGCGTCCGCCGCTATCGCACGGTTTTTTACATGCGAGGTGTCGTCGTCAGGGCGGAACCACGGCCTAGGCGCGATCCGAGCAAATTGAATCAATTTGCTCGGCGAATCGCCATCGAAATACTGATATTGAAAGTGTTTTCCGATCATCCTGCGATGCCAGCTGATCGGTGCGTGCTCTATCATCTTTCGGCGCGCTTCGACAATTCGGCAGGTCGCCTTGCCCGACAACAGCTGTGAGCACCGCTGGGCCAGAGCCTGCGGCACGTTCAGACCAGCGAAACGCGCAGATGCTCGCATTCGCTGACCATCGGTCCGACCGCGGCTTTCCAATCGCCGATCATGCGAATTTTGGGAAAGCGTTCGGCGACGATGCGGATCATTTCGCTGATCTCGAGGCGGGCGAGGATGGCGCCCAGGCAGCTGTAGCTGGAGCCGCCAAACTGCAGCGCTTTCGACGCCGGACGGTTCAGCCGGAATTCATTGGGCGATTCGAACTTCGTCTCGTCCCGCCCCGTCGATCGTGTGGCCACCATGATCCAGCTGTCCGCCGGAAACGTGAAATCACCGACGATCACGTCTTTTGAGGCATGGCGCGTGATCACATTGAAGCGGGGGCACAGGCGAAAGGTTTCCTCGGCGGCCTGTGTGGAGGCGGTGGGACGGGCCAGAACCTCCTCCCAGCGGGAGCGGTCCTCCAGTAGAGTCCCGAAGCTCAGGCCCAGCTGATGCATGGTGTTATCCATGCTGGCGATGAGCAGGGACATGGCAACCGACGTCACCTCTTCCGGCGAGATCATGCCGTCCTGCTCGCAGCGGATCAGCTCCGAGGTGAAATCGTCGCCAAGATTGGTGCGGCGCGCCTCGATATGCTCGCGCAGGAAGTCCATACCCTCCCAGAAGGCATCTTCCGACTCCTTCACCCGCGCCTTGTTGAAGGTGATCAGTGGCGGATTGATCGAATTGGTGATGCGCCAGACCTCCGGGGCAAGTTCCCGCGGCGCCGAGACGAGTTCACAGTAGAGTTGCGGCGGCAGGCGATCGCCGATCTCCGCCATGAAATCCACATTGGTCGGATCCTTGATGTCATCAAGGATCCCGTGGATCAGCTCACGGACCAGGCTCTGCAGCTTCGCCACCTGCTGGGGCTTGAGCAGGTGCATGTACGGCTTGCGCATATGCTCGCGCTGTGCGCCTTCCGTGCAGACGATGATCTTGTTCCACTCCTCACGATAGGGGCCGTGGGTGATATCGAGTTGATCGAGCACCCAGCCAAAGCCGCCGCCAATGTCGAAATCCTTGCTCGACATGACCGTCCAGCCGTTGTCATGGGTCAGAACCTCGTATCCCCGATCGCTGACCGCAATCCAGCTTTTCTTGCGCACATCGGCATATTCCTGGGCGGTTGCCACGCTCGAAATGCGTGGAAGGGTGTCTATGCCCGCGGTCGTCATAGCTTTTATCCTTGTTTCTCAGTGGAGAAGCGTTTCCATGTCTCGTTAAGCCATCGCTGCGGCAACGGCGTCGGAATAGCGCTGGAAGCGCTTGATGTTCTCCCATTCGTGCATCACTCCGGCGGTCAGGCAGACGAACGTTGCGTCCGCCTCCGGATCGACCCAAAAGAGCGTGCTGCCCGCCCCGTTGTTTCCGAAGGTTCCCACGCTTGTGAGCGTGCCGTATTGGCTGGCGACGGCCTTCTCGCCTTTCAGCGAGAAGCCGAGCCCGATATAGGCGGGATAGCTATTGCCCCCCATGCTCAGCGCCAGTCCGCGATAAAGCTCATTTTCCATTTCGCCGGTCCAGTTGCGGCGGGCCAGCTTGATCGTGCGGGACGACAGGATCCGCGTCCCGTCGAGCTCGCCGCCACGGCGCAGCATCTCGGCAAAGCGCCAGATGTTGTCGCCCGTGGAGACGCAGCCCACATGCGGCATCTCCGCATCTTCCTCCTCGAACATGCCGTATGGGCCCGGCTTGGTGCGTCCCGGAAGCGGCAGAGGCAGCACGTCGCGCATGTCGGGAACCACGTGCCGGGGCTGCAGGTCCTTGCGGACACCCAGCGCCGTGTCGTGCATCGCGAGCGGCTCGAACAGGTCCTCCCGGTAGATGTCGCGGAGCGACCGACCCTTGGGATCGGTTCGACGCAGTGCTTCTCCCATCAGCACATGGTTGATCAAGGGCTGGTAGTCACATCTCTGGCCCGGCTCGAGGGACCCATGGACCCGCTCGAAGACGTCGGCGATGAGTTCGTCGAAGTCCCCCTGATAGCCATTGGGCTTCAGCTCCCACATGCCGGGCCAACCGGATGTGTGTGTCAGCAGATGAAAGAAGGTCGCCCGCTCGCGCGGAGGACCGGAGAATTCCGGGATGACCTCCGCGACCCTGGTGGTGAGCGCGAAGCGGCCCTGCTCGATGGCGCGCAAGGTCAGAACGTTGGTGAACGCCTTTGTCATCGAAAAGATACTGAAGACGGACTCCCGCTTGAGGGGCGTCTTGCCGGCCGCGTCGGCGTGGCCGATGGTCTCGGCAAAAACAAGCGTCCCGCTCCGCCCCACGCGAACGCAAGCGCCATGATAGAGGCCTTTCGCGATATCCTGCTCGATCATCGCCTTGAAGTGAGCGAGTTGGTCCTGCCAGACATTCGTCATTTGTGATGTCCACCTGCGATGTTTCTGTTGATTGGATCTTCACAGTTGAGCCGGGAGAAGAGGCGGCTTTCCCCGGATCAGATCGGCGGCCTTTTCGCCGATCATTATCGTCGGAGCATTGGTATTCCCGCCCGGAATTGCCGGCATGACCGACGCATCGGCGATCCGCAGTCCAGTGATGCCGTGTACCCGCAGCTGCGGGTCGACGACCGCCATGTCGTCGACTCCCATCCGGCAGGTGCCGACGGGGTGCCGCACGGTGTACAATGCCTGCCTGATCGCGCCGAGGATCTGCTCGTCGCTCTCGACCCCTTCGCCGGGAACAATCTCGCGCGCCACCAGGCTCTTGAGTGGCTCGGCGCGATAGATTTCGCGAGTAAGACGGACCGCCCTGATCAGGGTCTGGGCGTCGCGCTGGTCGGAAAGCAGATTGAGACTGATGCTCGGCGGCTCGGCGGGGTCGGCCGACTTCAGTTTCATCGTTCCTCGGCTAAGGGGATGGAGCAGGATGATCCCCGCCTCTATGCGATGCTCCTGTTCCGGCCAGACGAGCGGAAACCAGGCGCGCGCGTCGCGCCGCACTGGATTGAAGAAGATCTGAATGTCCGGGCGCTCGAGGTCCGGCTTTGACTTCAGAAGTCCTTGCGCCATCAGCGGCTGGGTGGCGAACAAGCCCGTTCCCGCGAGCAGCCACTGCATGAAATGAACGCCCGCGCGGTCGAGGCGCAGTTGCCGGATTGGGGTCAGTCGCTCCTTTGTCTTGTTGCTCAGCATGTAGGTCGCGTGATCGGCGATATTCTTTCCGACGCCGGGAAGGTCCAATATTGGCTCGACACCGGCCTGGCGCAGCTCATCGGCCGCGCCGATGCCTGAAAGCATCAGCAGCCGGGCGGTATTATAGACACCGGCCGAGAGGACGACTTCCTTGCGGGCACGCACGATCCGGCGCCGTCCGCCCTGGATAAACTCGATGCCTACGGCGCGCCCGTCTTCCACCAGAATCCTGGTGGCCTTTGCGTGGAGCAGAAGATGGAGATTGGGCCGCTTCAGAATGGGCCGAAGGTAGGCGCGGGCGGTACTGGAACGGCGCCCGCGTCCATCGACGGTGATGTCGGACAAATGTGAAATGCCCTCGAACGGCTCGGAATCGAGATCGTCGACGATGCGATGACCTTGCGCCCGCGCGGCTGCGATCAAGGGCTCCTGCAGCAGCCCCCGAGGACTGACGGCGCTCGTCTTGAGCGGCCCATCCCCGGAATGATAGGTGGAGTTTCCGCGCCAGCTTCCCTCTGCCCGCTTGAAGTACGGAAGCACTTCGGCAAACGACCAGCCTTCGCACCCCATCTGGCGCCATTCATCGTAGTCGACCGGATGGCCGCGGGAGTAGATCTTGCCGTTGATTGCAGACGAGCCGCCTAACAGATGGCCCTGCGGCAGGTCGAGGCGGCGATTGTTCAGCTGAGGCTCCGGTTCGGAAACGAAACCCCAATTCAGGTTGGCCGGCCTGTTGCGATAGAAGCCGATGCCCATATGAAAGTAGATATTGTTGTCCGGCCCGCCAGATTCCAGAACGAGGGCGCTGATTCCGGCGTCCTCCGTCAATCTGGAGGCGACCACGCCGCCGCCAGATCCAGAACCCACGATGATATAGTCGAACTCGCTCATGTTCGAAATCTCAAGATCAAGGATGATTGCTTAGAAAATTACCACTTCGCCAGACGCATTGTCCGACCGATGCATCTCGTCAGGTCGACTTGGTATGTGCGGAACTGGAAGTCCGCAACACTTCATCGCGTCAAGTGCTGGCGACTTTGGCGCAGCAATTCACTCGGTCGGGACAAGCGATGCTGTATGGCATGCCGGAAGCTCGTCCTGAGCAGCAAGCAAATGCCATTGGAGAATTATTTGTAAGCGCGGCTCTGCCGAGCCGCCGCTCACTTCAACTCAGTCGGTATGGGATGTCCCAGCGTGGTGCGTCGAACGCATCGCCGATCGCGCGCGTGACCCTTGAGGTCAGGTCCATAAATTTCCTCCCGCTTTCTTTTGGCCCGAGCGGCGTGAGCGTCATCCCGCTGGGGTTGTTTGCCCCATCATGCACGAGACTAGACACGTGTCTAGTGAAACCTCCAGATCATGTTTCCGGCGAGGAGGATTTCGCGGGGCAATGGCGTTTGAGGCGGCGTCGGGATGCGCGCGATTGCGGCGGTACGTGCCCCAGAACCGACGCACCGGTTGGGCGTGTCGTGGCCCGCCCATGTCATCTCAGGCGATGCATATCGCGACCGAGGTGGTCCTCGAAACTCGGACAGGAAGCTGAGATGTTTGATCCCGGGCTTTGATGGTGCAGTCTTTTCACAGGAATGGAAGGATGCGCTATGGGCCAGGTTCTCCATGGATGCGCCACGACGACAGAGGCAGTGCGTCGAGCGATACAGCATAGTCATGTCTGGATGGCGCCCGCTGATCAAGGGTTTGATTTCGGCGATGAGCAGTCGCGGGTGCGGTCATGTCTCCGGCCTGTTGATGCGGTCTTATGACCGCTGGCCCTGATGGTGTCCGCTGATCTGTTGGCCTGATCAAGAGAGCGAGCTCGAGGCTCCGACTATGCTGCAGGCTTTCCAGATCGATCCTCGTCCCTTCCCATCACGTCGTTGTCACCCTTGATTCTGGTCCGCAGGCTTCAACCGAAGCTGCAACTACGCCGGTTTGCCTGCATAGTGCGTCACGTCGCGCATGAGCGCGAAGGCGATGCGGGCGAGCTTGTTGGCGAGCGCCACAGCCACCAGCTTGAAGGGCTTGGTATCCATCAGGCGATCGGCCCACATCCGCAACGCATCGCAGCTCCGTTTGCGATGGAAGAGAACGGCATGAGCTCCGACCACGAGCAGCTTGCGCAGATATCGGTTGGACGGTCTCCTCCTGATGAGTACTTGGCAGCAGCCATCCTGGCACGGCCTCTCACGAGGATCATGCCGTCGCGGGCGCCGTCCACCCCATCAAGAGAGCCTGAGGGCTCTGGCCAAGCGCTATGGGATCAACCAGAAAACAGTCGCTAGAGCGGTAGCCGATCATATTGGATCATATCCAGCGGCTTCGAATAAGTTCCGGCACTCCTGCGGCGTGAAGAGATCTGCGATACGTCCGATGGCTGCCCACAGGCCTTCGACGGTGCGCTCGGCA
>NZ_JAIVFO010000393.1 GCF_029991245.1 Xanthobacter autotrophicus
GCCTCGGAGGGCGTCTTGCCGACCTTGACGCCGACGGCCTCGAGGGCGTCCTGCTTGGCGGCGGCCGTGCCCGACGAGCCCGAGACGATGGCGCCGGCGTGGCCCATGGTCTTGCCCTCGGGGGCGGTGAAGCCGGCGACGTACCCGACGACCGGCTTGGTCACGTGGTCCTTGATGTACGCCGCGGCGCGCTCCTCGGCGTCGCCGCCGATCTCGCCGATCATCACGATCGCCTCGGTCTCGGGGTCCGCCTCGAACGCCGCGAGCGCGTCGATGTGGGTGGTGCCGATGACGGGGTCGCCGCCGATGCCGATGGCGGTGGTGAAGCCGAAGTCCTTGAGCTCGTACATCATCTGGTAGGTCAGGGTGCCGGACTTCGACACCAGTCCGATCGGGCCCTTGCCGGCGATGGTGTGCGGCGTGA
>NZ_JAIVFO010000394.1 GCF_029991245.1 Xanthobacter autotrophicus
GTGTTAAATTTTAGATATTAATAAAGTTATTCTTATAGCAATCAAGACATACAAAATTAGAATCAATTTTAACGTATTTGAATAGTTAATTTGAAGTTTAATTTCACAGTACATAATATTCATTTTTAAGTCGTTGAAATGTTTATGTAGTGCAGTCTTGATTCTTAGGGATAGCTTTTTTAAAGTGTTGAAAAAACAACAGCTTTCTATTTAAAATTTAAGCATATTACCCAGTGAATTATGTTATGATTAAACAATGAAATTATTTTAAGGTCATGTTAAAAAGCATTGTTTCGTTTTAACAATAAGACGAGTTAGACATTTGTTATGACGGTCGAAGATAGCAAATGAACAATTTATATGAACTAACTTGAAAATCTGATATTTAATTTAGGAGTGAAAAAAATGAGCGATCGTATAAGAG
>NZ_JAIVFO010000395.1 GCF_029991245.1 Xanthobacter autotrophicus
GTGCTGGCCGAAGAGGCCGAGGCGACCGCGCGCGAAGACTGGGAGGCGGTGGCCAACGCGCACACCAAGATGGCCGAGATGGGGGCCTACGACGCCGAAGCGCGTGCCGGCAAGCTGCTGCACGGCCTCGGCTTCCCTGCCGAGACGCACCACCGTGCGGTGTCCTCGTTCTCCGGTGGCTGGCGCGTGCGCCTGAATCTGGCCCGCGCGCTGATGATGCCCAGCGACCTGCTGCTGCTCGACGAACCGACCAACCACCTGGATCTGGACGCGGTGTACTGGCTGGAACAGTGGCTGCTGAAGTACCCGGGCACCCTGCTGCTGATCTCGCATGACCGCGAGTTCCTCGACAACGTGGCCACCCACACCCTGCACCTGCATGGCGGCGGCGCCAAGCTCTACCCGGGCGGCTACACCGATTT
>NZ_JAIVFO010000396.1 GCF_029991245.1 Xanthobacter autotrophicus
GTAGCAAACCCGGTATTGGAGACTTGGAGCGAGATGTACGGCGCGTCACACCCCGAGAGGGCGAGACGAGATAGGTGCGCTGACCAGCGCGGACTATCCTCGGGAGTCGGTGTCCAGCGCCTGACCGGCGCCCGCGATCGACCCAGCAGCCCGCCCGCGACACCACCCTGACACGGCGGGTGACGAGGAAGTGCACACACGGTGACGACCAAGCAGGTCAAGCAGCTCGACCGCGTCATCATCCGATTCGCCGGCGACTCCGGCGACGGCATGCAGCTGACCGGTGACCGGTTCACGCAGGAGTCCGCGGCCTTCGGGAACGACCTGTCGACGCTGCCCAACTTCCCGGCCGAGATCCGCGCTCCGCAGGGGACCCTGCCCGGCGTCTCGTCGTTCCAGGTCCACTTCGCCGACCACGACAT
>NZ_JAIVFO010000397.1 GCF_029991245.1 Xanthobacter autotrophicus
CCGCGGCAATGATCGCTTCCTGTCTTTCCACATCCTGCTCTTCGGTGCTGACACGCATGTAGAGCCGAGCCACCTGGGTCGGCGCAGCACGACCGGCTGCCTTGATCACTCCATCCATGGTCTGTTTCCTGAAGTTCATGCGCTTCCAGAGCACGATCAGTTCACGAAAATTGGATTTCCGGCCGTTTCGTGAACTAAGCTCGAAGTGCCAGAGAACAAGAATTATGCATCTAAACCATTGTCATCATTGAGTTTTTTTGCATAAAAAGCGATAATTGACTGCACCGGTATCTAGAAACATCCAAACTAAAAATTTACAAACGAGGCTGCTTTAACGAAAGGGCGTGTGATGAAGAAAGAAGACCTCGTTGTTTTCAGTCTGGGATGGCTTGCGGCGAACACGCCTCAGCTGGTGCAACTGC
>NZ_JAIVFO010000398.1 GCF_029991245.1 Xanthobacter autotrophicus
GTGCTGCACGGCGAGGACCCCGTCTTCACGTGGGTGTCCGGCACCGGCGCCCGGCCGACCCTGCAGGCGCTGCCGGACGACCTCCGGCCGGCGTTCGAGGAGGAGTTCAGACGCCGGTTGCGATCGGCGTACCCGCCCGGTCCCTCGGGCGAGGTCGTGCTGCCGTTCCGCCGCATCTTCGTCGTGGGGCGGCTCGCATGAGGCTGCACCACGTCCAGGTCGCCTGCCCGCCCGGAGGGGAGGACGCCGCGCGGCGGTTCTACGCCGACGGGCTCGGGCTGCGTGAGGTGGAGAAGCCCGCGGCGCTGCAGGCCCGGGGCGGCGCCTGGTTCCGGTCCCACGACGAGGCCGGAGGCGTCACGGCCGAGCTGCACGTCGGCGTGGAGGAGCCGTTCGTCCCGGCGCGCAAGACGCATCCGGC
>NZ_JAIVFO010000399.1 GCF_029991245.1 Xanthobacter autotrophicus
GCGTCGCCCTTCGTGACCTCGGCCAGCGCCGCGCGCAGGTCGTCGCTCGCGGTGATGTCGAAGGTCTCCTCGAAGGCCGCCTTCGCGTCCGGATCCATGTCGTCGATGAAGGAGACGTCGCCGACCTGGATGAGGTCGACCTTCGACTGGTCCTGGTTGCCGAGCAGCCCCCCGAAGATCACCAGGAACATCAGGGGGAAGACGAGCGCGAAGAACAGCGAGGTGCGGTCGCGCACGAACCCGCGGATGATCGCCAGGCTCAGGCTGCGGAAGGCGAGGCTGTTGGTCGGTCCGGTCATGCGCGGTACTCCCGTCCGGTGAGGGAGAGGAAGACGTCCTCGAGGGTGCCCGTCTGCACCGAGATCCCCGCCAGCCGTTGTTGTTCGGCCAGCGCGGTGAGCACCGCGGCCGGCTCACGGG
>NZ_JAIVFO010000400.1 GCF_029991245.1 Xanthobacter autotrophicus
GCGCTGGCCGGGTCGAAGCCGAGCCGCTTCAGGATGAAGGGCAGCATCGAGCCGGACAGCGAACCGAAGGTGACGATGCCCACCAGCGCGGCGCCGATGGTGATCGCCAGCAGGATCCAGTGCTCGCCGTAGTCGTGCAGGCCGCCCAGCTGCCAGATCACGATGCGCACGATGGCCAGGCAGCCGAGGATGGCGCCCAGCACCATGCCGGTCGGCACTTCGCGCAGGGCCACCTTCCACCAGTCGCGCAGGCGCAGTTCGCGCAGTGCCAGGCTGCGGATCAGCAGCGAGGTGGCCTGCGAGCCGGAATTGCCACCCGAACTCATGATCAATGGGATGAACAGGGTCAGCACCACCGCGCGCGCCAGTTCGTCCTCGTAGTGCTGCATCGCGCTGGCCGTCAGCATCTCGCCCAGGAAC
>NZ_JAIVFO010000401.1 GCF_029991245.1 Xanthobacter autotrophicus
CCGGGATCGTCGAGGAGCTCGGCACCGTCGCCGCGATCGAGGACCAGGGCGACGCCGTACGGCTGAGCGTCCGCGCGACCACCGCCCTCGACGGCACCCGGCTCGGCGACTCCATCGCCGTCAACGGCTGCTGCCTCACGGTGGTCTCCATCGACGGCGACACCTGGACCGCCGACGTCATGCAGGAGACGCTCGACATGACCTCGCTGCAGGGCGTCGCGCCCGGCGACCGCGTCAACCTGGAGCGGGCGATGACCCCCGACCAGCGCCTGGGCGGCCACCTCGTCCAGGGGCACGTGGACGGCGTCGGCACCGTCGTACGCCGCCGGGCCAGCGAGCACTGGGAGGTCGTCGAGGTCTCCATGCCGGCCGAGCTGGCCCGCTACGTCGTGCCCAAGGGGTCGATCACCGTCGACGGGG
>NZ_JAIVFO010000040.1 GCF_029991245.1 Xanthobacter autotrophicus
GACATTCCTCCTCCGCCACCGTGGTCACCGTCCGCCGCCGCACCCCGGCGGCTCCTGCCACGCCCACGGAGGCCCGCTCCATGCGACCCGATCTCGCCACCCTCCCGCCGCGCTACCTGCGCACCAAGGAAGCCGCCGAGTTTCTCAGCCTGTCGGCCCGCACGCTGGAAAAGCACCGCACCTATGGCACCGGCCCCGCCTATCGCAAGCTGGGCGGACGCGTCGTCTATTCCATCGACGACCTGCAGGCATGGACCGAACGCGGCGCGGTCACCTCGACCTCCGATCCGCGTGGCACCGTGCTGCCGGCGAAGCGCCACGCGCTTGCCGCCGGTTCGTTCGCCGGCCGCGCCGCGCGCTGAACGCACCACCCATGGCGGCGCGGCATCACAGCCTCTCGGAGCGCGGACAGCTGGATCTGTTCCGCGCCCTGCCGGGAGACTTCGCACTACGCGATGCGCAGGATCTCATGGCCTATCCCTTCTTCTCCCTCTCCAAGACGCCGCGCGTCGCGCCGATCGATTTCCGGACCGGCAGCATCGCCATCCGGGTCGAGGCCGTGCCCGACCACGGCATGGCGACCATCTGGGACGCCGATATTCTCATCTGGGCCGCCAGCCAGATCGTCGAGGCTCGCGACGCGGGGCTGCGCACCTCGCGCCTGATGGCGGCGACTCCCTATGAGATACTCACGTTCGTCGGGCGCGGTACTTCCTTGCGCGACTATCAGCGCCTCAAGGCAGCGCTCGACCGTCTCCAATCCACGACGGTCTCGACCACCATCCGCCAGCCGGCAGAGGGACGCCGGCAACGCTTCTCCTGGATCAATGAATGGCAGGAGCGCACCGACCGCAACGGCCGGCCCGACGGCGTCGACCTCATCCTGCCGGACTGGTTCTACCGCGCCGTGCTCGATGACGCGCTCGTGCTCACCATCGACCGGGCCTATTTCGGGCTGACGGGTGGGCTCGAGCGATGGCTATACCGCCTGGTGCGCAAGCATGGCGGGCGGCAACAGGACGGGTGGCGGTTTGATTTCCGGCACCTGCACCAGAAGTCGGGCAGTCTGTCGCCGTTCAAGCGCTTCGCCTTCGAGCTCAGGGATCTGATCCGGCGCCAGCCGCTTCCCGGCTACATGCTGTTCGTTGAGGTGGAGGTCAGCGGCCGGCTGCTGCTGGCCTTCGAGCCAGCCGCGCCCTGTGGACAGCCTGTGGATAGCCTCGTGCTATCGGGAACCCGGACTATCGTGCCATCGGGAACCGGTGCCTCGTGCTATCAGGAACCCAAACAGGCCTTAACTCCCTGTTCTGCATCAGGAAATCGCTCCCTTAACTTAGAGTCTAACCCAGAATCTAACTTTCAGAGGCGCGCGAGCGCTTTTGCGAGCGCCGCGGATCAGCACCGGCAGGGTGCAAAGTGGGTTGGAAAAACGGCGCCTGACAGGCCCTCGCAGACGCCCCCTCGATCGAGGGGGCATCGATGATCATCGCGTTCCTCAACCAGAAAGGCGGGGTCGGCAAGACCACCCTAGCGCTGCATCTCGCCGGGCAATGGGCCCGGCAGGGACAGCGGATCACACTGATCGACGCCGACCCTCAGGGCTCCAGCCTCGACTGGTCGCAGCAACGCAGCCGCGAGGGCCTGCCACGGCTGTTCGGTGTCGTCGGGCTCGCCCGCGATACGCTGCACCGGGAGGCCCCCGAGCTCGCGCGTGACGCGGATCACATCGTCATCGATGGACCCCCCCGCGTCGCCGGGCTGATGCGCTCGGCCTTGCTTGCTGCCGATCTGGTGCTGATCCCGGTTCAGCCCTCGCCCTTTGATGGATGGGCCTCGGCCGAGATGCTGGCGCTGATCCGCGAGGCGCGGTTCTACCGCCCGGAAATGTTGGTCCGGTTCATCCTGAACCGCTGCGGCGCCCGCACCGTTCTCGCGCGCGAGACAGCGCAGACGCTGGCCGACCACGATCCGCCAGTGCTCGCCAGCACCATCGGTCAGCGCATCGCCTTTGCGGCGGCCGCGCAATCCGGACGTCTCGTCTTCGAGCGAGACGATGCCGGGCCGGCCAAGCGCGAGATCGCCGCGCTGAGCGCCGAGATCAATGGTCTCGACCTCGGGAGGTCGTCGGGATGAGCGAACGCCCGATCCACCGCGACTTCGCCTCCCGACCTGCCGATCCCGAGCACTGGATCAAGGCGGCAGATGGCTCGTCCGAACGCCGTCCCGGCGCCGCGTTCACCGCGCGGCTTACCATCGATGTGACGCCCGACCTGCGCGGGCGGATCAAGGTCGCCGCCTTCCGGCGCGGCGTCACCGTCGCCGAGATGCTGCGCGACCTCCTCGCGCGCGAATTCCCTCCCCAATCTGGAGACTAGCCATGAGCGCGGCGTTTGCGCCCCGTGCGGCAAGCACGGCATTCGCACCTGTTCCCCCGTCCGATGCCATGACCCATGTCGAGCTGACCCATATCGAGAAGCGCATCGAGAACTGGATCCGCTTCGGCCATCACGCGCATGAGCAGCTATTGGATCGCCGCCGGCGCATCCTGTCTTTCCCTCCCGGCTGCATCTTCGCGTTTGTCCGATGGGCGTCGAACGACTTCGGCACCGTGGCCTCCCGCCTCGACATCGTGCGCTGCGTGGCGCCAGGCGAGAGCTACCAGACGCTGCCCTTCGTGCGGCCCGGTGGCGAGATCCTGCTGCGGGTGGATGGCTGGCCGAAGGTCGAGAAAATCCTGCAGCACATCGACGCCATTGAGGCGATCGGCATCGATCCGGCCACTGTCGCCCCCGATCATTGGGGCCATGTCGCGCACCGCACCAGCGTCGGCTTCGAGCCGCGCGCCTACACGATTGAGCGCCATCAGGCGTGGCTGAAGCGGCGGGAGTGCGGACAATGAGCCGCGCCGCCTATGTGCTGATAACGACCGTCGCCAGCGTCGGTGTGGCCGTCGCCGCCACGCTGCCGACGCCGCTCAAGCTGATCTGGAATGTCTCGGCGAGCGTTCCTGTCGGGATCTACTCGGTCGAGCCAGCGGATCATCTCGAGATCACCGATTTGGTGGCGGTGATGCCGCCGCCGCCGCTCGCCGCGTTCCTCATCGCACGTGGCTATATCGGCGAAGGCACACCGCTGCTGAAGCGTGTGATGGGGCTCCCGGGGCAGGATGTCTGCCGTCTCGGTGAGGCGATTACGGTCGATGGCGTGCCGCTGGGCGAAGCGCTGCCGCGCGATCGCTTGGGCCGGGATCTGCCGGTCTGGCAGGGCTGCCGGCGTATCGCTGCCGGTCATCTGTTCCTGATGAACCCGGACGTCGGCGACAGTCTCGACGGACGGTATTTCGGACCGATTTCCGGCGGCACCGTCATCGGGCGGGCAATGCCGCTGTTCACGGATGAAGCCGGCGACGGCGACTTCATCTGGCGCGCGGCTGTACGCTGACATGCATCGCGCTGCGCTCTTCCTCGCATCCGGACTGCTGATCGGCGGTGCGTCGCCTGGCTCTGCCAGCGCGCAACCTATGGCACCAACTGCAGCGTATTCGGTAACGTCCTACGCTGCCTTTATCGACGAGGCTGCGCAGCGCTTCGAGCTTCCGGCCCGCTGGATCCGTGCGGTCCTGCGGGCCGAAAGCGGAGGCGATCCGCGCGCTGTCTCTCCCGCCGGTGCCATGGGGCTGATGCAGATCGTGCCCGTGACCTGGGATGAGCTTCGCATCCATCACGGTCTCGGCGCCGATCCGCTCGACCCGCGCGACAACATCCTCGCCGGCGCCGCTTATCTGCGCCAGCTCCATGACCGCTATGGCAGCATCCGCGCCATGCTCGCGGCCTACAATGCCGGGCCGGCGCGCTATGAGGCGTCGCTTGCCGGCAAGCCGCTGCCGCCAGAGACGCGCACTTACATCGCGGCTCTCGCGCCGATCATCGACAAGGAGTCTGCAGCCGGCGCCACCGGACCGGTGCAGCCAATGGCGCAAAGCTGGCGCCACGCGCCGCTGTTCGCCACGCCGCCCGCGCGCAGCAATCCAGTCGATTCCGGGTTCCTCGCGCCGCGATCGGACGCGCTGTTCGTTGCACCTTTGCCATCGCGGAGGGCGCCATGAGCAGGCGGGGCCGCTTTCGCATGCTGTCGGGCTCTGGCGTTCCGTGGCGAGCAAGACGGCGCAGGACAGGAACCACGACCGCACGAGGGCAGGATAAAAGAGCGCACATTGCGCGACGGTCGGGATGTTGGTTCTGCCTGCGTTTGCCCGGGGCTTCGGCACCTTGCGGAGCCAAGCCACACATTTCACGCGCCACGCAAATGGCTGAAAATCAAAAAATTTCTACACATTGCGAGGCTTCGCCATGAGCGATGAACGCGAGTTCCGCGTCCGTCCCGGCCGCATCCGCTCGACCCGCGCCCAGCAGGCCCGCCCCTTCGTCGCCCAGGCGCTCGCTGCGGCCCGGAAGGCCGGCGGTGGGGTCTCTCGCTCCGGCAAGATCGCCGCCGGCAACCGCTCGCGTTTCGGAAGCGGACAGGTCGCCAGCCTTCAGGCCAGCCGCCGGATCACGCCGCTCTCGCGCGGCGCCGTGGTGAAGGCCCGCGTCGTCCGACACACGGCCCGCGCGGGCTCCCTCAGTCAGCACCTCACCTATCTTCGCCGCGAGGGCGTCACTCGCGACGGGGAGAAGGCGCGGATGTTCGGTCCCGAGAGCGACAGCGTGGATGTCGACGCCTTCACCGAGCGCTGCCGCGATGACCGTCACCATTTCCGCTTCATCGTCTCGCCTGACGACGCGTTGGAGATGGAGGACCTGCGGGTCTTCACCCGTGACCTCACCCGGCAGATGGAGAAGGACCACGGCACCGGGCTCGACTGGGTCGCCGTCGATCACTGGAACACCGAGCATCCCCATGTGCATCTGATCGTCCGGGGTCGCCGCGACGATGGCCAGGACCTCGTGATCTCCCGCGACTACATCAGCGAGGGCATGCGCGATCGCGCCCGCGACCTGATCACCCAGGAACTCGGCCCGCGCACCGAGCTCGATATCCGCCGGAGTTTGGAACGCCAGATCGAGGCTGAACGCTGGACCATCCTCGACCGCCAGCTTGTCCGCGAGACCCGAGAGAGCGGCATCATCGACATGGCGCCGGTTCTCGGCCGGCAGCCGGACTACCACCATGCGTTGAAGATCGGGCGTCTGAGAAGGCTCGAAGCGCTCGGCCTCGCCACTGAGATCGGCAACGCGCAGTGGGTGATTGAGCCGGAAGCGGAAGCCACTCTGCGCGGGCTGGGGGAGCGCGGCGACATTATCAAGCGCATGCACCGCGCCCTGACCGAACGCGGTATTGAGCGCGGCACGGCCAGCTACGTCCTTGCCGCCGAGAGCCTCGACGTGCCGGTGATCGGCCGGCTGGTCGCGCGCGGCCTCGATGATGAGCTCCACGGCTCTGCCTATGCCATCGTCGATGGCGTGGACGGGCGCTCCCATCACATCCGGCTGCCAGATCTCGATGCCGCCGGTGACGGCGCGGCCGGCTCCATCGTCGAACTTAGGACGTTCGACGATGCCCACGGCAAGCGGCGTGTCGCGCTCGCCGTGCGCTCCGATCTGGATATCGCCCATCAGGTGACCGCTACCGGCGCCACCTGGCTCGACCGGCAGGCCATTGCGCGTGACCCCGTTGCTCTTTCGGACGGCGGCTTCGGCGCGGAGGTGAGCCAGGCACTCGACCGACGCGCCGAGCATCTCGTCCGCGAGGGTCTCGCCGAGCGGCAGGGACGGCGCGTCGTCTTCGCCCGCAACCTCATCGACACGCTCCGCCGCCGGGAACTGGACGCCGTAGGCGAAAAGCTCGCCGCCGAGACCGGCTTGGCGTTCAACAAGGCCAGCACCGGCGAGTATGTCGCCGGCACCTATTGCCAGCGCTTGGTGCTCGCGTCCGGTCGCTTCGCCATGGTCGATGACGGGCTCGGCTTCCAGCTCGTGGCCTGGTCGCCCTCTCTGGAGCGCGAGCTCGGCAAGCATGTCTCCGGCGTCGCCCGTGACGATGGTGGCGTCGACTGGAGCTTCGGTCGCAAGCGCGGCCTCGGCCTCTGACCCGAGAAAAGGACCACCATGTCGGCGACGAAAATCCTCTGGGGGCAGATCTTCACCGTCCTGCTCATCGTGCTGGCGGCTATCTCGGGCGCCACACAATATGTGGCCTGGAGCCTCGGCTATCAGGCGCAGCTCGGCGCGCCGTGGTTCGCGCTTCTCGGGCTGCCGATCTACTACCCGCCGGCCTTCTTCTGGTGGTGGTATTTTTTCGATGCCTATGCGCCGGAGGTGTTTTTCCGGGGGGCGCTGATCGCCGCCTCCGGCGGCTTCCTCTCCATCGCGGTCGCCATAGCCCTGTCGGTCTCGCGGGCGCGGGAGGCCTCCAGAGTCGAGACCTATGGTTCAGCGCGCTGGGCCGAAAGGGAGGAAGTCCGGTCTGCCGGGCTCCTCGGCACGGATGGCGTCGTGCTCGGCCGGTATGAACGGGACTATCTGCGTCATGATGGGCCCGAGCATGTGCTGTGCTTCGCGCCAACCAGGTCCGGCAAGGGCGTCGGCTTGGTCGTGCCCTCGCTGCTGACCTGGCCGGGATCGGCCATCGTCCACGATATCAAGGGCGAGAACTGGCAACTCACCGCCGGCTTCCGGGCCCGACATGGCCGCGTGCTGCTGTTCGACCCGACCAACGCCAAGTCCGCCGCCTACAACCCTCTGCTTGAGGTGCGCCACGGCGAATGGGAAGTGCGTGACGTCCAGAATATCGCCGACATCCTGGTAGATCCCGAAGGCTCCCTGGAAAAGCGAAACCACTGGGAGAAGACCAGCCACGCGCTGCTGGTCGGCGCCATCCTCCACGTGCTCTATGCCGAGACGGACAAGACGCTCGCCGGCGTCGCGGCCTTCCTCTCCGATCCGAAGCGGCCGATCGAGACGACGCTCGACGCCATGATGAAGACCGGGCATCTCGGCGAGGCTGGCCCGCATCCCGTCATCGCCAGCGCCGCCCGTGAGTTGCTGAACAAATCCGACAATGAGCGCTCGGGCGTGCTCTCCACCGCCATGTCCTTCCTCGGCCTGTACCGCGATCCGGTGATCGCCGAGGTGACGCGGCGCTGCGACTGGCGCATCGCCGATATCGTCGGCGGCAAGCAACCGTCGACGCTCTACCTCGTGGTGCCGCCCTCCGACATCAACCGCACCAAGCCGCTGATCCGCCTGCTCCTCAACCAGATCGGTCGGCGCCTCACGGAAGACCTGCAGGCGAAGGGTGGGCGCCATCGTCTGCTGCTCATGCTCGACGAGTTCCCCGCGCTCGGCCGGCTCGACTTCTTTGAATCGGCGCTCGCCTTCATGGCCGGCTATGGCCTGAAAGCCTTCCTCATCGCCCAGTCTCTGAACCAGATCGAGAAGGCCTATGGGCCGAACAACTCGATCCTCGACAATTGCCATGTCCGCGTGAGCTTCGCCACGAACGACGAGCGCACCGCCAAGCGCGTCTCCGATGCGCTCGGCACCGCCACCGAGATGAAGGCGATGAAGAACTATGCCGGCCACCGTCTCTCGCCTTGGCTCGGTCATCTCATGGTGTCGCGATCGGAAACTGCCCGTCCGCTGCTCACCCCTGGCGAGGTCATGCAACTGCTGCCCACGGACGAGATCGTCATGGTCGCCGGCACCCCGCCGATCCGGGCGAAGAAGGCCCGCTACTATGAGGATACACGCTTCCGGGACCGGGTCCTGCCGCCGCCAACGCCCTCTCGTGGTTCGACCGTCCGGCACGATGATTGGACCACGCTGCCGTTGCCAAGGCCACAGGAGGCAACGGGCGGGAGCCTCGCCGTCGACGGTCGCGACGATGACCCGACCGGCTCCGAGCACCGGCATCAGCCCGAGCTCAGCCGCGTGAAACCGCTCGAGAAAAGCCAACCCATCGAGAATGAGTTCGAGTTCGACACGGATCGCGACGACGAGATGGAGGACGTCGCCACCCGGAACCGGCGCATGACTGGCCTGATGCAAGGCGTGGCTCGACAGGTCAGCCTCGATCCCAATGACGGCATGGAGCTCTGATCGCCATGGCAGGTCGCACGAAGAAGGCGCAAATTTCCGTCTATCTCGAGCCCGACATCATGGAGCTACTCGCGCACTACGCCGCCCAGCGCGACCAGTCCATGTCCCTGATCGCCCAGGCCGCGATCGCCTCCTTCCTGTCGCCCGACAGCTCCGAGCGCCAGGAGGCCGCTCTTGCCCGGCGCCTCGGCCAGATCGATCGCCGCCTCGCGCGGCTGGAGCGGGATCTCGGCATCTCGACCGAGGCCTTCGCCACCTTCATCCGCTTCTGGCTCGCCACCACCCCCGCGCTGCCCGAACCCGCCGCCCAGGCCACGCGGGCCAAGCTCTCCGAGCGCTATGCAGCCTACACCCGCGCGCTTGGCCGGCGCCTCGCCAAGGGGCCGCAGCTGCGGCAGGAGATCGGGGAGGATGTTGGTGGATCGGAGAAAGACGGGGGCGGCCGGAGTTGAAGTTTGGCCGGCACTGGCGACGTCCACTTTGAGGCAGTCATGCGGAATCAGCCCGCGCTCTTGAAGCCTGATCGGGGATGTTCATGCGGTCGTTCTAAAATGACGCAGCCTGAATGTCCTCGGCGCTCGCCCAATGTTCCGCCATTCCTCGACCGAGAGCGATCATTTGCTCTTCACTCTGCCCCTGGAAGGGGGGGCAGACCCAACTCCTTAAGAAAAGCGTTGTGCTTCGCCGTCGACGCCCGGATTTGGTTCTCGATATCCACCAACTCGATTTGCGTAGCTGCCAGATCGATCTCCTCCTCACCGACAGCGGTGCTGATGTAGCGAGAGATGTTTAAATTATAGCCCTCCTCAGCAATTCTCTCCATGCTGACGCGCTTGGAATAGCGGTCCTCTTCCTTTCGGAACTGGTAGGCCTCGAGGATCTTGGCGATATGCTCGTCCGTGAGCTGGTTCTGGCGCTTGCCTTTCGCAAAGTGCTCTGCCGCGTTTATAAAGAGCACATCATCCGATTTCTTACATTTCTTGAGCACAAGGATGCAGACTGGGATCCCGGTCGAGTAGAACAAGTTGGCGGGCAAGCCGATGACCGTGTCGATATGACCGTCGTTCAGCAGCTTGGTGCGGATGCGTTCTTCGGCACCACCCCGGAACAGGGCGCCGTGGGGCAGGATGATGGCCATCACGCCGTCATCCTTCAGATAGTGAAGTCCGTGTAGGAGGAAGGCGAAGTCGGCGGCCGACTTGGGCGCCAGCCCGTAGTTCTTGAACCGCACATCGTCGCCCATCGCCTCCGTCGGTTCCCAGCGCAAGCTGAAGGGCGGGTTGGCTACGATGGCCTCGAAGGAGGGCTTCTTGGCGGGATTCAACTCGCGTAGGATGTCCCAGTCATTGGTCAGCGTGTCACCGTGATAAATCTCGAATTCTGTGTCTTTGACGCCGTGCAGCAGCATGTTCATGCGCGCGAGGTTATAGGTGGTGATGTTCTTTTCCTGCCCGTAAATTCTGCCGATGCCGTGCGGTCCCATGCGCTTGCGCACGTTCAGCAGCAGCGAACCAGAGCCGCACGCGAAATCAAACACGCTGGCGAGCCGTTCTCTCTTTCCGGTTGCGGGCTCCTGGCTGTCGAGCGTCACGATCGCTGACAGGATGTCTGACACCTGCTGCGGGGTATAGAATTCGCCGGCCTTCTTGCCGGAGCCGGCGGCGAATTGGCCGATCAGATACTCGTAGGCGTCGCCCAACGCATCCACATCGGATGAGAAGTCGGCTAGCCCTTCAGCGATCTTGGTGATGATGGTACAGAGTTTGGCGTTGCGATCTGCATAGGACCGGCCGAGCTTGTCAGAGCCGAGATTTATTTCCGAGAAAAGGCCACCAAACGTGCTCTGAAACGACTCGTTCTCGATGTATTTGAAGCCCGCCTGCAGAGTGTTCAAGAGTTCGTCGTTCCGGGTACGCGCCATATGGGCGATGCTGGTCCAGAGGTGTTCCGGCTTGATGATGTAGTGCGCCTTGAGGCGCATCTGCTTCTCAAAAGCCGCAACATCATCGGGGTTCTGCGCATACCAGACCGATAGGGGCGAACGCCCGCCATTGCCAATCGCGTTGGGATCGGGGTAGTCGCGCCCCAGCTCCTTCTTCGCGGCCACCTCGTAATTGTCGGAGAGGTAGCGCAGGAAGAGGAAAGACAGCATGTAGTCGCGGAAATCGTCCGCGTTCATTGCGCCGCGCAGCTGGTCAGCAATGTTCCAGAGCGTTTTGCCCAGCTGCTTTTGGATTTGGTCGTTCATTGTGCAGGTGCTTCCTCGGGGGCGGGCGCAGGCGCTGGTGTTGCGGGAAGAATTCCCGGTAGGGCGAACTCAAACCGCGTGATGAATTCGCGCAGAATGCGACGGAAAAGCTCCTTGTTGTCCTCGCCCATTTCCGTGGGTTCGTGGATGGCATACGCGCCGTGGCTGAGCAGGTTCAGGGCACGGTTGAACAGCGCCAAGTCATCCTCACTGAGCTTCTTAAGGCAAAAAGCAATGCTCCGATGCCCGAAGAAGGACGCCGTTTTCTCCATGACACTGCGCAGGGCGTTGAAATGGAAGGTGTAGAGCTTTCCCTTGGCGGGATCGGCGGCATGCTGCAATTCCGCCAAAGTGGCGACGTGGTGGAAGAAGGGGGTGTCGTCGGTGGCCTGAAGCGTGTAGGCACCGTCTCCGTCCGGGCGGTGCAGGAAATAGCGCTTGTGGGTGATCCTTGGCTCGCCGTCGATTCGCCTGCCGAACTCGTTGCACATCACGTTGAAAAACAAGGAGTGATGCGAAGAAAAGATCACTTTGATCGGCGCAGGCACACCCGCACCATCTTTCCGCGTCGTCGCCCGACGAAGGAGTTTCGCCAGATCGCAGGCGACGGAGATCGCGTTGTTGTCATCGAGCGATGAGATCGGATCGTCGATATAGAGGTACTTCTTTCCCTGATAGGATTCATGACCGTCGAGCATGCGCTCACAGATCGCCATGAAAACGCACCAGATGAAGATGTTCTGCTCGCCGCGCGACACCTTGATGTTGGTCTCGTCGCCCTTTCGGAAACTCACGTAGTCCGGCTTGGAGACAGTCCCGTTTTCTGCGGGAAGCTCCTTGTAGGTGAAGTCAAATTCAAAGTCGGCATAGCGAAAGAGGTACTGGGCAATTGTTTCGTCCAGCGCGAGTTCGGTCATCGCGTTGAAGAAGGACGACTTGTCGTTCAGTTGCAGGCGGCGCACGCTGTCGCCTTCGAGGTCGTTTTCCCAGACGAACAGATCCTCGGTGAAGGCGTTGAAATAGAGCGTGTCGGGGGTGCCGGTGGGGTTCTTCGTCTTATGCTTGCGCTTGCCTGCGTCCTTGAACTCCATCGACAGGCGCGTCTTGCCGGTGCGGTTATAGGCAAAAATCAATAGCAGCGAGACCGGCTTCGTGGGGTTGTTGAGATCGTCACGAAGCCGGGCCACCAGCGACCTCAAGTTATTGTATTTACTCATACTTCGGCCTCCCCAATGGATGGGAAGAGCAGCTGCATCAGCCCCTTCTTGTGGGTCTTGAGGGTGTCGAGCCTTCGGCTCTCGGCGGCGATGAGGTCGTCGAGGGAGGTGAGGCAGTCTGCGATGCGCTGTTGTTCGCGGGGCGATGGCAGTAGCATCTCAACTTTAACAAGGTCCGACTTCTTTACGTGGACGAACGAAGCTTTGAACCCATGCGTCCTTCTTGCAATTTCTTCTTCAACCTTCGCAAGAACCAGTAACGCGAACTGTAATGTGACCTGCTGATCATCCATCAGCACCTTGAAAATATGCTGATTCAAGACGCCAGACGGGCCATTCCAAATACGAGCACCGAAAGACGAACCCAGCGTTCCAGACCAAGCAAATAGTAAATCTCCTGGTTCGACGCGGTTTCGTTCTGGCACTGGCTCTTGGGAGTAATTGAACTCAGCGGACGGGTCGTTCAGATTCTGGATGCGGATGATTGGAGTCCCGCTCGTTTGCCAATCCTCGGGCTTGAAGGCGCATCCGTTAATGAGGCTAAACATCTCTTCAATTGTCCGAACTTCCCACTCCCCCGCCTCGCGAAACTCGGGGAAGCGGAGGCGCGGTTGGGTTTCGCCTTCCTGGGGGAAAAGCTGCTGCATCAGGCCCTTCTTGTGGGCCTTCAGCGCGTCCACCTTCCGCCCCTGCGCCGCGATCAGCGCGTCTGCAGAAGCCAAACAGTCGGCGATCTTTTGTTGCTCGAGGAGGGTCGGCGTTGCGATCTCTATTCCAAAGAATGTGTTTTTGCTGATGTTTAGCAAGCCGTTGCTTCGCGCGCCGCTCGTGATGTGCTTCTTGAGCTGGTTTCCGTGCTGATTCTGCTCAAAGCAGTACTGAAAGAAACCGTTCGAGTAGCCGGCTTTGAGGCGGAAGGCGATGAACACGTTAGGCGCAGCCACCTGACCCCAGCCTTGCAAGAGGTAAATGCACCCTTGGGGAAATTTTAGCGAATTGCCTTTGTTGAAGACAAAATCACCGTCTCGAACCAGAGTATAAAGCTGATACTGATTGCCAGAGATATCGCGCCCAAATTTCTCGGCCTGTGGGACGAAACCAATGCCAGCCGAAATGCTTACCGGGGTGAGCTTTTTTTCGCCAACACGTTCATCAACCGGAACAGATGCCCTTCGTAGGCTCACCGAATTCCATGCTGGAGCATCCTGAAACTCGGGGAAGCGCCGCTTCGGTACCAAGGCAGACCCACCGCTCGTCGCGGCAGACGATTTCATTTTACTGCTCATAAGCGCTGAGCCCCGAGATTTCACGGCCGCCGGCGCGCTTGAGGAGCAGCGGCATAAGGTCGGTCATCAAGTCCAGTTCCTTTACCCGACGGGCTTTCCAGTTCAGGCCGAGGGGTTCCATCAGGTCGGTCAGCGCCTCGCCATCAAAGATCATCCGTTGCAGGATGCCATCGACGAAGCCATGAAGCGCCTCGGAGGCAAGGTCGTGCTTGCCCGCGATGCCCGCCAGCTCCGCCGCGTTCTTCTCTGCCTTGAATCGGCTATAGCCCTCGCGGATGGCCTTCTCACTCAGACCCTCACCCGCCTTCAGCGTGGCGATATAGGCGGCGATGTCCTCGCGCTCGTCCATGAACTTGGCGTCGGACTGGATCAGGCCGATCAGCTCCTCGCGGCTCATCTTCTGCTTGCCGGGGGTCGCCTCGGAATAGCGGGCGATCAGGCCCATGATATAGTCGTAGTCGATGACGGCAGAGGCAAAGAGCACGAACTCGAAATCGATCTGGTCGGCCTCCGGGGTCGGCTTGTCCGCACCCTTACCCTGCTGAGCCCGAAGGCGCTGGGCTGTTTCCAGATAGGCACCGCGGAAACCCAGAAGGCTCTCGCGCGGCAGGACCTGTTCGATCGTGGCGGCGTTTTCCGGAGTCAAGTCGGTATACTGGTCAAGCTGGGTCTTGAGCCGCTGGACCTCCTTGAAATGCTCGATGAAGGCCGCGCGCGCCGCGTCGCCCTTGAGGTTGGGCACAGCGTCGGGGGCGCAGTCGAGGCCCTGCGATTTCATGAAGGCGTCGAGCTTCTGCACCGCGCTTTCAAGTTTCTGGATAACCACCGGGGCCTTGTCGACCAGCCAGATTTCGCGGGCCTTTTCGGCAGCCGCCTCGCCCGAGAAAAGGGCGATGGCGGTATCGACGGCCGCCTGCTGTTGGCGGAAGTCGAGGATATTCCCATAGGGCTTGGTGGCGTTCAGCACTCGGTTGGTGCGCGAGAAGGCCTGGATCAGGCCGTGATGCTTCAGATTTTTGTCGACGTAGAGGGTGTTCAGGAACTTGGAGTCGAAGCCCGTCAGCAACATGTCCACCACGATCGTGATATCGATCTTGTGGTGCGACTGGTTGGGATAAGCCTTCTTCAGATCGGCATCAGGCCACTGCTGATCTTTGATGCGCTTCTGCACGTCTTGATAATAGAGGTCGAATTCGCCGATCTTGTGGTTTGTACCGTAGTTGGCGTTGTAGTCCGCGAGGATGGCCTTCAGGGCCTCCTTCTTCTTTTCAGGTTCAACGGCGTTGTCTTCCTTTTCCTGTGGCAGATCCTCCTGAATCTGCTTCACGTCAGGATCGCCCTCGGCGGGCGGGGAGAAGACGCACGCGATGTTCAGAGGCCGGAAGCTCGGATCGGCGGCGTGCTTCTCGGCCTGCATGGCCTCGAACAAGGAGTGATACTCGATGGCGTCATTGATCGACGACGTGGCAAGCAAGGCGTTGAACCGCCGCTGACCCGTGGCCGCGTCGTGCCTAGTCAGGATCGCCTCGATGATCGCCCGCTTGGCTAGCGGTTCACCCGGCTTCGGCAGGGATTTGCCCTGCGGCTTGAAGTAGTCGACATGGAAGCGAAGCACGTTTCCGTCTTCGATGGCATGCGTGATCGTGTAGGTGTGAAGACGCTGCTGGAAGAGGTCTTCCGTCGTCTTCATGCTGGCCTGCGTGTCTTCGATCTTCTGGTGAGCCGCGTTCTGATCGAAGATCGGTGTTCCGGTGAAGCCAAAGAGCTGCGCACGAGGAAAGAAATCCTTGATGGCCTTGTGGTTCTCGCCGAACTGCGACCGATGGCACTCGTCGAAGATAAAGGCGATGCGCTTGTCGCGAAGGGGCTCAAGCTGCTCCTTGAAGCTTTTTTTGCCATCCCTTTTCTGCTGCTTGTTACGCTTGCTGTTTTCGTCGAGCGCAAGGCCGAGTTTCTGGATCGTGCAGACGATGACCTTGTCGGCGTAGTCGTCTGAGAGCAGGCGGCGGACAAGGGATGCAGTGTTGGTGTTTTCCTCAACGCAGCCCTCCTGGAATTTGTTGAACTCCTCCCGCGTCTGCCGATCGAGATCCTTTCGGTCCACGACGAAGAGGCACTTCTCAATGTCCGGATTGTCCTTCAAAAGCGTTGATGCCTTGAAGGAAGTCAGCGTCTTGCCGCTGCCTGTGGTGTGCCAGATGTAGCCATTGCCGCAGTCTTGCGCGATGGAGTCGACAATCGCCTTCACCGCGTAGATCTGATAGGGACGCATCATCAGGAGCTTTTGCTCACTTGCGACCAGAACCATGTAGCGGCTGATTGTCTGGCCGAGCGTGCACTTCGCGAGAAAGCCTTCGGCAAAGCTGTCGAGATGGACAATCTTCTTATTGTCTACATCCGCGAATTCATATGCCGGCAGAAAACGCTCCTCCGCATTGAAGGCGAAGTGACGAGAATTGTTGTTCGCGAAATAGAACGTTCGATCTCGATTGCTGACAATGAAGAGCTGTAGAAAACACAATATCGTTTTGGTATAGCCGTTTCCAGGGTCGTTCTTGTATTCGACAATCTGCTCCATCGCCCGACGAGGGCTAATGCCGAGGGTCTTCAGTTCAATCTGAACAACCGGCACACCGTTGATCAGCAAAATTACATCGTACCGATGATGGCTATTGTCCGTGTTGATGCGGAGCTGATTGACCACCTCAAAATAATTTTTGCACCAGTCCTTGATGTTGACGAGGGTGTAGTTGAGCGGCGTGCCGTCATCACGGGTAAAGCTGTTGCGCTCGCGAAGGGTGCGGGCAGCAGTGAAGACATCCGGCGTGACGATCTCGTCTATCAGGCGCGCGAATTCGGAGTCAGTGAGGCTGACGCGATTAAGCGCCTCGAATTTCGTACGGAAATTCTGCTCCAGAGAGGCGCGGTCGCGAATGTCCGGACGATACTCATATTTGAGATCGCGGAGCTTGTTGACCAAGGTCGCTTCTAGATCGCGCTCGGGTGTGACCATTGCCATAAATGCAACTCAGTTCTCTTCAGTGCCGGTTGGATGGGTTGCCTTGCTCTTGGTCAAATTCCTGTCCTCGCCACCCACGTCGCCGACCTTCAATCTCTCGTATTCCTCAACTGCCATCACCACCACGACTGGTCGACCATGCTTAGCGACCAACACCGGTTCAGCGCGAGCCATGTCGATCAGTCGGCCGAAGCCATACTTCGCGTCTTTCGCGCTCAGAGTTTTCATGGCGTGATTCCAAAACATGCATTCGGTAGTTTTGGCCAAATTGGCCTAAAACGCAACGGTGCCCGCTTTGTGATAAAATCGATGCCAAGCGGGTAGGGGGCGTGAAAATTGGCCGCTCTCGCTCCCACCCCACCGGAATCGGCGCCAGGAGATTATCCAACCGCGGCACTACCCGCAGCCGCCTATCAAGGATTGCCTCGACGGGTCCGGGGGGTGAGCGGGGTCAAGGCCGCGCGCCATCTCGCCCGCTTCGGCACCGTTCCCGGCTGCTCGCCTTGATACCGAATGCCCCCAAACGGGCACGCCACGTGCCGCCCGCAACTATCCGCGCGCACCCTGCAGGTTCAGCTGGTAGCGCGTATACCGGCGTTCCCCGGTTCGCGTCAGGGCGCCTTTTTCCACCAGATCGTGCAGGTCGCGCGTGGCGGTGGGGCGGGAGGTGCCGGTGATCGCGAGGTAGTTCTCCGCGCTCAGGCCGCCCGTGAAGCCGCCAGGGCCCTCACGGAAGAGACGGGCGATCACCTTTTCCTGCCGTTCGTTCAGCTTGTCGCGGAAGCGATCGTAAAAATGCGCCTTGGCGATGTGGAAAGCCACGCGGCCAAGTGTCGTCTGCTGGGCCGCGATGATCGTTTCCGCGAAATAGACCAGCCAGCCCGTGACATCGAGCGTCCGCTGATGGACCTCGAGCTGATCGTAATAGGCCTTGCGATGCTGCTCGATGGTATGGGCGAGCGCGATCAGCGTCGGCTGCCCGATGTTCTGGGCGAGGGATTTTTCCGCCAGCGTTCGCCCAATGCGACCGTTGCCGTCCTCGAAGGGATGGATGCTCTCGAAATAGAGATGTCCGATCCCGGCCCGGGTGAGTGCGGGCAAGGGCGTTTCACCGTCGGTGGCCGAGCCATTGAACCAGGTGAGATAGGCGGCCATCTCGTCCGGAACCTGCGAGGATGGCGGCGCCTCGAAATGCACGGTCGGCCGATCCTGGCGGCCGGACACGATCTGCATTGCCTCTTCATGGCGACGGTAGCCGCCGATCATCTCCAGATGCCGGCTGTCCGCCATCAGCATGCGGTGCCAGCGGAACAGCGTGTCGGCGTCGAGAGGGTCCGCCCAGCTCCGGTAGAGATCCACCATCATCTCCGCGATGCCGCGCTCTTTCGGCTTCACGTTGCGATTGTCGGTATCGAGGCCGAGCTGACGGCGCAGGGAGGATTGCACGCTGAGGCGATCCAGCGTCTCCCCTTCGATCGCGCTGGTCTTGACGGCCTCGTCACTGAGGAGTTCGATCCGCAGCAGCTCCCGCTCGTCATCGCTCACATGCCGGACCGCACCGATCACCTCGCCGGTGAGCAGCAGGAACCTCCGCTCCAGCGGTTCGAGGGCAACCGGATCATAGGCAAAATGCGGCCAGCCGTGCTGCGTCCAGTTCCACGCCATGAGCGATAGAGTCTCCCGCTATAGCTCACATAATAGCGGATGCGTGATTGATAGATAGCCATCCTATCGCTCATGGTAGAGCCGCGCCATTGCGCCCCGCAGGCTGATCGAGCGGCCCCATCCCCATTTCCTGCGCTGGCACAGGGAGCATTGCTTCAAGCCGTGAAGCGGAGGCTTCCTATGCCGCTTCCGATCACTGCAGCAGTTCCGCCGTTCGCCTGTCATTGCACGCCAGACTGCGACGCGGATCGAATCCTGTTGAACCGGCCTAATATAGGGCTCTTTTAATCATCCCCACCCGGGATGAGATCGTCAGGACCCCGGCACGTCGGGGTTGGCATGGCGGCAGCACATCATCATCAGGGTTTCGCCCGCGGCGCGCGGATGCTGCGCACGGCGCTCGGGACGGCCATCGCCCGGCACTTGGAAGACCCCTCCGTCGTCGAGGTGATGCTGAACCCGGACGGGCGGCTGTGGATCGACCGACTCGCGGAGGGACTATCCGACACGGGTGAGCGGCTCTTGCCCGCTGACGGCGAGCGCATCGTGCGGCTCGTCGCCCACCATGTCGGCGCGGAGGTTCACGCTGGCGCCCCACGTGTTTCAGCCGAGCTGCCCGAGACGGGAGAACGTTTCGAGGGCCTGCTGCCGCCGGTGGTCGCGGCCCCGACATTTGCCATCCGCAAGCCCGCCGTCGCGGTGTTCACCCTGGAGGACTATGTTCGCGCCGGGATCATGTCCGCCGGACAAGCCGACGCACTGCGCCAGGGTGTCGCCTCTCGCGCCAATATCCTGGTGGCCGGCGGCACCTCGACGGGCAAGACCACTCTGACCAACGCGCTGCTCGCCGAGGTCGCGAAGACCTCCGATCGCGTCGTCCTCATTGAAGATACGCGCGAGTTGCAGTGCGCTGCGCCGAACCTCGTCGCCCTGCGCACCAAAGACGGTGTCGCCTCGCTATCGGACCTCGTCCGTTCGGCGCTTCGGCTGCGTCCCGACCGCATCCCCATCGGAGAGGTGCGCGGCGCCGAGGCGCTGGACCTATTGAAGGCCTGGGGCACCGGCCATCCCGGCGGCATCGGCACCATCCATGCCGGCAGCGCCATCGGCGCGCTGCGGCGGATGGAGCAACTCATCCAGGAAGCCGTCGTCACCGTCCCCCGCACGCTGATCGCCGAGACCATCAATCTCGTGGCCGTGCTTGCCGGCCGCGGCGCGGCGCGCCGGCTCACCGAACTCGCTCATGTCGAGGGCCTTGGCCCCGATGGCGACTACCGCGTCACCCCTGTCATCACCGGAGATCCCACATGATCCGATCGCTCCATCGCGCCCGTAGCGCGGCCCGGTTGGCCGCGTCTGTCACCTGCATCAGCCTGATGGCCACGGCCAGCGCTCTTGCCTCTGGCTCCTCCATGCCGTGGGAGGCACCGCTGCAATCCATCCTTCAATCGATCGAGGGGCCGGTCGCCAAGATCATCGCCGTCATCGTCATCATCTCGACCGGGCTGGCGCTGGCCTTCGGCGACACGTCCGGTGGCTTCCGCCGGCTGATCCAGATCGTGTTCGGCCTGTCGATCGCCTTCGCCGCCTCGAGCTTCTTCCTGTCGTTCTTTTCCTTCGGCGGCGGAGCGCTCGTGTGATGGCCGACACGATTGAGGTCCCCGGCTTCAGCATTCCGGTCCACCGGGCGGTGACCGAGCCGATCCTGCTCGGCGGCGCGCCGCGCGCTATCGCCATCGTCAATGGCACGCTTGCCGGGGCCGTGGGTCTCGGCCTGCGCCTGTGGTTGGTCGGCGTGGCCATCGGGGTGATTGGCCATGTCGCGGCGGTGTGGGCCGCGAAGCGTGATCCGCTCTTCGTCGAGGTGGTGCGGCGGCATCTGCGGATCCCCGCGCATCTCTCAGTCTGAGCGGGGTGCCATGATGATGAACCTCGCTGAATACCGCAGCCGCAACCGCCGCCTTGCCGATTTCCTGCCCTGGGCTGCACTGGTCGCCCCAAGCATCGTGTTGAACAAGGACGGCTCGTTTCAGCGGACAGTGCGTTTCCGCGGGCCGGACCTCGACAGCGCCGTGCCCGCCGAGCTCGTCGCGGTCGCCGGGCGGCTGAACAACGCCTTCCGCCGCCTCGGCTCGGGATGGGCGATCTTCGTGGAGGCGCAACGCCATGCCGCCGCGACCTATCCGGCGAGCATCTTCCCCGATGCCGCTTCCGCTTTGGTTGATGCCGAGCGGCGGGCCGATTTCGAGGAGGCCGGCAGTCATTTCGAGTCGAGCTATTTCCTGACCTTCACCTTCCTCCCGCCGGCCGAGGACGCGGCGCGCACCGAAGGCTGGCTTTATGAGGGGCGGGACAAGGCGGGCCTTGATCCCCATGAGACGTTGCGGGGCTTTGCCGACCGCACCGATCGACTTCTCAACCTCATCGACGCCTTCATGCCAGAATGCCGCTGGCTCGATGACGGCGAGACGCTGACCTATCTGCACAGCTGTGTGTCGACGCATCGGCACCGTGTCCGCGTGCCGGAGACGCCGATCTATCTCGATGCGCCGCTCGCCGATCTGCCGCTCACCGGGGGGCTGGAGCCGCGCCTTGGTAACCAGCATCTACGGGTGCTGACCATCACCGGCTTTCCCACGGTGACGACGCCCGGCCTGCTCGATGAGCTGAACCGGCTGGCCTTTCCATATCGCTGGTCGACCCGGGCGATCCTGCTCGACAAGACGGATGCGGTCCGGCTGCTCACCAGGATCCGCCGCCAGTGGTTCGCCAAGCGCAAATCCATCGCCGCGATCCTGAAGGAGGTGATGACCAACGAGGCCTCCGTCCTTGTGGACAGCGATGCCGCGAACAAGGCTGAAGATGCCGACCTCGCGCTGCAGGAACTTGGCGCAGACCATGCCGGCATCGCTTATGTCACCGCGACCGTGACGGTATGGGACGCTGATCCCCGCATCGCCGACGAGAAACTGCGGAGGGTCGAGAAGGTTATCCAGGGTCGCGACTTCACGGCGATTTCGGAGACGATCAACGCGGTCGATGCATGGCTGGGCAGCTTGCCCGGCCATGTATACGCCAATGTCCGCCAGCCGCCGATCTCGACGCTCAATCTCGCCCATATGATCCCGCTCTCAGCGGTGTGGGCGGGCGAGAGCAGCGACGCGCATTTCGATGCACCGCCTTTGCTGTTCGGCAAGACCGAGGGCTCGACACCATTCCGGTTCTGCCTCCATGTGGGCGATGTCGGCCATACCCTCGTGGTGGGCCCGACCGGCGCGGGCAAGTCCGTGCTGCTGGCGCTGATGGCGCTGCAGTTCCGGCGCTATCCGAGAGCCCAAGTCTTCGCCTTCGACTTCGGGGGCTCGATCCGGGCCGCGGCGCTTGCCATGAGCGGGGACTGGCACGATCTCGGCGGCGGTCTCAGCGAGGGGAACGCGGATGGCGTTTCGCTCCAGCCGCTTGCGCGCATCGATGAGGCTGCCGAGCGCGCCTGGGCCGCCGACTGGCTCACTGCCATCCTCACCCGCGAAGGCGTTATCATCACGCCGCAGGTGAAGGAACACATCTGGACGGCAATGACATCGCTGGCCTCCGCGCCCAGCGAAGAGCGCACCCTCACAGGTCTCTGCGTCCTCCTGCAGTCCAACGACCTGAAGCAGGCGCTGCGTCCTTATTGCATCGGCGGCGCCTGGGGTCGGCTGCTCGACGCCGAGACCGAGCATTTGGGCGCGGCCACGGTCCAAGCCTTCGAGACCGAGGAGCTGATCGGGACGGAGGCCGCGCCGGCGGTGCTGGCCTATCTGTTCCACCGCATCGAGGACCGGCTCGATGGGCGTCCAACGCTTATCATCATCGATGAAGGCTGGCTGGCGCTGGACGATGAGGGCTTCGCCGGCCAGTTGCGGGAATGGCTGAAGACGCTGCGCAAGAAGCACGCCAGCGTGATCTTCGCCACGCAGTCGCTCTCTGACATTGATGGCAGCGCCATTGCCCCGGCAATCATCGAGAGCTGCCCGACACGCCTTCTGCTCCCCAATGAGCGGGCCATCGAGCCGCAGATCACCGCCATCTATCGCCGCTTCGGCCTGAACGACCGGCAGATCGAGATCCTCGCGCGGGCGACCCCGAAGCGGGACTATTACTGCCAGTCGCGGCGCGGAAACCGGCTGTTCGAGCTTGGCCTGTCCGACGTGGCGCTGGCGCTATGCGCGGCGTCCTCCAAGACCGACCAACAGGCCATCGGCAAGATCTTCGCCGAGCATGGTCGCGACGGCTTCCTGGACGCTTGGCTGCGTCATCGCGGCCTCGGCTGGGCCGCCGACCTCCTTCCCAACCTCTCCAATCTGGAGACGCAGCCATGACGCTGTCCCGTCCGCGCGCGCTCACCGTCGCCGTCGCGCTGCTGTCCGTGCCGCTCACCCTGTCACCCGTTCTGTCGCCGCCCGCGCAGGCACTCACGGTCTATGACCCGTGGAACTACGCGGAGAACATGATGTCGGCCGCCCGGGCGCTGGAGCAGATCAACAACCAGATCACCTCGCTGCAGAACGAAGCGCAGATGTTGATCAACCAGGCCCGCAATCTCGCCAGCCTGCCCCATTCCTCGCTGCAGCAGATCCAGCAATCGGTCCAGCGCACCCAGCAGTTGCTCGGACAGGCACAGAGCATCGCCTTCAATGTCGGCCAGATCGACCAGGCCTTCCAGCAGCGCTATGGCAGCATCCCGCTCTCGGCCTCCGATGCCGATCTCGTCGCCGGTGCGCGCTCGCGCTGGCAGACCACGGTTGGTGGCTTGCAGGATGCGCTGCGCGTGCAGGCCGGCGTCGTCGGCAATGTCGACGCCAACAAGGCCGAGATGGCGACCCTCGTCGGCCAAAGCCAGGGCGCCACGGGCGCGCTTCAGGCCACGCAGGCCGGCAACCAGTTGCTCGCTTTGCAGTCGCAGCAGCTCTCCGACCTGATCGCGGTGATGTCCGCCAATGGGCGCGCCGCGGCGCTCTCCGAGGCGGAACGCGCAACCGCCGCCGAGCAGGGCCGCGAGCAGCGCCGGCGCTTCCTCACTCCGGGCGCCGGCTATCAGGCCGGCAATGCCCGCATGTTCAGCAACTGACGGGAGGCGAATATGGACGCAGCCAAGCTGGCCCGGCTCGGTGCGGTGATCTTCGTGGCCATCGCCGGCACGGCGGCGGTTCTGGAAATGAGCCGGGAGGAGAAGGTGGCGGAGCTGTCGCCAGTTCGGACCGTCGGGGCCGAGCGCGATGCGCTGCGCGATGAGCAGCGCCGCTGCCAGCAGTTGGGTGAAGTCGCCGCTCAGGACACCGCGTGCCTGAAGGTCTGGGCGCAGACACGCGACCGGTTTCTCGGGCATCCCGCGCCGAACCAAGGCCGCTGAGCCATGAACGGCACTGGCGTCATCGACACTTTCCTGGGGGTCTTCACCTCCTATATCGACAGCGGCTTCGGTCTGCTTGGCGGCGAGGTCGCCTTCATCGCCACCACGCTCATCGTCATCGACGTGACGCTGGCGGCGCTGTTCTGGTCCTGGGGCGCGGATGACGACGTCATCGCCCGGCTCATCAAGAAGACGCTGTTTGTCGGCGTCTTCGCTTACATCATCGGCAATTGGAACACCCTCGCCCGCATCGTCTTCGAGAGCTTTGCCGGGCTTGGGCTGAAGGGCTCGGGAACGGCATTTTCCGTCAGCGACCTGATGCGTCCGGGCAAGGTGGCGCAGACCGGGCTCGAAGCCGGTCGGCCGCTACTCGACTCCATCTCCGACCTGATGGGCTGGGTCGCCTTCTTCGAGAACTTCATCCAGATCGCCTGCCTGCTGTTTGCATGGGCGCTGGTGCTGCTCTCCTTCTTCATTCTCGCGGTCCAGCTCTTCGTCACCTTGATCGAGTTCAAGCTGACGACGCTCGCCGGCTTCGTGCTGATCCCCTTCGGCCTGTTCGGCAAAACCGCCTTCATGGCCGAGCGGGTGCTGGGGAACGTCGTCTCCTCCGGCATCAAGGTCATGGTGCTCGCGGTCATCATCGGCATCGGCTCCACCCTGTTTGGCCAGTTCACCGCGGGGTTTGGGGGACAGACGCCCACCATCAATGACGCCATGGCCATCGTGCTGGCTGCCCTTTCCCTGCTCGGCCTCGGCATCTTCGGCCCTGGCATTGCCGCGGGCCTTGTCTCCGGCGGCCCGCAGCTGAGCGCGGGGGCCGCGGTCGGCACGGGCCTCGCCGCCGGTGGCGCGCTGAAGGCGGCCGGCGGTGCGGCCAGCCTCGCCGTCCGGGGCGGTGGGGCGGCGCTCTCCGCGACGGCGGCCGCGGCGCGGGGCGGTGCGACGGCCTACAGCATCGGCGCGGCAGGCCAGTCCGGCATGGCGGGTGTCGCCTCGGGACTGGGTGGCGTCGCGCGGGCTGCGGGCTCCGCCGCCATCTCACCGCTCGCGAATGCCGTCGGCGGTACCGCCTCGGCTTCCTCGGCCGGCGAGATCCCCGATTGGGCCAAGCGCATGAAGAGCGGCCAGTCGCTTCGCCATGGCGTCTCCGCCGCCGCCCATGCTGTGCGCTCCGGTGACAGCCATGCCGGCGGCTCTTCCGTCTCCCTGTCTGAGAGCGACCGCACATGAGCCTCTTCAAGCGACCCGCGACCCATTACGGCACCTCGCCCGAGCCGGTCACGCCCTATCAGAAGGCAGCACAAGTCTGGGACGAGCGCATCGGTTCGGCCCGGGTGCAGGCCAAGAACTGGCGGCTGATGGCCTTTGGCAGCCTGTTCCTCTCGGCTGGCTTTGCCTCGGCGCTGATCTGGCAGTCGACGAGGGGCACCGTCGTGCCCTGGGTGGTCGAGGTGGATCGTCTTGGACAGACGCAGGCCGTAGGGCCTGCAACCGGCGATTATCGCCCAACCGATCCGCAGATCGCGTGGCATCTTGCCCGTTTCATCGAGCAGGTCCGCAGCTTGCCGGCCGATCCCGTGATCGTGCGGCAGAACTGGCTCAGGGCCTATGAGTTCACCACCGATCGGGGCGCCGCCGCGCTCAACGATTATGCCCGCGCCAATGACCCCTTCACCCGGGTGGGCAAGCAGCAGATCGCGGTTGAGGTCTCCAGCGTGATCCGGGCCTCCCCGGATTCCTTCCGCGTCGCCTGGGTCGAGCGGCGCTATGAGAACGGCCAGCTCGCCGCCGCTGAGCGCTGGAGCGCGATCCTGACGCTGGTGATCCAGCCGCCGCGCGATGCCGAGCGCCTGCGCACCAATCCCCTCGGCATCTATGTCAACGCCATCAGCTGGTCGCGGGAGATGAGCCAGTGAACACGTCTCTCCGTAAGCCCGCATCTCCGGCTTTCCGCCGATCCGCCTTTGCGGTTCTCCTGCTCTCGGCGACGATGCTGGGCGGTTGCGCATCGGCACCGAAGCCGCCACAGATCAGCTACGACAGTGAGGTGCCGGCGCTGCCGACGGTGCCGACAGTGGTTGCGGATGACCGGCCGCGCCCGCTCCACACGCCGCCCGCCTGGACGCCGGCCAAGGGCGGCACGGACGCCAAAACGCCCGTCGCCCGCGTCGAGAACGCCAATGCGGCGGCCCGCGTGGAGCCGCGCCGCGAGGGCTATTACAACGCCATCCAGATCTATCCGTGGAGCGAGGGTGCGCTCTATCAGGTCTATGCAGCACCCGGCCAGATCACCAATATCGCGCTGGAGCCGGGCGAGAGCCTGACCGGCGCCGGCCCCATCGCGGCGGGCGACACCGCCCGCTGGATCATCGGCGACACCGAGAGCGGCGAGGGTCTGAACCGGCGCGTCCATGTGCTGGTAAAGCCGACGCGGGCGGACATCGCCACCAATCTCGTCATCACCACCGATAGGCGCAGCTACATGATCGAGCTGCGGGCTGGCGAGAAGCCCTATATGCCGGCCGTCGCCTGGGCCTATCCGCAGGTTCCGGGAGCGCAGCGCGCCAGCGTTCCGGCGGCACCGGTCATCCCCAGCTTCGCGGCTCGCAACTATCGCTACGCGCTCACCGGCGACACGCCGCCCTGGCGGCCAATGGCCGTCTATGACGATGGGCGTAAGGTCTATATCGAATTTCCGCGCGGCATCGTACAGGGCGAGATGCCGCCGCTCTTTGTCATCGGCGCCGATGGGGAAGCGCAGATCGTCAATAGCCGCATCCACCAGAACATCCTGATCGTCGACCGGCTGTTCGGTGCGGCCGAGCTGCGCCTCGGTGGCGGCGAGCGTCCGCAGAAAGTGCGGATCGAGCGCGCGGACGGGAGGCCCGCATCATGAGCAATCCGGATCATCATGACATTGAGGCTGATCTTGCCGCTCCGGCCACCGATCACGCCGCCGCCATGCGGCTGCGTCCCGAGCCGCCCCGCGTCACGCGTCTCTCCCGCAAGGTGCTGGCCGGTGCCGGGCTGGTTGTTAGCCTCGGCATTGGTGGCGCGTTGATCTATGCGCTGCAGGGTCGCGACAAGGGCACTGGCGGCGAGGAGCTTTATTCCACCCAGAACCGCTCCACGGCCGATGGCCTTGCCGGCCTGCCACGGGACTACACCGGGCCGATCCTGGGTCCGCCGCTGCCCGGCGATCTCGGCCGGCCGATCCTTGATGCGCAGAATCGCGGCCAGCCCGTGGTGCCGCCGACAATGACCGCGCCGCAGGTCGACCCCGAACAGCAGCGTCGTCTCGCCGAGCAGGAAGCCGCGCGGACCAGTCGCGTATTCTTCCAGGCTGCGCAGGCCCGCGCGCCGGCGTCGTCAGTGACGGGTGCCTCCGGCTTCAGCGGCCCTGGCTCGGCAGGAACGGGCGGCACGTCCTCACCCCAGGATCGCCAGCTTGCCTTCCTCAATGCCGCCGTCGATCGGCGCGTGGTCGCCTCCGACCGTGTCATGGCGCCGGCATCGCCCTATGTGCTGCAAGCAGGCGCCGTCATCCCCGCCGCGCTCATCACCGGCATTCGCTCCGATTTGCCGGGCCAGATCACCGCGCAGGTAACCGAGAACGTCTATGACAGCCCGACCGGCCGCATCCTGATCATCCCGCAGGGGACCCGGCTGCTCGGCCAGTACGACAATGGCGTCGGCTTCGGCCAGCGCCGGATCCTGCTGGTCTGGAACCGGCTGATCTTCCCCAATGGTCGCTCCATCGTGCTGGAGCGCCAGCCCGGCACGGATGCGCAGGGTTATGCCGGCCTCGAAGACGGCGTCGACATGCACTGGTGGGATCTCGCCAAGGCGGTCGGGCTATCGACGCTGCTCTCCGTCAGCGCCGAACTCGCGATGGATGACCAGGACGCGTTGATCCAGGCGCTACAGAGTGGGGCGCAGGACACCATCAACGATGCCGGCCAGGAGATCATCCGCCGGCAGCTGCAGGTCGCGCCCACCCTGACCATCCGGCCGGGATTCCCGGTGCGGGTGATGGTGACGCGTGACCTCGTGCTCGAACCCTACAGGTACTGACCATGGCGAAGCTGAAACTTGGACCGATCACGAACGACAAGCCGGTGAAGGTGGCGCTGTCACTACCTGGCGCGCTGCACCGCGATCTTGTTGCCTATGCCGAGGTGCTCGCGCGGGAAACCGGTCAGCCCACTCCGGATCCCGTGAAGCTTATCGCGCCAATGCTGGAGCGCTTCATCGCCACCGATCGAGAATTCGCCAAGGCCCGCCGCGAGACTGGCAGCGCCGCGAGCATCAGCGCGTCGCAGCCCGCTCCTGGGCCATCCTCCGTGTGAGGCTGAGCAAGGTGCGCACCGCCGGATTATCGTTCTTCGGCGAATAGATCACCGAGAACGGGATCACCTCGCCGACGAGCGGCCGGTACACCACTTCCGGTACGCTGATAATTGTCTCGGATTCCAGCACCGGCACAATCCCGCGCCCCGTGGCGACGAGGCCAAGAAGGCTGTAACGGGCAAGCTGCTGTGAGCTGATGCGCGGCGAGATGTCGAGTTCCCGGAACTTGCGTTCAAGGAACCCGCGCACCTCGTTGCCCGAGCCTTGGGTGCGCACGAGAAAGGTCTCATCGACGAGATCGCGCCAGGAGAGTGTCCTGCTCTGGGCCAGCCGGTGCAGGCGCGGCAAAGCGAAGAACAAAGGTTCGCTCCAGAGAGGGATAGCATCGCAGTCCGCCCAGCCTTGCCGGCCGAGAATGTAAGCGGCATCGAGATCGAACCGCCGTATCGCGGCCGCATGGCTCTCCGCAGGGGCTTCCACGAAATCGATATGCACGCCGGAATAGCGCTGGTCGTACCGGTGGAACAGGTCGGCCAGGAAGCCGGAGGCCAGCTTCGAGAACAGCCCAACCCTCAGGTGCCCTTCTTCCGCCCGGCCGAACGCCGCGGCCTCCTCGTTGGCCTCGCGAATCTGATCCAGCGCCTGGCGTGTCCGGCTGAGATATCTTTGCCCCGCCAGAGTGAGGTTCACCCCGCTTGAATGCCGAATGAACAGCGAGACGCCGATCTCATCCTCCAGATTCCGGACGCTCCGGCTGATGGACGATTCCTTGACCTCGAGTGCCACCCCGGCCTTGCGGAAGCTTCCGTGCTCGGCGGCCGCCACGAAATAGCGCAGATGGCGCAACTCGATCGAGGTGGAAAACGGCGCAGCCATTCGGGCTCCGGCGTGTTGAGTAGCTTCTGGATATTGATACCCAAAGTTGCGGCTACGTCGAGAGTTGCAGACGGGCTTTGCATCGCGGCCGTTCCGGGCGCCGCCATGCGCAGCGCATCAGTGCAGCGCCGCCGCTTAGAAAGCTGCCGAACGCACGCCATGGCATCCGAGAATTTTCTTCCGGGAGCATAGATTCTGCTCAGAATATCGCGTTCGCGGGCAAATCTAAGCAGAAAATGCCCCTAAGGGCGTTTACTAAGTATCTGATTTTATTGGGAAAATTTGGAGCGGGCGATGGGATTCGAACCCACGACCCCAACCTTGGCAAGGTTGTGCTCTACCCCTGAGCTACACCCGCATCCATTTTGCCGGCGTCGCAGTGCGTCGCGGCGGTGCGTTCGTATGCCAAAACCCCACGCAGAATGCAACAGGCATCACACCAACTTGTCCACAGGCTTCGCGCAAGGCCCGTCTCAGAACCTGAAAATACCAATAATCCTATAGTGTTAGTAAAACTCATTCGCGATGAATGGGGTCGATCCACTTCACCGCCTCGGGCTTCTCCACCGGTTCGATCTCGAGATTTACCACCACCGGGTCCTGCCCGGAGCGCACCAGGACGCATTCCAGGACCTCGTCCGGGGAAGCGTTGATCTCCTGGTGGGGCACGTAGGGCGGCACGAAGATGAAATCGCCGGGGCCGGCCTCGGCCACATATTCCAGCTGTTCGCCCCAGCGCATGCGGGCGCGGCCCTTCACCACGTAGATGATGCTCTCCAGGTCGCCATGGTGGTGCGCCCCGGTCTTGGCATCCGGATGGATGTGCACCGTGCCGGCCCAGATCTTCTCCGCCCCCGCCCGCGCCCGGTTGATGGCGGCGGCGCGGTTCATGCCTGGCGTCTGGGCGGTGTTGGGATCGAGGCTGTCGCCGGGGATCACCTTCACCCCGTGCGCGCGCCAGTCCACCTTACCGTGCCCGTCCTTTTGGGAATGATCCGTACCCATCTCGTCCTCCCTGTCGCCACGGCCCCGTTCGGGACCCATTCCGTTTATCCAGCCCCGCCCGTTCGGGCCCCCATTCCCTTGCCGCGCCGCCGCGCGGGGGCTAGAACGGCGCCAACTCAACGCATCCCTTTTCAGGAGACGGCGGCTCATGGCGCCCTATCAGTATGCCTACCACATGCACGGCATGACCAAGGCCTATCCGGGCGGCAAGAAGGTGCTCGACAACGTGCACCTCTCCTTCTACCCGGACGCCAAGATCGGCGTGCTCGGCGCCAACGGCTCCGGCAAGTCGACCCTGCTGCGCATCATGGCCGGAATGGACAAGGATTTCTCGGGCGAGGCCCGCCCGGCCGACGGCGTGCGCGTGGGCTACCTGCCGCAGGAGCCGCCGCTGGATCCGGCCAAGACCGTCCGCCAGAATGTCGAGGACGGCGTGGCCAAGCAGAAGGCCATCATGGAGCGCTATAACGAGCTCGCCATGAACTACTCGGACGAGACCGCCGACGAGATGACCCAGCTCCAGGACGAGATCGAGGCCCAGGGCCTGTGGGATCTCGATTCCAAGGTGGAGCAGGCCATGAACGCGCTGGGCTGCCCGCCGGACGACTGGGACGTGACCCGCCTTTCCGGCGGCGAGCGGCGCCGCGTGGCCCTGTGCCGCCTGCTGCTGGAGCAGCCCGAACTGCTGCTGCTGGACGAGCCCACCAACCATCTGGACGCCGAGACGGTGAACTGGCTGGAAGGCCACCTGCGCACCTATCCGGGCGCCATCCTCATCGTCACCCACGATCGCTACTTCCTCGACAATGTCACCGGCTGGATCCTGGAGCTGGATCGCGGCCGGGGCATTCCCTACGAGGGCAATTATTCCTCCTGGCTCGGCCAGAAGCAGAAGCGCCTGCAGCAGGAGGGCCGCGAGGACGAGGCCCGCCAGCGCGCCCTGGCCCGCGAGCAGGAATGGATCGGCGCCAGCCCCAAGGCCCGGCAGGCCAAGAACAAGGCCCGTATCCAGCGCTATGACGAACTGGTGGAGAAGGCCTCGGAGCGGCAGCCCTCCGCCACCCAGATCGTCATCCCGGTGGCCGAGCGCCTCGGGCAGAACGTCATCGCCTTCGACCATCTCAACAAGGCGTATGGCGACAAGCTTCTGATCGACGACCTCTCCTTCAAGCTGCCGCCGGGCGGCATCGTGGGCGTCATCGGGCCGAACGGCGCGGGCAAGACCACCTTGTTCCGCATGATCACGGGCCAGGACAAGCCCGACGCGGGCACCATCGCCATCGGCGAGTCGGTCAAGCTCGGCTATGTGGACCAGAGCCGCGACGCGCTCGACGACAAGAAGACCGTGTGGGAGGCCATCTCCGACGGCAACGAGGTGATCTACGTCGGCAAGAAGGAGATCCCCTCGCGCGCCTATTGCGCGGCCTTCAACTTCAAGGGCGGCGACCAGCAGAAGAAGGTGGGCATGCTCTCGGGCGGCGAGCGCAACCGCGTGCACCTCGCCAAGGTGCTCCAGCGCGGCGGCAACGTGCTGCTCCTCGACGAGCCCACCAACGACCTCGACGTGGAAACCCTGCGCGCTTTGGAAGAGGCGCTGGAGGATTATGCCGGCTGCGCCGTCATCATCTCCCATGACCGCTTCTTCCTCGACCGCATCGCCACCCACATGCTGGCCTTCGAGGGCGACAGCCACGTGGAATGGTTCGAGGGCAACTTCGCGGATTATGAGGAAGACAAGAAGCGCCGTCTGGGACTGGATTCGGTGATCCCGAAGCGAATTCAGTACAAGAAGTTTTCGAGGTAGGTGGGGAGGGGGCGGCCTCTCTCTGGAGAGGCCGCCTCATTTGTCAATTCCACATAAAAAACAAGCTACTCTTCTCCCAACATTTTCTGAGAACTTCTATAGAGACGCGGTCGAATCCGACTCTGATTAGAAATGTATTCAATTATTCTATTTATCGCTCCGATTTGACTCTTAATTTCCGGAGTAACGGGAGCATCTACCAAAGAAGCTATTAAAGCCTGCCTAAGCTCAAGCCATGTTATTTCTAAATCCTTAAAAATTGGATGGCGGAATTCGGCATATTTTTCCCGAAATGGCCTATTTTCTTGAATTAAATCTGCCAAAATCTTGTCTGTATTTGATATTGATCTTGTATTATGCCTAGATATCTCAAGTATTTCTTCCAGAATTTCTGTATTTCTATTATTTTTATCTTCTTTTTTTATTGTCGATATAGAATCCTCTATTTTAGAATTGTCATCTATAAGATGATTTAGTTTATCAAATAACGTTGGCCACCACACATCATATATATCACGGAGCCTTGCCTCCTCTAACCGACTCTCTTTTGTCAGTTCTGTTGAGACTGCATACCAACTTTCTAATATCTTCTTTTTCGAAGATGGTTGATTGGAATTGCAATATTGGGCCCTTAAGATCTGCTCTCTTTATATTAATAAGAAATGGAGATACGTTTGCGCTGTCCATACTTTTCGATAACGCTCCGGCCTCAAAATTTAACCATGGAGCCTCAATATTTGAATCAGTAACGCAAAGTATGCCATAGAACGAATCGGCCAGCTCTCCGGCTATATCTTGACTCCAACGAGTACCTTTGTCGATATCCTCTGATGAGACATACGGTATAAGTGTCTGAACAACATTTGGCAGCCAGTCTCTAAGGCACATTGCTACCTTATGACTCAATTCGCCAGACCAGCTAATGAATACTTTCATGATATTGTTCCTGGCCACGACATTGGCTCACGGAATTGCGTAGAAGGTATTTGCGCCAATTGTCAAGTTCGCGACTGGCCCTCACCCCACCTTCTCCTTCAGCCACACCTTGATGAGCGACTGATAGGGCACGTCCCTCTTGTTCGCCTCCACCTTGATGCGCTCCAGCAGCGAGACGGGCAGGCGCAGAGAGATGGAGCAGGTGGATGGCTTGAGGTTGGGAAAGCGCACCCGTTCGGCCGTGGCCGGGTCGAGATGGTCCGCGCTATCGTGGGTCTCCCAAAAGGCGCGCTCCTCCTCCTCGCTGGCAAAGGCCGGAGCCGGCGTAAGCTTCTTCGTCATGACGAAGCCTTTCCTTGCGGCGCAAAGGGCCGAGCGAGCTTGCGCACGGCCTCACAACCGCCGCGATCAAGGCCCCCTCCCCCGCCCCCTAATGC